>JAZNRY010000110.1:0-6827 GCA_045590995.1 Paludibacteraceae bacterium | reverse complement strand
AGTGTTACGATTGGCACGAGCATCTCCTCCAAGGATATTCCTCCGTGCTGGAAGGTGTCGCGATAGAATTGTGCGTAGTGGTTGAAGTTGTTGGGGTACGCAAAGAAGTCCTCTCCCGTGCAGAAGACATAACTGCTGCTGACATTCGGACAAGGCAGACCTACTTGCTTTGGACGGGTGATCTCAAAGCAGTTCTTAGACTGGCAGTTGAGTGCTTTGCCGACTTTGTAGCGCAGGTTGGTATTGGTGTTCTTGTCGCCGATGATCTGCACCGCATTGGTCACACGCGTGGTGCCGTGGTCGGTGGTGAGTACGACTTTGTAGCCCAAGGAAGCAATACGACGGAACATCTCCGCTGTAGGCGAGTGGCGTAGCCAACTGAGTGTGAGACTGCGGTAGGCTGCTTCGTCGTTGGCGAGTTCGCGCATCATCTTGCTCTCGGTGCGTGAGTGGGAGAGCATGTCGATGAAGTTGAGTACCACCACATTGAGTGGTGTCTGCAAGCCCTTGAACTGACGGGTAATCTTCTCGCAGAAGTCGCTCTCGTTGACCTTGAAATAGGAGTAGGTGTAGCGTTTGCGGAAACGGTCAAGTTGGGTCTGAATGAGGTCTTTCTCGTTGTTGTTCTTGCTCTCCTCCTCGTCCTCGTCGATCCATAGGTGAGGGTACATCTCTTGTATCTGCAAGGGACTGAGTCCCGAGAAAATAGCATTGCGCGCATACTGCGTGGCAGTAGGGAGCATAGAGGTGTACATCTGTTCCTCCTTGACGGTAAACCACTCGGAAAGAAGGGGTTGGATAATCTTCCATTGGTCGTAGCGGAAGTTGTCAATCACCACGAAGAACACCTTTTCGCCCTCGTCGAGGAGTGGGAAGATATATTTCTTCATCACATCTTGCGACATGGTAGGGCGTGTGGCAGGGTTAGCCCACCAGTTCTCGTAGTTCTTAGCGATGAACTTGGCAAATGCTTTGTTGGCTTCGGTGCGTTGCATGCGTAGCATGTCGTGCATGGCGGAGTCCACCTTCTCTAACTCCAGTTCCCAGCGGGTGAGGGTACGCTCAATCGCCATCCACTCCTCGATGGTGTTGGCGGTATCAATCATATAGGTGATGTCGGAGAACTCCTGACGGTAGGTGGTGTTGGTGTGCTCCTCTACAATCTCGCGCTGGTGGATATGTTTCTTGAGGCACAGCAGAATTTGGCTGGGATTGACGGGCTTGATGAGGTAATCGGCAATCTTCTGACCGATGGCTTGCTCCATGATGTGCTCTTCTTCGGACTTGGTGATCATCACCACAGGCAGGGTGGGGTGTGCCTCTTTGATCTCTTGCAATGCTTCCAGACCCGACAGACCAGGCATGTTCTCATCCAAGAAAACAATATCAAACTGCTCCTCGCGGCAAGCATCGATAGCATCTTGTCCGTTGTTGACTGGGGTAACATGGTACCCTTTCTCTTGTAGGTAAATGATGTAGGGCTTCAGCAGATGAATCTCATCGTCCGCCCAAAGTATTCGGTTCATAGTTTCTCCATTTGTTTATTAGGTTTAACATATCTTCAGCCCAAGGGCTATCAAAGTGCATTCTTTCTCCCGTTCGGGGGTGGGTGAAACCCAGTGTCTTGGCATGCAGGACTTGTCGTGGACAGAGGGCAAAGCAGTTTTGGATATACTGCTTATATTTCTGCGTGCGCAGACCTTTGAGCACCTCCATGCCACCATATTTCTCATCGGCAAAGAGTGGGTGACCGATGGTCTTCATGTGTACGCGTATCTGGTGCGTGCGCCCCGTCTCCAAGCGACACTCCACGAGGGTGACATATGGGAAACGCTCCAAGACGCGCCAATGGGTGATGGCCTCTTTGGCGTTGGGGTTCTCCTCCAGATCCCATACGCGGTAGATGGTGCGGTCGCGGTTGTCGCGTGCGAGAGCGCCTTCAATCGTGCCGCTGTCTTCGGTGAAGGTACCCCAGACGAGGGCGTTGTAGGTGCGCTCGGTGGTGTGGTCGAAGAACTGCTTGCCGAGGTGCGTTTTTGCCTCGGGGGTCTTGGCGATGAGCAGCAGTCCGCTGGTGTCCTTGTCGATGCGGTGAACGAGACCGATATTGGGGTCGTTGATGTCCAGTTTGTCGAGGAAATGCCACGCCAGAGCGTTGAGCAGGGTGTGTTCGTAGTTGCCGTGACCAGGGTGAACGACCATACCTGCGGGTTT
Source organism: Paludibacteraceae bacterium (assembly GCA_045590995.1). GTDB lineage: Bacteria > Bacteroidota > Bacteroidia > Bacteroidales > Paludibacteraceae > Colicola. The sequence goes on along the minus strand of JAZNRY010000110.1, from coordinate 4,613 downwards.
GTTGATGACGAGTACATCATCGTCCTCGTAGATGATTTCAAGAGGAATATCCTCGGGGTGAATGGTATAATCATGTGGCTCGTGGTCGAGCAGGATTTGGATAATATCGAAGGGTTTGACCTTGTAGTTGCTGCTGACGGGTTTGCCATTGACCCAGATATTGCCTGCGTCGGCTGCGTTCTGGATACGGTTGCGCGAAGTGCCTGTCATATGCTCTGCCAAGTACTTGTCGATGCGCTGCGGCGTCTGACCTTTGTCCACCTCCGTGCGCCAGCGCTCCCATACCTCTTGGGGTTCAATGTCTAACTCTGTATCCAAATTGTACATGGTAAATTGTCAAGTAGTAAATTAGAAAAACTCCTCCTCGTCTTGCTCGTTGTCAGCGGTGACAGTTTTCTCAATATCCATTGATAACTTGAGGTTTACACTTGTACCTTCTACAACAATCGTGCCACTGGCAGGTTCTTGTGAATAGACGATATAGTTGAGTTTGTTTTCTTCAGTGGGAGGAATATCGTATTGCACCAATCCTACGGTTAATGCGTGCGAGAGCAACCACGAACGAGCTTCGTCCAATGGTCGTCCGACGACATTAGGTATAGCCACATCTTCTGTTCCTTTACCTTTGCCTACTATGAGGTATATCGCACAACCTTCTTCCAATCGCGTTCCTGCATCCAAAGGCATGTCGTCTTTGCGAATGTCTAATACAATATCGCGGTATGTGGAGGGTTCATAGACAATGCTATCTATTTGCAACCCAATGGTGGCTAAAGTGGCTTGTGCTTGGCGCAGACTCATGTCCCTGAGCTCGGGCAAAAAGACAGGGCGGCGCATTTGTGCATTTTGAATCACATATATAGTGCGTCCGTTTTTCACTTTGCTGCCTGCAGCAGGCGTTTGTTCCACGATAGTACCAAGCGGAACCTTGGTAGAGTAGGTAGAGTCTATGACCTCAATATGTAGCCCCTCTGCTTCCAATGTGATTTTAGCTTCTTCTAAATAGAGTTGCGTAATGTCGGGTACTTCTATTTCTACGCCATGTTGTGTGTAACTGCGCAATCCGAATATCAAAATCACAATCGCTACTGCTGCAAGAAGAAGAGCAATAAGCAAATTAATCATTATGATTTTCCAACGGGAAGTGGTTTCTTTCTTTTTTACCATCGTCGTCTTTATTTACAGGTTGTATTTAGGATTAGGATATAGAATTTTGATAAAACTATACAATTTTGCTGCAAAGTTACACTTTTTTTTGCGTATATGCAAAAATAATGTTACTTTTGCATGAATTTTGCTCATTGAAGGTAGAATTTAACTATTGAAACTTTTTTAACTATTAAATTTTTTAAGTGTTATGAAGAAGATTTTATTGATTGCTGCTGTAGCCCTGTGCGCTATGGGTTGCTGCAAAAAGGCTAAATGCCACGAAGGTAAATGCTGTGAGAAAGCAGCTGTAGAGTGCTGCCAAAAAGCAGAGTGCGAAAAGAAAGATTCTTGCTGCAAAGCAGAGTGCCCAGAGGCAAAACCATGCCAAAAAGCTGATTCTTGCTGCAAGGCTCAATGCCCAGAAGCGCCAGTAGCAGAAGTGGCAGAGTAATCTGCGGGTTACGAAAAATATAAAAACCGTCTAACAAGTTGTTAGGCGGTTTTTTGTTGTATGGTAGGTGTGGAATTATATTTTGATATTGATGCCTGCGAAGAAGGTGCGCGGAGCAGCAGGACCATATACATAACCCGCATCGCGGTCCATGCCTTGGTCGATGTCGCGTTGGAAATGGTCGAGCAGGTTCTTAACGCCTGCGTTGACTTCCAAGGTATAGTGCTTATAGAGAGGAATATCGTAGCAGAGTTTCACATCCCACTCGAAGAATACGGGTGTTTCTACCTCTTCATCTTCTGGCACATAGCCCGCAAAGTGCTGCACGAGCATACTGCCAGTGACCTTGCCGTTGGTGACAATGTGGAAATGCTTGAACGGCTCAATATTGCAGAGGAAGTAGCCATAGTGGTCTGGTGTACGGAACATGCGGCGTTGAGGGGCGATATTGGGATTCTCGCTCCATTGTTCGGGTTCGATATAACGGCTATGATTGTAGGTATAACCCGCTTGGAAAGTGAGCAAGTGACCGAAGCCCACTTTGGCTTCTACATTCAGTCCCGCAACGCGTGCGCCGCTCGCGTTAGTGCGCGTCAAGAGTAGGTTGCCCTGTGCGTCATGTCCGTTCTCTACGAGTGTGAAGACATCGTTGAGTTGGGTGAAGAATCCTTCAAGGGTAAGGTTGAGATCCCATTTGCCAAAGCGTTTGTACATGTCGATGCTTCCGCTGACGGAGTGGCTGTATTCGGGGCGTAGGTTTTCGTCTAAGGAGATGAGCGATACTTCGCCACCTACTGCACCTACATGGAGGTCCTCTTCGTAGATTTGTGGTGCGCGGTATCCGCTGGCATAGCTCAGGCGCAAAATAATCGGATCAATAGGGGTATAGCGCACATTCGCGCGAGGGGAGAAGACAGGTTTCTCCAGCAAAGAGTGCTGCTCCAAACGACCTCCTACGAGAATGGACCACTGTTTGTTCTTCCATTCATTTTGGACATATCCTCCTCCGAGATGTACGCGTTGGAGGGTGTTGCGGTCATAGCCAAGAATCTGGTCGCGGAGTTGGTTATACGAATACTCGGCACCCGCGCTGAGGTCAGCATTCATCAGACCACATGGATAAGAGAAACGATATTGCGCGCCCGTAACCGACACAATATCCGTGGATTTGCCATAGGCATTAGGGTTGTAGTTGGTGCCGAAATAACTATTGCGACCGATATGTTGGAAACTGCTATATACACTCAAGAAGTGTTTGTTGTCAGCAGTGAACATATCCCATTTGAGGGTTGCGGCATCGATATTGTGTCGCAGTTGTTCGCAGAGAGGCGACTCATGTGGTTGTACGCTATCAATGCCATATCCGCCACGACGATACTCGGTGGTATGGTGGTACTCGGCCGTCAGTTTGGAATAGTCGGAAGTCTTGAAAAACGAGCGAAAACCTGCGGTGGTGGTATTGAGTAATGGGATGTCAGAATAGCCATCTTTGTCGCGGTCGTATTGCTCGCGGTTGCGCTGCACGCCAAAGAGGAAGATACCTGCCTTTTGGTTCTCCGACACGACACTGGCATTCATAGCGGTGTTGATATCGTAGGTGCCACTTTGCGTGAAAGCAGTGGTATGATTGACATTGAAGAAATTGCGTGAAGGCTCTTTGGTGATGATGTTCACTACGCCCGCGATGGCGTTGGCACCATAGAGCGCGCTACCGCCACCACGAATGACCTCGATGCGATCCACCATACCCGCAGGCATTTGCTCCAAGCCATAGACCGAAGCCAACGAAGAGAAGATAGGACGGGAGTCCATGAGGATTTGGGTGTATTGTCCTTCTAGACCGTTGATACGAATTTGTGGCACACCGCAGTTGGAGCATGTCTCCTCGACGCGCAAGCCCGTTTGGAAATTGAGCACATCTGCCATCGTATTGGAAGTAGTGGACTCGATGATAAGAGGAGGGATGACATTGACAATGGTTGCCACTTCCTTTTGTTTGGTTTCGTACTTATTGGCAGTAACGACCACATTGTCAATCATAAAGGATGTTTCTGCAATCTCCACATTCATCTCGATAAGCGTGTCGCGTTTCAAACGGAGAGAGCGCTCTACGGTCTCATAGCCAATCATGGAGAAGACAATAGTGAGGTCGCCCTCGGGGAGGTTCTTGAGGTAGAAGTGTCCCGATTCATCGGTAAGGCAACCGAGGGCAGTGCCTTTGACCTGTACATTAACAAAAGAAAGATGCTCGCCAGTATGAGCATCTAACACATGTCCTGCGATATGGGCGTCGGACATCTTGTTGTGATGGTGATGATGGTGTTGTGCCAACATTAGAGAGTTGCTGGACAAAAGACCAGCAAAGAGTAAAAAGAAAATAAGAATTTTTTTGTTCATATTCGGTTTGTATTTGCTTAAAATTCGGTAACGATGTGATTCGAATAACTAACTTATCACTAATTTATCACTAACTTATCACTAATATACAGTTAATAATTGAACAGACTTTTTCGTTATTCGAAATCGGCTGCAAAGGTACTTCTTTTTGCCCATTTGGGCAATCCCCAAAAATGGCGAAAAAGAAAATGGTGTGCCATTACTGACACACCATTTTTAGGTAAAACCTACCCCCTACCCTAAAAAGGAGGGGAATAGGTATTAGCAAAATCACTTAATCACTTGACCAAGGATATTGAACATCACACCATCGCGGATAATGCAAATTTGACCGTTGTAAACGATTTTGGTAGCTTTTTTGTTGATGACAACTTGCTCATTATCGGTAGTTGGTCCATCTATAGGGCAATCAACTATAGTATAAGTAGCTTTGCCTTCTCCCGCAGTAATTTCAATACATATACTCTCAGTAACAGTGATATCTACAGTTTGGTTAGCATCGCCAGTCCAACCTGCACCATTCTTGAAGATGATGTTGAGTTCAGCGCAGTTTTGAGTGTAAACATACCACTCGCCCTCTTGTGTAGGAATAACCTCTTGTCCTTCGCCACCAGTA
>JAZNRY010000109.1:0-50144 GCA_045590995.1 Paludibacteraceae bacterium | reverse complement strand
AGTATCTTTGCATCCTCTTTCAAAGAGTCAACCTTTTTAGGACTCCAGTCAACCTTTTCAGGAAACGAGTCAAAAAAGTACGTTTTTTAAGATTATATATCAGTAATCGAGTCAACCTTTTTCAGGTTTAGTCACTTTTTGTGGGCAGGGAATTGAGACGGAGTTCTGTCGGTCTTCTCTCGGTTGTCTGTCGGTGGAATGAGGAAAGGTATAAGAGAGGGAAATCTTAAGAAAACGCCTTTTAAATCTATAAACTATGAGTGATAAGTGATAAACAAAAACGCCACTTGTGCTCGAAAACACAAATGGCGATTGAGTGGTATTTTGAGAAGTTAATGACTTTGGGGCGGTAAGGACTTTATAGTCGTTAGGGACATTAAAGCCAAAATTAAATTCTCTCTAATACGGTTTGTACGAGTTGTTTGATACGAGGTTTGTAGTCGGTGTTAGCGGCTTCGACTTTGCGTTGAGCAATGACACAGCAGACGGTCATGGCTTTGTGTCCCATCAGCAAGCTGAGGCCTGCGATAGCACTACCTTCCATCTCGTAGTTGGTGATGCGTTGTCCCTCGTAGCGGAAGTCTGTGATACGTTCGTTGATGTCCTTCACTGCCAAATCGCAACGCAATACGCGACCTTGAGGGCCATAGAAACCGTTGGCAGCGATGGTGCAACCACGCATCATGTCATCGCCTGCAATGCGGTTGACCAATTCGGGGTTAGCAGCCACTACATAAGGGCGCGCCGCTTTGGCAGGATAGTGGATGAAGTCCACGAGTGCATCCTCAAAGCCGAGGTCGGCAATCTCATCACGGCCTTCGTAGAAAGCCAATACGCCGTCCCAACCGATAGATTTCTCACTCACGAGGAAGGTGCCGAGAGGGATGTCCTCTTGCATGCCGCCGCAAGTGCCGATACGCACGATTTCAAGGGAACGATGCTCGTCTTTCTCGGTGCGAGTAGCGAAATCGATGTTGGAGAGAGCGTCTAATTCGTTTAGCACAATATCGCAGTTGTCGGTGCCGATACCTGTGGAGATACAAGAGATGCGCTTGCCGTGATATTTGCCCGTAATGGTATGGAACTCACGGCTTTGGATATCGCACTCGATACTGCCTTCGTCGAAGAACGAAGCCACCATATTCACGCGACCTTGGTCGCCGACTAATATCACTTTATCCGCCAGATGTTCGGGGCGAATGTGCAAATGGAATATGCTACCATCCTCATTGATAATGAGTTGGCTGGCAGGGAAAGTCTTTTTCATACTTTTAGTTTAAAGTTTAAAGGTGATAGTTTAAAGACAGGGATTAGGCTTGACCGCCGCCGAAGGACATCGGAATAGTACTACCTGGGGCTGGTGTGCCGTTGAGTTTGATTGTACCAAATTGCTTCTCGTATTTCGCTACATTCTCTTGGAGAGCGAAGAGGAGTTTCTTGGTATTCTCTGGTGTCATGATGATGCGCGATTGCACATTTGCGTTCTTCTGACCAGGCATCATGCGCACAAAATCCACTACAAACTCCGATGATGAGTGTGCTACGATTGCCAAATTGCTGTAAGTACCTTCTGCCATCTCTGGAGAGAGGTTGATGTTGAGTTTTTGTTCTTCCATAATTGTATTTGTTTTAGAAGTTAGACCATTGTATTATTAGATGTTAAACCGCTACGCTGTTAGACAGGATGGATTTACCAGTATATGGGTCGTTTGTGGAAGCGCTTAGTACAGAGCAACCACAGTGTAACCAATGGGAGTATAATATCATATGCCACAATCTCTATGCCAAAGAGTCGTCCGCCCAAACGATGTGCAGCGGTATTGATAACACAGAGTTGCATCACCAGCCGCAACCACCATAATAGATAAGCTATGCCTATTGCCAATCCACCCCCAAACAGCGCAGTGGCAATCAACAGCGCATAAAATAATCCACGCGTCATTGGTTCAATGCCTAAACGCATCTTGCTGGTTTGCTTATAGTGGTGAGAGACAGACAAATGACGAGTTTTTTGATGTATCCATTCCTTCCATGTCGTTTTGGGAGATGACCAAGTAATACTCTCAGGCGAACAAACAACAGCCGTATTTGACTTGTTAGCCACCTTATTTACAAAGAGATCATCATCGCCCGCAACCTCTCCCAACATACCGCGGAAACCACTATTCTTGAAGAAAGTATCTCTCTTATATGCCAAATTACGCCCTACGCCCATATAAGGATACCCCACATTTGCCATTCCCATATACTGCAAACCAATAAACAGCGTATCGTAACAGATTAGACTATTGAGAAGTGTTTTCTTCTCAAAGTAGGCGCCATACCCCAACACTACTTCCGTTTGCTCGTTAGCAAACCCACTCATCATCTCGCGTATCCAATGACGCGAATGAGGTCGGCAATCGGCATCGGTAAGCAACAAATAGTCATAGTTGGCTGCTTTCACACCAATAGTGAGTGCCAACTTCTTGCTGCTGATTACGCGCGCATCCTTCGGAACAAAAGTAGTATAAAGTTGTTTGCACTGTAGCGCATAACGCTCCAATACAATTTGTGTGTCATCCTCCGAACCGTCATTGACTACAATTACCTCGTAACAAGGATAATCTTGCATGAGCAAAGTATGCAAGTAATCTTGCAAATTCTGCTGTTCGTTGCGTGCACAAACAATAACGCTCACTTTCGGACAAGCACTGTCCTCCAACAACGAAGTATGCTTGTGATGTTTGCGACTGGCAATTGTCATATACCGAAAATAGAAATAACACTGGTACAAGAGCAACAGCAGTAATGCCCCTAATAGGCAATAATCAATATACGACAACAGGGCAAACATTTATTCCTTATTGAGGCAATACGAGTTGATTTTTCAAGAAAGGTATCTTTTGCGCCTGAATCTCTTTCGCTACCATTCGGCTCACTTCTGTGGCACCATTTTCCGTCAATAAATACTCACGGCGTTGGGTCTCCTGAGAGATATTCTTGAAAAATAATTGAGCATTTTCACGCCCGATTGCATTAAGCCATTCCTTGCTCACACGCTCCAAGTCCAACAAGTATGTTTTCTTGATTTGAGCCACTCGACGAATCACTTCTGCATACCCACCCATGCGATCAACGAGTTGTCCATTTTGGTAATAAGGTTGAGCTAACGGGGTGCAAAGAATAACTTTCAATCGTTTTTTCTGCATCTTCTCCACAACACTCATCAACTGTGTGGTCATTTCTGCAATAGAATAGTACATACTTCCATTCTCATCGCGCAAGTCGTTTTGTCCAAGCTGCAACAACACATAATCGCCCGAATTACATTGCTCCAAAATCTTCACGAGTCGTTTTTCTACCAATGTATGGGTACTCTCGCCCGCTTGAGCAAAATTGACCACCTCCACCTTATCGGTAAAAGCGTTAGAAAGCATTTCGCCCCAACCACGCACATCAGGATTCGCGATACTATGTGGTGCCATGCTGGCGTCACCAATTAGCACCAAGGTTTTCTTTGCCATACAAATGGTAGGTAAAGAAAGAGCGATTGCCATGCAGAGTAAAATCTTTTTCATAATCCCAGTCTTTTAACTATAAACATTTTGACTTTCAACTAGTCTTCATATACGAGGCACACATTATCCACCCAGAGTGTGTTGCCTTCGTGCCCTTCGAATGCCTCCATCTTGCCAGAGGTGAGCACAATAACCATGTGTGTAGGTTCCAGAGTGGCGTCCCATCCTTCTTCCTGAATGAGTGTAATTTTACCGCGACTATTCATAGCGCGTTCGATGCCCTTGAAGCCCATGTACTCTTTGTACCATGGCTCGCCTGTAATATCGCCATAGTGGATAGGCACGCGATGTGCGTTCACCCACTCCTCTTGCGTTTGGGAGAATCGTTCGTAGCCCGTTCCTACGCGAATGGAATGTATCTTGCCTTTCTCATCCTCCCAGCGGTGTTGCAAGTAGATGTATGCTTCGGCTTCATCAATCTCGCCGTTCTCATACTCGCGTTTTTTAGGGGCTCCTAATCCTTTCGCATACCAATACCAACCTTCTTGCTCTATTACGCATTTATAGTCAAACATCAACGCAGACGGACGTTCTGTGAATGGAACACCAAAGTCGATATTCTGGTATGGGTCAGCAGCTGTGGTGATGGGTTCAATGTTACGACCTGTAAACAATGTACCCGACACAAGTACTTGTATATCAATCATTTTGAATGCCTTAACGCTCAGCATATCCACATCGAGTCGGCAGCATGTTCCACCGTCTTCGCGCGCTTCGGGCTGCATAGTGCCTGCCGCTTTCTCTATGCCTGCTACATTGGCATAGGCATTGCTGGTTGCCCAAGGGTTGCCATTTTGCCCGAAGATATAAGGTGCATTTTTGCGAATTGTATCGGTAGGAGCAAGACAATACAGCGTTTTGGTTTGTCCACCCAGGAGTTTTGATTCTTTGATATATCGCACTGCCCATTGTTCCATATCGCCGAATGGGATAGGTTCGATATGTTCAGCCATCAGGGACAAGGACAGTGCCAACATTGGTAGGAAGAGTACTTTTTTCATCATTACTATTGTTTGTCGTATTTTTAGCGTTAGTTTTTCTATTAGTGCATAAAAAGCGTGCAAAGGTACGAAATATTTTGCATATTTCCAAATAAGAGGCGTTTATTTTGCAAAAATAGCAACTCTATGTACTCTATGTAGTGTCCAACAGCAAATGCAATTTGTGTGCAAAAAGTATTAAAAATAAACATATACGCAAACAAAATTTGCATATTTACAAAAATTATACTAATTTTGCAGCGATTTATGAATACCTTCGGCGAGAAGTTTAGTTTCACCTCTTTCGGAGAATCACACGGTCGGGCTATCGGCGGTGTGCTGGACGGTGTGCCTGCGGGTTTGCATATCGACATGGAGATGATTCGGCACGAGCTGGACCGCAGGGCAGGACGCGTTGCGCCAAGTTTAGAGGACGGCTGCGCCTATAGTTTAGAGGCGAAAGGCGATGAGGTTAAAGGTGAAAGGTTAAAGGAGAAAGGTGGGGTTTCTCCTCGTGCGTTGCGCGAGGCGGATGAAGTGGAATGGCTGAGCGGAGTGATGGACGGCGTGACACTCGGTACACCTATTGCCTTCATCATTCGCAATAACGATGCACGCCCCGAAGACTATGAATGGCTACGCCACTCCTATCGAATAGGACACGCCGATCGCGTTTATCAAGAGAAATATGGCATACGCGACCACCGAGGTGGAGGTCGCGCGTCTGCCAGAGAAACAGCCGCACGCGTAGTGGCAGGCAGCATAGCCAAACAACTACTCGCCGAGAAAAATATACACATCGAAGCCAAACTGGTGCAAGTGGGCGAAGAGACCAACGCCGAACGGTTTGCCGCATATATTGCTGCTATTCAACAAGATGGCGATAGCATTGGCGGCATCGTGGAATGCCGTATCATAGGTATGCCCATAGGCATAGGCGAACCTATCTTCGACAAACTGCAAGCACACCTCGCCTTTGCGATGATGAGTATCAACGCCTGCAAAGGATTTGAGTACGGTTCGGGGTTCGAGGGCGTGAACAAGAAAGGCAGCGAGATGTATCTCTCGGAGGACACAAGACTGATCTCTGGCGGTATAGCTGGCGGTATCAGTGACGGAACGCCTATCGTGTTCCGCTGCGTGTTTAAGCCCACGGCGTCGAATCGCAAGACACTGGAGACATTAAGGCGAGAGGCGAGAGGCGAAGAGCACCCCAAAACGCCACGAGCGTTTTCGGGGACCCCGCTAAGGCAAGAGGTGAGAGGAAGGCATGACGCGTGCGTGGCGGTGCGGGCAGTACCCGTAGTGGAAGCCATGGCAGCAATGGTGTTGGCAGATTGGCATGATTTTTGAAGAATAGTGCTGTAAATTAAGAAAACAACTAATTAAGAAAACAACCACAATGCAATGAAAAAGATATTATCATTTATATTCTTCATCGCTATAACGATGACCGTGCAAGCGCAACACACGCTTTCGGGTACGATCCTCTCTAAGATCGATGGTGCACCTGTGGAGATGGCTACCATACGCCTATTCTCCTATCACCCAACCGCCCAAGGCACCGACTCCACCCTCGTACAAGGCGCACAAACGACCTATGACGGTATATTCATACTGAACAATATCCGTCAAGGTGAATACAAGTTAATTATCTCTTCAGTGGGTTTCAATGAGGCAATCAAAGAGGTAAAAATGCCTAATGCAAATTTGGATTTGCCTACTATCCGTTTGACAGAGCAAGTGCAACACTTAGCTGAAGTGAGCGTACAAGGGCGTGCGGCTGAAATGACCGTCAAAGGCGATACGATAGAATACAACACCGCTGCATACCAAGTCAGCGAAACCGCCACCGTAGAGGAACTGCTCAAGAAAATGAATGGCGTGGAAGTGGATAAAGAAGGTAATGTGACCATCAACGGAGAAGAGATTAAGAGCGTTCGCATCGATGGCAAGAAATTCTTTGGCGATGATGTGCAGACTGCCACCAAGAATATCCCAGCCGATATGATTGAGAAGATACAAGTGATTGATGAGAAGAGCGAAATGGCTAAACTAACTGGTTTTGAGGACGATGAAACAGAACGAATCATCAATCTCAGTCTGAAGAAAAACCGCAAGAAAGGTGTATTTGGCAACTACTCGGGTGCATTGGGCGCAGATATGGTGACGGATGATGGTGGTTGGTTTGACTATGGCAATTCTGCTTATGGTGATACGGATGCTGCGCGTATGAAGCACTTCGTTGAGAATGATGCGCGCTATAATGCCAATATCTTCACCAACTTGCTCCTCGGCGAAAGCCAGACCACAATCATTGGCGGTGCCAACAACACCAACGAGATTCGTTCGCGTCGCGGACGCGGATGGTTCGGCGGACAAAATGCTGGTATCACCGCCTCGGAGAACTTGGGTGTGAACACCAATATTGACCTGACAGGACAGCTGGAGAAGAAAGATGATAAGACAGAGCTTCTCTTGGGTGGCGATGCGACCATCAATCATTCGGTAAACGATACGAGAACGCAGTCACAGAAAGAGAGTTATAGCGAGGAAGCAACCTATATCGATCAAGACTCTACCAACAAAATCACACGCGCATGGGATGCACAAATGCGCTTGGAGATGGAATATCAGATTGACTCGATGAACAAGATTATTCTGCGCCCTCAAATCAGCTACTCCAACTCGCGCTATGCACAGACGAATGACTACACCTATGTGCGCGAAGAGGATACCATCAACGATGGTTATCAAAATCAAAAGAGTCTGCAAGAGGAGATTTCTGCCTCTATGCGTGCAACCTACAACCATAAGTTTGCTAAACCCGGTCGCGCACTGACAATGCGAGCTAACTTCACCTTTAAGAATACCGAGAAGAGTGATACTACCTATGCGTTTGACTACCGAACAAACGCTGCGTTGGTGGATCAAAATACATTCTCAACCAACGATGCTTTTAGCTACTCGCTACGCACATCGTTTGTGGAACCAATTTATGGCAAGAATCATTTTATCGAAACGGTATTGTCGCTGTCGGGTAGCAATCGCAACTCGGTGAAAGACCAATACTCCATGATGGACGGAGCGTATCAATACGACAGCGTGTATTCCAACGCGCTCAGCAACAATATGTACACCGAGCAGCTGGAGTTGAACTACCGTTGGGTGAGCGAGAAGATTGACTTGACAGCAGGTGCGCGTGTGCTGGCTACACAGACCTATTCCAAGACCTACTATGGCGGTATCCTCGCGCGCGATACCTTATATAATAGGTGGAACTGGTCGCCAAATGTGCGTTTCCGCTATAAGTTCGGACAAAAGGAGTTTGCCCGTATCGTCTATCGCGGGCGCGTTAATCAGCCGACTATCCAGCAGATGGAGCCCGTGCGTAACAACTCCGATGCGATGAACGAGACAGTAGGTAACTTGGGACTAAACCCAGCTTTCAGCCACAATATCTTTGCGATGTATTCGAAGTTCAATCAGGAGAAGTTCTCCAGCATGATGGTGGGCATGAATGCTAACCTCACGCAAGATGCGCTGACCAATAATACCATTTATGATAAGACAGGTAAACGCTATATGCAGACGGTTAATTCGGAGATGATTCCGTGGTATGTAGGGGCGCACTTTATGAGCAATACTCCATTCTGCAACAAGATGTTTCAGTTCCACTCGCGCACGGCAGTGAGCTACAACCAACGCGTGGCGTATGTACTCCGCGAACAGGATGCCGATGAGATTGCAGCACTGATAGCTGCGGATCAATTGCCTTTGGGTGATGCATCAAAGACGGGTACCTTCCGCATGAGTAGTGACTTGACACTCCGCTTTACTCATAAGATAGTGGACATAGGTGTAAAGAATACGAATATCTATTCGCTAACCCACAACTCGCTCAACAAGAAGAATATCAGCCATATAGGCGACTGGATTATCACGGGCGATGTAACATTCCATTTGCCAAAGTCGTGGAATATAGCCACCGATGTGAGCTACACCTCACGCCACGGCTATCAAGGATTGACCGATGTGAATGAGTTGATTTGGAACTTCTCGCTGGATAAGACATGGGCTAATTCGACCTTGACTCTCAAGGTATATGACCTCTTGAACGACAAGAAGAATATCGTACAAACGGTGAATGAAACCAGCGTTAGTTACCAGAAATTCAATACCTTGCCGACATACTTTATGCTGACCTACACCTACAAGCTCAACCGCATGGGCGGGCTGAAAGCTACAGGCGCTGCGGCATGGCAACAGCAGATGTACGAGAGTGGCGGTCGCCCACCAATGGGTCCTCAGTCTCATATGAGATAGGCGTAGGCGCGGGGGGGAGCAAAAATGCTTTTTTTAAGATTTGACTCTCTTTTACCTCTCTTATACTTTCCTTCATCCCACCGACCGACGAACGGGAGACGAGCGAGAGAACAACGGCACAACTCCTTGCCTATAAATAGCGGAAGAACTTAATATGACAAGTAGAAGTGTAGCAAAAAACATAAAAAAACTCCGTGATAAAGGCATCCTTCGCCGTATCGGTCCTGACAAAGGTGGTTATTGGGAAATATTGCTATAACTAATAACATCAAACATGTACCTCTCCTATGCCATTTATGCAAAAATCGCATAAGTGGCATTTTCTTTTTCTCTAAACCCTAAACTGTAGCGCCTGTGGCGCGTTCAATAAACAAAAAAATCGCGAAATAGACGATTTTTCTTGCGCAGTTCAAAAAAATGTAGTAATTTTGCAGTTGATTCAACCAGCCCGAAGGGATGGGAGGGTCAAGACATATGGATTCTATACTCTATAGTACCCTTCACCGCTAACCTCGTGTCAGCAAGGATCGCGCTATTGAGTATAAGAAAGGACGTTTTCTGAACGCTATCTTCTATCATATCAAACTTCGCAACTTTGAATCCATCAGAAGATACCGCAACGAAGCGTCCATGCTAGGTGTATTATACCTATATGCGTAAATGTGTCCGTGAGGATAAAGCGCATATATCATTATATAATACGCTATTGGCGTGGGCTGGCTGAGTTGCTTATCTCGATGGAAAGGCAATGCGAAGGCCTGATATGGTGGGATAAGCAAGAAGGTTTCTCCCACGTCTTTTTTTGTATCCATAACCATAGTATTAACTTTAAAGCCGAAGCAGGGAGAGTGGTAGGCAACTGAATGCGTTATGGAAAATAAAAAAACTCCACTTTGGGTTTATCGGTCTATGAAAGGACCAAACCTTGACAATGATTACTTCTTCTTTGAAGATGGCACCATTCTTCATCATTATGATCGAACAATAAGTAAACAAGATTTTGAGGAATATGTTTTACCCGTAGACATTCCTGACTATAAAAAAGAGAAAATTCTAACACAATGCAAAGGGGAATGTCCCAATGAACTTTATGAGCGAATAAAACTCATATTACACGGGAAATAATGTTATAAAAACTATAAAAAAGGAGGAACGATGCCAATTATTCAAATTCAAAACAGAAAATCAACCAATCAACTTGGTGACTTGTTAACAACATTGTATGATGTTTTGCTTCTATGTGAAACAGAAGAGAAACTCATAAGTAACAACACAAAAGCTCCAAAATGGGTACAATTTGTAAAATCAAATCAAGTAAGTTTAATACATAGCCATAAGGTTATAAATGGAGTGTTTAAAATTCAAAAAACTGATAATGTAGAACATTTAGTAATCAATGGAAAATATGCCAAAGAAGAGATTACAGATACAATAGTATTTGTAAACAAGAAAAACAATGTGTTTTCGAGTTTATTTTCCCATATTAGAAACGCCTTTGCACATAACCAAATTTTTGTAGAAGGGGAATATGTGATTATGTACGATCGGCTAAAGCCAGAATCAAATGCCTTTACAATGATTGCTCATGTGAAAATAGAAGTGCTAAAAGAATTAATCAAAACGATAAAAGAGCTAAAAGAACAATAAGTATGAAAACAATTAAACTTTTGCTGACAACGATAGCGATGCTATTGTGCAGCGTAATAGCAAATGCCTATGATTTTGAAGTAGATGGAATATATTACAACATTATTTCTTCTACTGATTTAACAGTTGGAGTTACCTATGGAGAAAAAAAATATAGTGGAGAAATTATCATACCATCAAATATAACTTACCAATCAAGAACTTTAAATGTAGTAAGCATACAAGATAGTGCATTTTATAAATGCAGAGAGCTTACAAGCGTAACCATTCCTAATAGCATTACAAGCATTGGAAAGTATGCTTTCGAAGATTGCTCTTCTTTGATCTCTGTGACTATCCCTAATAGCGTGACAAGCATTGGAAAAGAGGCTTTCCATGATTGCTATAAATTAACCAAAACCAATTATACTGGTGATATTGCAAGTTGGTGCAGTATTCAGTTTGGTGACAATGCTGCAAATCCAATGTCCTATTCACACAATTTCTATATAAACGACCAAGAAATAAAAGATTTGGTAATTCCTAACAGCGTTGACACTATTAATAATTATGCTTTCTATGAATGCTCTAGCTTAACCTCTGTGAATATTCCAGAAAGCGTGACAAGCATTGGAGAGTATGCTTTCTCTAGTTGCTCTGGTTTGACCTCTGTGACTATCGGTGAAAGCGTGACAAGCATTGGAGAGTATGCTTTCTCTTATTGCCCCTATTTGACCTCTGTGACTATCCCTAACAGCGTAACAAGCATTGGAAATCATGCTTTCTATAAATGCTCTAGCTTAACCTCTGTGATTATTGGTGAAAGCGTGACAATCATTGGATGGTATGCTTTCTCTTATTGCCCCTATTTGACCTCTGTGAATATTCCAAAAAGCGTGACAAGCATTGAAAGCGGCGTGTTCTATAATTGCTCAGGTTTGACCAGTGTGACTATCGGTGAAAGCGTGACAAGCATTGGATGTGTAGCTTTCTATGATTGCTCTTCTTTGACCTCTGTGACTATCGGAAACAGCGTGACAAGCATTGGAGAAGAGGCTTTCTCTGGTTGCTCTGGTTTGACCTCTGTGAATATTCCTAATAGTCTAAAGACGATTGGCACTTCTGCCTTCGAAGGATGTGTTCGCTTGGGTAAGATTAGTCTCGGCACAGGTGTGGAAGAGATTGCTGCTAATGCATTTGCAGAATGTACTCGCTTATATGATGTTTATTGCTATGCTACTTATCCGCCATTTGTAGATGACTCTGCATTTGCTAACTACAATGTCTATTTATATGTTCCATGTGAAAGCCAACGAGATTACATGCTAGATATTGTTTGGGGCAAGTTTAAATTCGTCGAATGTATTGATTCTGAAGATGTAACAACAGACGGTGTTGTCGTTACCCCTTCCACCAATGATGTAACTATCATATGGCCAACAGAAACAGGAGCGGACACTTATACGATTGTTATCAAGCAAGGCGATGAAGTGTTCTGCACTCTTACTTTCAACGCGGAAGGTCAACTGCTCAATATCGCTTTTGCACCATCACGCGATGGCAATAATCACCCAGCACAATATGCCGAACAAGCAGGCAATGGCTATCGTTTCACCGTAACAGGTTTGGAAGCAGGTACGCATTACGCATATAACATTGATGTTAAGAATGCCGCAAACAAAACTATCAAGTCACATTCTGGCGAGTTTACAACAGAAACTTTGACTGCGGTAGAGGAGATTGAAGTGAACGATAATGCTAATGTACAAAAGACTATCCACAGCGGTCAATTGCTCATCCTTCGCGATGGAAAAATTTATAATGTCATGGGACAAGAGATGTAATTCGCGAACACGCTACGGACATTTCACGAATAAAGGGCAAAAAGTTCGTGGAAGTTCGTAGCAAGAGTAATGCATAAAATCAACAATCCGCATAATCGGTTCGTATTGAGCCGATTATGCGAATTCTTATTATTCTATTTCAAATAAAATTGTATGTGAGGGAGATGAGGGAGTGAGGGATGTATGCCCTCACTCCCTCACTTCCCTCATTCTATATTTGGTGAAAACCAAGTGGGATAACGATAGGTTACGGATGTGCTACGGATGGGATAGTAATGTCTTATTATAAACCCGTCAAGAACCCGTTATGAATCCGTAATTGATCGCATACGAGCAAGTGTTTAGTGAATGCAATCGCTACCGTTTATTACTTTTTAGGAGATTTCTCCCCAGTTACCAGCAGCGATTCGAAGATAATCGAGTCGCTGTTTGTATATACGGTTGTGGGATTGTTCGAGCAATGGGTCCGCATCCAAGACCTCCATCGCTGCTCGGCGTGCCACCTCCAGCAACTGGCCATCGGTACTCAAACTGGCAATATGCAACTCAAACGGCAAGCCCGACTGCTGCGTACCCTCTAAGTCGCCTGGACCACGCAGTTGCAAATCCGCCTCCGCAATACGAAAGCCATCGTTGGTCGCCACCATAATATCCATGCGCTGGCGCGTGTCCTTGCTCATCTCCACGCGCGTGAGCAATATACAATAGCTCTGCTCCGCACCCCGACCCACACGACCACGCAATTGGTGCAATTGGCTGAGACCAAAACGCTCGGCGTTCTCTATAATCATCACACTGGCGTTGGGCACATTCACTCCCACCTCAATGACCGTAGTCGCCACCAGAATCTGCGTTTCGCCAGCGACAAAACGCTGCATCTGCTCGTCCTTGTCCTTCGCCTTCATCTGTCCGTGTACCATGGAGATACGGTAGTCGGGGAAAGTTTCGCAGAGTTGGTTGTAGCCATTGGTGAGGTCATGGAGGTCGAGTTTCTCGTTCTCATTGATGAGCGGATAGACCACATAGACCTGACGCCCCATATCAATCTGCTGCGCAATGAACTGATTGATAGACGCTCGGCGTTGAATGGAATAGTGAAGCGTATGCACAGGTTTACGCCCAGGAGGGAGTTCGTCGATGATACTCACCTGCAAATCGCCATAGACCGTCATCGCCAAAGTGCGGGGGATAGGCGTTGCCGTCATCACAAGGATATGTGGCGGTTGGGTGTTCTTGTTCCATAGCTTGGCGCGCTGCGCCACACCAAAACGGTGTTGCTCGTCAATGATACATAGTCCGAGGTTCGCAAACTGCACGGTGTCCTCAAGCAAGGCATGCGTGCCGATGAGGATATTGATTTCACCCGAGCGCAGTTGCTCATGAATAGGCTGGCGCTGCTTGGCAGTGGTGGAACCCGTGAGCAATTTACAATTTACAGATGTACCATTTACGGCGAGAGGCGAGGAGGCGAGAGGCGAGAGGAGTTGTTGGATGGTTTCGTAATGCTGGTTAGCAAGAATCTCAGTGGGAGCCATGATACAGGCTTGGTAGCCATTATCCACAGCGAGTAGGGCTGTGAGTAGGGCAACAATCGTTTTGCCACTACCTACATCGCCCTGCAAAAGGCGGTTCATCTGTTTGCCAGACTTGATATCTGTCTGAATCTCGCGCACCACGCGTTTCTGCGCATTGGTGAGCGGAAATGGCAAGCAGTTTTGGTAGAAGGAGTGGAAAGACTTGCCCACAATAGGCATAGAGAAGCCGACATTTTGTTCGCGGCGTTTCATCTGCCTGAGAATCTGCAATTGGATATAGAAGAGTTCTTCGAACTTGAGCCGTTCGCGCGCCTTCTGCATAGTAGGGGTATCCTTAGGGAAATGAATATTGCAGAGCGCTTCGCTCAGGCGCATGAGGTGGTAGCGTTGCACCAGATCCATGCCAAGCGTATCTACCATACCCTGTTGTTGGAGTTCGGGTATGAGATGTGCGATGATGGTGCGGAGGGCTTTGGAATTGAGTCCTGCGCGTTTCATAGGTTCGGTGGTGTTGTAGTGCGGTTCAAGCCCCTGCATGAGTTCTGGTTGCACCTTGCTCATCGGCGTGAGCTCGGGATGAACGAAGTTGTACTGATGATTGAAGCGCGATGGTTTGCCAAAAAGCAGATACTGCACATTGCGCTCCAGTTTGACATACTTCACACCCTTGAACCAAACGAGTTCGATGGTGTGCCGTCCGTCGGTAAAGGTAGCGGATAGACGCTGGGCATTGCCAATACCGATGGTGTGCCACTCGGTGATATAACCGATAATCTGCACATAGGTATCGTCGTCCTCAATCTCATGGATAAAATAGAAGCGACTGCGGTCAATATACTTGTACGGAAACTGGTACAGCATATCGAGCGCCGACTTCACACCCAGCTCTTTACGAAGAATGTCGGCACGCTTAGCGCCGACACCCTTACAATATTCGATATTTCGAATGGATAAATCCATTTAGCTACGCGATTTAGGCTAAAGGCGATTAGGCGATTAGGCTAAAGGCGAGAAATTATTGCAAACGGAAGTTTACTGGAATAGTATATTTCACGCGTACTGGTTTACCGCGTTGCTTACCTGGTTTCCACTTAGGCATGCTATTGATGACACGCACAGCTTCTTTATCCAGCGAAGGCTCGCCAGAAGAACGAACTACCTGAATATCAGTAACCTTACCGTCCTTCTCAATCACGAATTGGCAAATCACACGGCCCTGAATACCGTTCTCTTGTGCAATAACAGGGTACTTGATATTCTCACCAATATAGCGCATCATGGCTTGTTGACCACCAGGGAACTCTGGCATAGACTCAACCACGACGAAGATAACCTCTTCTTCTTCCTCTTCAACAGGAGCCTCTACAGGAGGTGCAATAACCACTTCCACATCCTTGTCATCCTCCGTGTTGATTTGAATCTCTTCTACCTCAACATCATCTTCCACAACATTGAGCACCTCTACTTCTACTGGTGCTGGTGGTGGTGGAGGAGGAGGAGTTTCTTGGGAGGTTTGCTGGATATCAAACTCTTCCTCGATGAGGAAGTCTGTATCCACGACTTCATACTTAGTGACTTCTTTCTCTGTCCACTCAAATGCGACATAGCAAATGCTTAATACCAACACTAATCCTATAAGGACATAGGTCAGTTTCTTGTCTTCCAAACTTGCTTGGGGTGATTTTTTTTGTTGCATATTGTTTTGTGTTTTTATGTTTACTTATCACATGCTTTTGCAAGCACTATCAATTCGGACTGCAAATTTACTGCTTTTTTCTGAATTGTGCAAATATCTTGACATTTTTTGCAATTTTTCTACCAAATAGTTGCAATTTTGGGATAAATGTAGTACTTTTGCAGGTGAAATGAGTATAGGGTCGTTATTTCAATCATCCATCGTGCGCAATTTTGCGAAATTGCTTTCTGCTAATGTGGTGGCGCAAGTCATTGGCTTGCTTGTTTACCCTATACTGACGCGTATATATGCACCTGAGGACTTCGGTCTGCTGAATTTGTTTTTGAGTATAGGAGGGATACTGACATTGCTTTCCCTTGCAGAATATCACTGCGCGATTGTACTCCCAAAAGAAAAGAAAGATGCCGTAACAGTGGTGCAAGCAGGAGCATGCTTGTTAATAGGTTGCACACTATTGGTGGGCATATCTACTTTATTTGCAAACTCAATCGCAGCATTATTCAACTCTCCAAGATTGGCTGTTTACTATTGGGCAATGCCGATTTATGTATTTATCTTAGGAATATGGAATTTACTTAACTATTGGTATATTCGCGAGAAATGCTATAATAAGATAAGCACCTATCAACTATCACAAAGCATGGCTTCAGCAGGAAGCAAATTAGCATTTGGTTTTGGAGGTGTATTAGCCGGCGGGATGATATACGCAACCCTAATAGGTCCTATTGTGTCTATCATTATAGTCTGCCTCAAAGGATTTAAGCAGCACATCCAACCATTATTTCGAATTCACTCCATACACGATATCCACCAAATTGCCAAACAATACAAAAACTTTCCACTCTTTGCGACCCCCCGCTCCTTACTCAACACAATTGGAGGGAATTTACCCATCTTAGTACTGACACCACATTTTGGGTTAGCGGAAATCGGCTTTTTAGGCATGGCATTTACGATTGCTTTTCGACCAATTAACTTGGTGTGTAGTTCCATCTATCAAGTGTTATTTCAAGCCACATCGGAGCGCATAGCACAAGGTAAAAAAGTATTAGCTTTTATTCGACAATATTTACTAAAAATAGGGGGTATATCTATCCTAATATTCAGCATTCTATATTGTATCTTACCGTGGATTATCACAGGGTTATTAGGACAAGAGTGGAGTAACACAAGCCAATACATCCGTGTAATGTTGCCATGGTTGCTATTCGTCATTCTCAATACCAGCTTATCGTTCTTGCCCGATGTATTCAACCGTCAAGCCACTTATCTGGGATTTGAGGTACTCTATCTCGGATTGCGCTTGGGCGCTCTAATTATAGGAATTTCTTTACACTCCATATATCACGCTATCGCATTTTATAGTTTGGCGGGCGCAATCGTATTAGGCATTGAACTTTGTTGGTTTATCTATATGATGTATGAACACGATAAAAACACAAAAGAAGACAGCATTTAACATTCAATTATTCGGAAAGGGGTGGTATCACACTCCTTCCGTTTCGGCACGAGGGTATATATATGACCCATCGGGGACACTATACAAAGGCGAAGATCTCTGCGCATATTTTACCGTACGCAATATAAAAGAACTACAAGAGCGATTAGAACAAGCAAATGGATTGTTTGCAGTCATTTGCCACTCTGCCACACTAAATGCAGCTGCCGTAGATAGTTCTCGAATATGTCCATTGTACTACAGAATAGATAGGGAGAATGGGTATTTAATCAGCGACGATGCTTACAAAATTCTTAGGCATACGGACACATTGGACACAATCAGCAAAATGGAATACCAGTCAGCGGGCTTTCCGCTATATGGAAAAACGCTGGTCTCGGACATAAAGCAGGTAAGACCAGGACACTACTTGACAGAGGAGGGGGAACAACACCAATATTACACCTACCTAACTCGTTCCCACGAACTAACCATTGCAAACAGCCAACAAATGGGCGAAATGCTACAGAATGTCTTTCGCAGAATGGTTCATTCCATAGGTGAGAGACAAGTGGTGATACCATTAAGCGGAGGAAACGACTCGAGATTGATTCTATGCATGTTAAAAAAAATGGGATACAAAAAGGTTATATGTTATACGGTAGGAAGAGAAAACAACATAGAAGAGAAAATTGCAAAGAAAGTAGCTAAAGAATTGAACTACCCATTATACATTATAAACCCAACAAAGACAGAAATAAAAGAACTGGTACAATTGGATAGTCATGAGTTTCAACAATATTACCAATTTATAGGAGAACTAAGTAATTTTGTATGGCTGTTTGAGTATGCAGCCATTAACTATCTCAGGAAAATTAAGGCGATAGAACAAGACGCTATCTTTATACCAGGACATTCGGCAGATTATAACGCGGGATCGCATTTGACAAAAGCATGTATCGGACAGAAAAGTAGCACTGAATACATGGTAAGAGCCATTATGCATGAGCATTTCGAGTACGAATTTCAACCAAAACTAAAAAACAACATACGAAACTATTTCAATATAAAAAAACAAGACCAGATAGAGAATTGGTCCATTTATCAAGCTTTTATTTTCGAAAACAGATTACCATACAACATAAACAACTCAGCAAGAGTATATGAGTTTTTTGGATACGAAGTACGATTGCCATACTGGGATAAAGAGTTTTTAGAGTTCTTCAGAAAGATACACATTAAACAATTGGAAATGCAGAACTTCTATACACATTCGATTAGACAACACATATTCATACCTATGAAGGTGGATCTTGAGCAGAAACAAGAAAATAGAGTGTTTTTCTATAAAAGAAAAATAAGAAATAGAATCAAACACCTATTGCCAATCACAATTTTGCGATTACGCAAAAATACAAATGACATTTTAGGCGAAAGAGAACTCGCAAAACCTATGTTGGAAGAATTAATTCAGCATGGGATATATCGCAACAAGAGATATGCCATCTCAGCAAATCAAATAATGAAAGACTGGTACTTAATGAAAGTACGCCAAGTGCTTCATGCGAACTAAAACCTATTGTTACCTTTTTATTCGCTCTCTCAGCCAATTCCAAAACACAGCCAACCGAAACCACCAGTGATAGTATTTTTCTATGCTATAGTAAGTAGTTGGCGTACTTCCAAACTGCTTGTAATGGTTCGCGACACCACGAATCATGCTACCTTCAAAGTCGAATGCAACACCCTTCTGACGAGCCAATTTGACAGCTTCCAATACGAGCAACGCGCCAGCTCCCGAGTCTTTGTATTTCTGGTCGTAGCAGGGAATTAGGTAGTACATACTGTGCTTGTCCCATATGAGGAACGCCGCTGCCAGCACCTCATTATCCGCATTGCATATTGACACGATCTGACTCTGTTGCAAGCGCGCCGTCTTGCGCTCCAAGACCAATAGAAACTCGCGAGAGTAACTAATCTGTTTCCCTTGCTCTTGCAGGCATCGCATATGAAAACGATAGAAATCCTCTACATTCATCTTCATATCGGCATGTAGCGAAAGTGCCTTCTGCAATTGGCGTTTCTTATTCTTCGAAAAAGCATTAATTACTTTGTCAAGGTTTGACAAATCTTCAATGCGATAGGTGATACGCTCTTTGACCTTAAATCCCTGCACACGCATTTGTTCCGCTGAAGGACTACCTATCGGATAATGTTGATAATAATAACTCAAACCCATTTCCGCCAATTGCTGTGCAAAATATTGGCATATATCCGCTACTCTATTCTCGCTATCCGCCAACACAGCATCCGATACCCATATGCCGCCTATCTGGGTTTGCTGTGGCATGATGACATACTTCATCCATGCGCGCTTACGCAACAAATATGGCAGAGCAGCTTGTATTTCTCCCTTTTCATTGAAACTAAGCAACACATCCCATTGCTTTCCAGCACATACAGCATCCAGCCACCAATCTGTCATAAAGATTGGCAAATCGCTGCTACTCTTGCAGAATTCACGGTATAATTCTTTGTTGATCATATTACCCAATATACAAATATGGTGCAAAGTTACACTTTTTTTGTGAAATATACAAACAATGTTTGCGAAATTCAAAAAAAAGTAGTAATTTTGCACTTTAATTCAAATTAACTATAAATTCTGTTTGTCATGATAGTGGAAACCAGTCCCTACAAAGTATTTGCTCTTTCGCAAGGAGATGAGATTGCTAAACGCGTTTGTGAGTTTTTAGGATGTTCATTGGGTAATATCCAAATTGCTCGGTTTTCTGACGGTGAGTTTGCCGTGAGTTTTGAAGAATCAGTTCGTGGTCAGTCGGTATATATCGTGCAATCCACTTGCCCCTGCAGTGACAATATCATGGAGTTGCTACTGGCCATTGACGCGGCAAAACGCGCAAGCGCATACAAAGTAATTGCAGTGATCCCGTATTTCGGATGGGCTCGCCAGGACCGTAAAGACAAACCACGCGTATCTATTGGCGCAAAAGTATGTGCTAACATGATTCAAGGTGCTGGAGCAGACCGCGTGATAACAGTGGATTTACACGCCGACCAAATTCAAGGGTTCTTCGATATTCCAGTGGATCACTTGTATGGTGCTAATGTATTAGCTAATTATGTACAGAGTTTGGGATTGGAGGATTTGATTGTAGCTTCTCCAGATGTAGGAGGAACGAAACGCGCATCTGTTTTCGCAAAGAAACTGACGGAGCTAACAAAGCAAGAGGTACCAATGGTGATTTGTTACAAGCACCGTCCTAATGCGAACCAAATTGGAGAAATGCGCGTGCTGGGCGATGTGAAGGACAAGAATGTAGTGATTATTGATGATATTGCAGATACAGCAGGCACGCTTTGCAAAGCAGCGGAAGTAATGAAAGAAAACGGAGCAAAGTCGGTGCGTGCATTGGTATCTCACGGACTAATGTCTGGGCCTGCATGCGAGCGCGTTGCAAATTCCGCATTGGAAGAGTTAGTATTTACAGACTCTATCCCATTCGACAAAACACGATGCCCAAAAGTAAGCATTGCTTCTATGGCTAAACCTATCGCGCAAACCATATTGGCAATTCAGAATCATCGCTCTGTCAGCGAATTAAACATACATTAAGCGTTGATAAAGTAATATTGTTTAAAATAGTTCAATATAGTGTCTATGTGCTGTTGCTGTTATGCGTATCATGTGCAAAACAGCAGCACTCATCTCATTCTGCAGTTAGTTGTGCTTTCTCAGCAGACTCCGCATATGCTTACATTGCTCAGCAAGTGTCTTTTGGCGCGCGCGTACCAGGTACAGAAGCACACCAAGCATGCGGCGATTGGCTTATAGATAAACTGGCTCATCATGGTGCACAAGTCAACAGTCAACATGGCACAATGATTAATTACGCTGGAGAAGTACAACCCATTCGCAATATCGAAGCATACTTTGAAGGCAATACTATGTATGCCATTTTGCTTTGCGCCCATTGGGATTGCCGTCCTTGGAGCGATGAGGAGGAAAACTACGATGACCGTTTTAGACCTGTATTAGGCGCAAATGATGGAGCAAGCGGTGTCGGTGTGACACTTGAAATTCTGCGCCAGTTGTCAATTAGAAAAGCCCGTGGAGAGTTTGTACCCTCTGTGAAAATCGTTTTCTTCGATTGCGAAGACATGGGAACACCCAATCACTACACAGGCAAAGATAGGGAAAATACTTGGTGTCTTGGTAGTCAATACTGGGCAAAGGAGTACAAAAAAGCCATATCTAATAGTAAGCCTTCTGTTTGCAAGTGTCAATACGGCATTCTGCTTGACATGGTAGGTGACCCCTCCGCCACTTTCCCACGCGAATATTTCTCCGTTAATTACGCTGGTAGCTATGTAGAACTATTATGGCGTACAGCTTCTCGATTGGGATATGGTCGCTATTTCATCAATCAAACTGTTTATCCTATTACAGACGACCATTACTACATCAACACCATAGCAGGTATTCCATGCGTGGACATTATTGATTACAAGACCAATAGTAGCACAGGATTCGCAGAGTGGTGGCACACTCAACAAGACAATATGCAACACATAAACAAACAAACATTGCAGGCAGTCGGTCAGACTGTACTAACAACCATATGCTCGAAATAAAAAATTTACATGCCTCGATTGCAGGCAAAGAAATACTCAAAGGACTCAACCTCACCATTAACGAGGGCGAAGTGCATGCTATCATGGGTCCAAATGGTGCGGGAAAATCCACATTATCTAATGTGTTAACAGGACATCCCGCTTACACAGTTACCGAAGGAGAAATTATCTTCCGAGGTAAGAACCTATTGGAAATGACACCAGAAGTGCGCGCAAGAGAAGGAATATTTCTTTCGTTTCAATATCCTGTAGAGATTCCTGGTGTATCTATTGTGAATTTCATGCGTACTGCAGTGAATGAGAAGCGTCAACATGAAGGTAAAGAGCCATTGAAAGCTACTGACTTTCTAAAACTTATGCGCGAAAAGAAAGCGCTTGTAGGTATGGACAACAAACTCACTAACCGTTCTGTAAACGAAGGATTTTCAGGTGGAGAGAAGAAACGCAACGAGATTTTTCAAATGGCAATGCTCGAACCTTGTCTATCTATTTTGGATGAGACAGATTCTGGATTGGACATTGATGCACTACGCATCGTAGCAGAGGGAGTAAATGCACTCAAAACACCCAAGACCGCTTCTATTGTTATCACCCACTACCAACGACTATTAGATTATATTGTGCCTGATTTTGTACATGTATTGGCCAATGGAAAGATTGTTCGCACAGGAGGCAAAGAACTTGCCCTCGAACTTGAAGCCAATGGCTATGCCTTCCTTAATAATTAATAGTTCAGCATGTTGAATTCATCTATACAACATATTACACTCTCTATTGGAGAAAAACGCGAACTCGTTTTCCTAAACGAGTCAGATATGAATTGGCATATTGTACAAGAAGCCGACTCCTTCCTTCGAGTGCATATCCTTTTTCTTTCCGAAAACGATGTTACCGCCCAATGGCAATCTAAACTTTTTGTGGAACAAAATGGTGCTAATTGTCGCACAGAGATTTATGCGATGGGGCTACTTCACGACACGCAGCAAGCACATCTTCTCACGCGCGTGTACCATAATATAGGTGGTGGCTACTCCTCTCAAATTTTGAAGTTTGTCTTAAACGACCAAACAAAAGGCTCTTTCCGTGGCGAACTGAAGATTCTACCTAATGCCCAGCAGACGGAAGCATACCAGACAAACCGAAACATCCTACTTTCTCGGCAAGCGGACATGCTAACCGAACCACAATTGGAAATTTACGCAGATGATGTAAAGGCAAGTCATGGTGCGACTACGGGGCAATTAGACGAATCAGCACTATTCTATATGCAACAACGCTGCATCAGTCGTGATACAGCAACCAAATTGCTATTGGAGGCATTCTTTAATGAGGTAATCTCTACTCTATCGGATGAACAGCAAGAGCAAATCCGAGAAACCATCCATCGTATTCTCTAAGAGTTCATAGGTTATCGCATACGCGTTATGGCGTAATCCAACAGAGCAACGAGGGCTTCTTTATACTTATTATCTGGAAATATAGACAATGCCGCAAGCGCTTTCTTGCGATGTTTTTCCATCTCTTGGTGCGCATAGCGGATGCCATCATAACGGAGGACAAAGGACTTTATCTCTTGTTCCGCCTCAAACACATCTATATGAGGCGATTGTGCTGCCAACCCTTCTGCAATCTCCCGAATATGATTAGCTTCTTCTCCATTTGCTCGTTGCAAAGAGATGAGCAAAGGCAGTGTGGCTTTACCATCACGAATATCGTTCATAGTTGGTTTGCCTATATCTTCAACATCCGAATAATCTAAAATATCATCTTTTAATTGGAAGCACATGCCTAAATGCAATCCATATTGCCGCATGGCTGTCATTTGGCGAGTAGTGGCACCAGTACTTGCAGCTCCAGCTTCACTACAAGCGGCAAATAGTCGAGCAGTCTTCTGCTCTATCACCAAATTATATTGTTTCTCGCTAATCCACATCGATTCCCCCGAATGTAGTTGCAACAACTCACCAGAGGTAAGAGCAGCCCCCATTTGAGAAACGATATTCAAAATACATATATTTCTCAGATCAGACAAGATACTAATAACACGAGTTAGCAGATAATCCCCCACCAACACTGCAATCTTATTGGTCCATTGCGCATGTACCGCTTCACTACCTCTACGCAAAGGAGAATTGTCCACCACATCGTCATGAATAAGCGAAGCCGTATGCATGAGCTCAAGAGCAACCGCAGTCTGCAACGATTTATCCGTAATTCCCCTACACAAAGCTGCAGACAAGATGACCAAGATAGGGCGCAACTGTTTTCCTCGTTTTGAATGAACATAGTCTAACACTTGTGCCAACAATGCATTTTCTGTCTTCAATGACAATGCAAAAGCTTCCTCATACTGATGAAACTCTGATTGAATAACTTTACGAATATCTTGCGGATTAGTCATAAGAGCTTACCACTTCATAGAATTGAGATAACCACGATAGACATCGCTAAATGTTTGAGTATTCGTTTGCCCACCAATAATATAGATATTGTCTTCAGCATCTACTACCACGGTTTGTTGTTGACGCGACTGATATGTTTTTGGCAGTTGATTTTGGGCAGTGTCGGGTACATACCAATTCATACCTTCATCATCCGAATAGAGGATATCACTACGATATTCCAAGTCATTATCTATACCGCCAAACATAATCAAGTGGTCGCTATATTGGATAATCGACATGCCAGTAAGCGAATGAAAAGTAGGTTGTTCAATGGAGAAATCTACGACACGATACCCTGCAAAAGGCTGATTCTCCGAGTTTGCAGGAGTTTCATATTCGAAATTCCATCGGGTATTCACTGGCGTTCCATCTAAACTACGCCCTCCCACAACCATAGCGCGAGGACGCTCGCTACTGCTCTTGATGGGCAATGAAGCAAAATCACTAATTGGGAAATTAGCAGGCAAGATACCATTATTCAACCCATAGATGGAAGTTACAGGGTGAATATCACAATCTTGTACTATACCCAAAAACAAATCCTGCGAAACACGATTCTGCAAAATACACCACACTTTATCATGAAATACCATCAACATATTTACCAATTGATAATCTCTACCCGAGCAGTCTATGGCTTTCCATTGCAGCATATCATCCGTGATATATAGATAATCATCCTCGACATAATATAGCGAAGTACCGCACTGCAAGATATCTCGCACCGAACAAGAAACGGGCAACCCCAAAGGAGCATTGCTCATCAACGCCCACGAACGACCATCAACCGATTGGTATATCTGTGTTTGAAAACCATTATTCACATACAAGTGAAGTTTTTCATTCGCATAAAACACTTTCATCTTGCAGTTTTGTGGTTTGAAGACTTGGTTGGTCAGTTGCTCCCACACATACAAATAAGGATCAGACTGATGGGCATAAATGTCCAAATGATACCAACGCTCTTGGGTCATATCAGAAGAAAGCACATAGAGGAAAATCGAGTCTGGGTGCTTGGTAAGATCCAAGGTGTCAGCACCAGTACTGATTATCACCGTATCAGGAAAACAATACTTGGCTAAAGCAGGAGTTGCCTTGTAAGTAACATAAGGAACTACGCTATCTAAACGCGTTCCAAAGCGCAAAGAGTCCTTGCAATAAATACGCCCCGTATCACTCAAGTGCTCTATGATATAGGTCATCTCCGTCAAACCACGATTCGTAGTATCCTCGTAAAAAGTAAAGGATTGAACCCTTGTTTCCGAAGAAGTCACCACTGTATCAGTATTGGACACACAGCCCACTAATGATATTAAGAAAAAGAAGAATATGTATGAATATCTACTCATTTTCTAAAAAAACTATAATACATAGCAAAATACGCGGCAAAGGTACTGCTTTTTTCTGACATACGCAAATATATATCTGAATATTTAACAAAAAGCAAAATAATGTTGCACATGTCAGAAAAAAGCAGTACCTTTGCTGCGTATAATCAAAATTGAGGTTATTATGCTTTTTGAAACCAACATACGGGATTTGCTCAAGTTGCTCCCATCAAATCGTATTCATCGCGCCAAACAGCACATGCGCGAGTTGCTCATTCAAAAGCGTCGCATGCTTTTACCAGAAGAACGCAAGTCGTTATCTGAATCCATCTTGTCGCAATTGGAGCAAATGAGTTGTTTTCGCGATGCCAAAACCATATTGCTCTATTACCCAAAGAACAACGAAGTAGATGTATTGCCTTTGTTCAAACGCCACAAAGACAAAACATTATTGTTACCCGTTACACATCGCAAAGAAATGACCGCCAATCCTTTTGAGGGAAATGACAAAATGCATCGCGGAAAATTTGGTATCCCAGAACCCACAACTCCACCCTATTTAGGAGATATTGATTTGATTATAGTTCCTGCTGTGGCCTTTGACAAGCGAGGTTATCGTTTGGGCAGAGGAGGTGGATATTATGACCGTTTTCTAAAAAAACAACCCCACGCCACATTAATAGGCGTAGGGTATGACTTCCAATTGGTAGAAGAAGTTCCGATGCTTCAACACGACCAAAAAGTACACCGCATCATACTTCCTTCTCAAACCATTCAAGTGTAGTCTGTTGCGCGCGTTCGTGCAAGATTTGCTGATCTGTTTGAGGCGTCAATACCGTTTCGCCAGTACGGTAATAATAAATCATACCATATGCTTGGCACTTGGTTAGTTTGGCATAAGGCAGCTCGTCTTTATAGAACGCTTCTATTTGATCCCAAATAGTGAGGATTAAAGCATCTATTTCCTTACGCATAGTTTCGATATGCTCAAATACTCGGCTATGCGTTTTCTTATGTACGACATGCGTATTATAGTGTTCACGGAAAATATCGTAATGTACTTGCACCTTATTGATAGCTGGATTATAAATAGGAAATCCACCTTGACTAATTCGAGCATGTTCTCCTTCTATAATATTCTTTCCCCACTGTAGTAGCAATTCTTCTGTACTCAAATCTGGTAAAGTATGGTTATTAGGATGTAAATGATATAGTTCCTTTTGCCCTTTCTTGATTTCACCGCGAATAGCAGATAAATTCAGCACCTGAATAAAATGAGATATGTACATACGCGCGTTACGCACCTTATGTCGATACTGTTTATTGTCCGACACTTTAGTATCCACATTCGCGTGATATTGCGCCACTTGGTTCTCGAACTGCATCAACAAGCGTCGCGCCTCGGTAAGGGTCTTATAGTTGATCGCTTGCTGATTAAAATCCACTTCGCCCGCCTGTCTTACAGCCTGCTGTAAAGCGCGGAGGCGTGATTGATCTGTTTTGGGTAATCGACGATAAGGCATATATGTAAGAGTTTAAAAGTTTTAAGAGTTTTTAAGGGGATTAGTCTTGGCGAGTGTTTAGTTTATTGGCGAGTTGACGCAATTGGGCAGTAGCGGCATTTTGCGGGAGGGTTGCCAATATCTGTAAAGCTTTTTGGGTGTAATCAGCCACCATCATCTCACACGCTTCGCGCACCTCCAATTGTTCGAAAATAGTTTTAACAGCAACTATCTTCTCTGTATTATCTTGTAGAAGTTGGCTATACCATTGTTGAAGTTGTGTAACATGATGTAGAGCAGTGCTGGATTGTGTAGCACGGTATAGAGCAGTAAGATAGACAAAAGTCTTTTTATTGCAACTAATATCGCCTCCAACCACTTTACCAAAAGTTTTGGGATCTCCCCACACATCAAGTATATCATCTTGTATTTGGAACGCCAATCCAACTGCGATACCGAACTGATAAAGAGCCTCTTGTGCTTGCTCATCAGCTCCTGCAATATAGGCACCTATCTGCAAAGCATTAGCCAAAAGCACCGATGTCTTCAAGCGTATCATCTTGAGATATTCCTCTATCGTGACTTGCTCCTGAGTTTCAAAATCCACATCGTATTGCTGTCCTTCGCAAATCTCGGTCGCCATTTGATTAAAGAGTTTCAATACTTTAGGCAATTTATCCGCGGACACGCCTGATAACAGTTTGTAGGCCTCTATCAGCATTTGATCACCAGAAAGAATGGCGGTATTGTCGTTCCACTTGACATGTACTGTAGGTCTGCCACGGCGCACATCAGCCTTGTCCATGACATCATCGTGCAGAAGGGTAAAGTTATGAAATACCTCTAACGCCAATGCCGCAGGTAACACATCTTCATCCTTACCGTCAAACATCTGGCAGGCAATCATAGCCAAGTGCGGACGCACGCGTTTGCCGCCTGCTGCCAAAGTATATTCTATCGGTTCGTATAAGCCATAAGGCTCACGCTTCCAATCCAGTTTTGCTATTT
This sequence comes from Paludibacteraceae bacterium, assembly GCA_045590995.1. Taxonomy (GTDB): domain Bacteria; phylum Bacteroidota; class Bacteroidia; order Bacteroidales; family Paludibacteraceae; genus Colicola. Next base: position 22,201 of record JAZNRY010000109.1, on the reverse strand, counting down.
CGTTGTTTATATCCATGTCTATTTGGTGTTTAGCGTATCTTCAATAATTTCGCTGAGAACTGTTCCGATATTGAGCCCAGCGGCACGCACTTGTTGTGGGATAAACGAAGTAGCAGTCATGCCAGGAGTGGTATTTACTTCAAGAAGGTTGATAGTCCATCCATCGGTCAAAATATAATCTACGCGAATAATTCCTTTACAACCTAATATATCATATATCTTCAGTGTCAGAGCTTGCACCTCATCTCGTACCTCATCAGGGATACGAGCGGGAGTAATCTCATCAACTTGCCCATTGTATTTGGCATCATAGTCAAAGAACTCATTGCTGGTCACGACTTCGGTGATAGGGAATGCCACCGCTTGATTTTTGGTCTTGTAGGCACCACAGGTTATTTCTACACCTCGCATAAACGCCTCACAAATAACCTCATCACCTTCGGCAAAAGCCTTCTCTATAGCGGGCTTCACTTCTTCTATAGTCTTCACTTTAGTTACACCAAAGGACGACCCACCCACATTCGTCTTAATAAAACAAGGCAATCCCACTCTGGAGGGGATATCGGCTATCGAATATTGAGCATTGGATTTACGGAGTAAGATACTTTCCGCCACACGCACGCCAAAGCCCTTCAAGTAGTGGTTGCATGTATATTTGTTAAAGGTGATAGCTGCAGCCAGCACACCACAGCATGAATATGGCAAGCCAATCATGTCAAGATATCCTTGCAACACTCCATTCTCGCCAGGTGTACCATGAATAGTGATATAGGCGAAGTCAAAGGTCTGCTTCTCGCCTTGGTGTGTATAGGAGAAGTCGTTTTTATCAATGGCTACCCACTCGTTTTCGCCAACTCGAGCCTTCCAATCTTGTCCACGAAGCAACACAATGGTGGTAGTATATTGTTCTTGGTCGGAGAGGAAAGACTCTATGCCCGCTGCACTACGCAACGAAACCTCGTATTCAGAACTATCTCCTCCTGCGATAATGGCTATTTTTCGTTTCATTTTCTATTGTCATTCAATTTTGCTCGCAAAATTACAAAAAATTATCCACATACACAAGTAAATAGGGCAAAAATTCTCTCTATTCAACGATTTAAGCAAATTTTCTTTAGCATTGCGTGTAAACAAGTACATCTTTGGCATGGGTTTTGCGACAAGACAGTATCGCCTTTTAACATGGGACGATAAACAACAAAACTATAAACCTAAAACAAAACTAACTATGAAACGATTAATTATTTTAGCATGCTTATTAGCAGGCAGTTTCTTTTCATCGCGAGCATTCGCTTGCACAGGCATTACTCTCCACACCGTGGACAACAATCCCGTCACTGCACGCACCATTGAATGGGCAAGCACACCTCTCACCAGTATGTATGTGGTCGTACCACGCGGACAAGAACAACAATCTTTCCTCCCAGACGGCACAAGGAATGGGAAAAAGTTTAGCGCTAAGTATGGCTATGTAGGTATCGCTGTAGAAGAAAGCGCATTTATCATGGAAGGCGTCAATGAAACGGGACTTGGTGCTGGGCTATTCTATTTCCCACAATATGGAGAGTACCAACCATACGACACAACGAAACAAGACCAATCGTTAAGTGACATGCAAGTAGCAGCATGGATACTTAGCAGTTTTGCCAGCATCAACGAACTGCAAGCAGCACTCCCTCAAATTCGTGTAATTAGCACAGACCCTCGCGCCAGCACTGTACACTGGCGCATTACAGAGCCCTCTGGCAGACAAGTTGTATTGGAGTTTATCAACCAACGAGCTCACTTATATGAAAATCCACTGGGTATACTGACCAACTCTCCAGAATTTACATGGCACTTAACCAACCTCAACAACTATGTCAATCTCTCCGCAGGCTCCATCAATCACCGCCAAGTAGGCAGGCTAGACCTCAACGCTTTCGGCGGGGGTAGCGGACTACACGGGTTGCCTGGCGATATGACACCACCTTCTCGCTTCATTCGCGCCGCATTCTTCCAAAGCACTGCTCCACGCTTAGGGGACGAAGATGCCACTGTGGTACAAGCATTTCACTTACTCAACAACTTCGACATACCCGTCGGCATACAGTTTACTGACCCACGCGAGGTGCCTAATATGCCAAGTGCGACACAAGTGACCATCGCCAGCGACCTACGCAACCAGCGTCTGTATTACCGCACGATGTACGACAGTTCTATTCGCTGTATTGATCTCAGAAGCATTGATTTCAAACGCGTGAAGTTTCAATTCGCTGCACTCGACACAGACAAACGACAGCCAATTGAAGAGATAAAAATCCGCTAATAACAGGCAAAATAAGTGTACATTTCACAAAAAAGTGCTTTTTTCTCAAAAAAATTTGGTCAGTTCAAAAAAAAGCCGTACCTTTGCACGCTTTTTTGCACGAATTTATTAACCAAGCCCACGAGATGGGGCATAAAATAGGATAAAAAAATGAAACGTACATTCCAACCAAGCCAACGCCGTCGTCGCAACAAACATGGTTTCCGCGCTCGCATGGCAACTGCAAATGGTCGTCGCGTATTGGCAGCTCGCCGCGCACACGGTCGCAAGAAATTGACTGTAGCTGACGAAGGTCGCCACAAACGCTAATCAGCGATTAGACTACCTTAGGGGCTTTTCCTAAGGCAACAGCATAGGGAAAAGAGCTATTCTTTTCCCTTATTGCGTATAAATCTGTTCAATTTTAAATTTTGGAATCTGGACACCAGACACCAAAAGTCAGAGACTACCATCCGCGGGCTCTGGATAATCAACAAAACAAAATTATGGAATCAACAAGACAACAAAAGATTGAACGCCTTATCCAAAAGGACTTGAGCGACATATTTCTTAGGTACGCGCGCGCGATGCGCGGAACGCTTATTTCTGTTAGTGAAGTACGCATTTCGCCCGACTTGAGCATTGCGCATATCTACCTCAGTGTTTTCCCCCAAGACAAAGTAGCCTGCACTATCCAACAAGTACAAGAGGACACTGGTAAAATTCGCGGCGAATTAGGGCGATTAGAGCGCCACCAACTACGCGTAATACCCGAATTGCACTTCCATTTGGACGAGACGATTGACCGCATGGAACGCATTGATGAGTTGCTAAAGCAGTGAAAGCCGAACTCAAAATAGCGTGGCGGTATCTATTTGCAAAAAAGCAATACAATGCCATCCACATCATCTCTGGCATTAGTGCCGCAGCGATAGGTGTGGTGACAGCAGCTATGGTGTGCGTACTCAGCGTTATGAACGGATTTGGCACCATGGTAGAACAGCTGTTTTCGCAGTTCGATCCCGACTTGCGTATTGTAGCCACCACAGGCAAGTCATTTCATATAATTGGCGAACCATTCGACTCGCTATATAACTTACCCTGTATAGACATGGTGAGTCAAACCATTGAAGAAACAGCCCTATTGCAGTTCGAAGGCAAACAAATGCCCGTACGACTATATGGTGTAGATTCGACATTTCGCGCCCTGACGAACATCGAAGCTATCACTACCGAAGGACACTACGCAGTATATGACGGAGCCTTTGACCGCGCGGTACTTGGCAGGGGGTTGGCATGGCAACTGGGCGTAGGTGCACGATTTATCAAGCCACTACAATTATACGCGCCCAAACGCACCGCCAAAGTGAACATGTTGCGTCCCGACCAATCATTCAATCATGAAGTTTGTTTCGTAGCAGGTACTTTCGGCGTACAACAATCCAAGTATGATGATGAAGTAGTGCTTACCAACCTCCCCCTTACTCGTCGTCTGTTGGAATATGCTCCCAACGAAGTGAGCGCACTGCTCATCAAAATAGCGCCTACCACCTCGGTTCGCCAAGCCGAGCATGAAATTCAGTCACTATTAGGTGATGCCTACGAAGTCCTTAATCGCTATGAACAGCAATCGGATTTTTTCGGTATTCTTCGTGTTGAAAAACTATTAACCACGGTTTTGCTTGTTTTTATTCTTCTCATAGCTTCGTTTAATATTATTGGTTCGTTGTCCATGCTTATCATCGACAAACAATCCGACCTCCAAACCCTCCATTATTTAGGTGCGAGCCCTCAGATGCTTCGTCGCATTTTCCTCTTTGCGGGGTGGTTGATTTCCACTTTAGGCGCTCTCATAGGCTTGTTTTTTGGGTTGGTTGTATGCTTATTGCAAGAACATTTTGGTTTCCTTAAATTGGGCAGCGGTACGGAATATGTCGTCTCTTCCTACCCAGTTACCGTCCAATCGCTCGACATCCTTATTGTAACCATCGTGGTACTCACATTGGGCTTTATAGCGTCATGTGTCCCCGCCAAAAAAATTAATATATAATGCGTATTTTCACTCATCTCCTAATCCTCTTGCTTCTTCTGTCAAGTTGCCATTCTCCCTATCGTCCCACGCCCCCCCCTGTGTCGCAATACGACAGTGTGTATCTCCTTGCGGATATCCAGTGGCACAAGCAATACTACCCTTTGTTGGACAAACAAGTATTTTCCATTGATTTGCTTAGTAATGGTTTGTATTTTGACTCCACTCGTATTCTCGGAACGGGTTTGAACCTTTGTTTCTCTGATGTTTTTCTTCCTTTGACCGACAGCGTATTGCCTGCGGGTATCTATCATATGGATACAACGGCAGCATCAAACACATTTTTGCCTTACCTTTATTTTGACAAGGATCATCTTACAGGTTGCTACCTGCTTGATATTTCCGACAATCAGATACAGCGCCTCATCGGTTTTACCGCAGGTTCGTTTGAGCTCACCTACCATGGCGATGATATCCGCCTTGATATTTCGCTCTACACTGCTGATTCTACTCACTATCACGCCATTTATCAAGGTCCATATACCCCATGATTGAACGCGCGTATCATACCTATCTAAAACTCGAACGGGGTTTGAGTAGTAACTCTGTTGTAGCCTACGAACTGGACTTCAAGCGCTTGCAGAGTTATATGGAAGCGCACCATATTGATGTGGTGCATGCCACTTTTGATGATTTACAAGCCTTTGTGTTTGACACTTTCAAGGATATCCAAAGTGCCAAAACGCAGGCTCGGCTTTTATCCAGCGTTCACTCTTTCTATCGTTTTCTGCTTTATCATCATTACATTGAGCAAGACCCCTCTGAATTATTAGAGATGCCTCGCATTGAAAAACGCCTGCCTGAAGTCCTTACGGTGCAAGAGATTGACTCTATGATTGCTCATATTGACATGTCTAAACCAGAGGGTCATCGCAATCGCGCTATCATTGAGATGCTCTATGGCAGCGGTTTGCGTGTGAGCGAACTTACCGACCTCCGCCTAAGCAATATCTACCGCCAAGATGGCTACATGCGCATTATCGGAAAAGGGAACAAGCAGCGCTTAGTTCCCCTTTCTCCCGAATCGGACAAGCAGTTGGGATACTGGTTAGAAGACCGCAACCGATTAGACATTAAGCCCGAAGCCACAGACATTGTTTTCCTCAATCACTATGGGCGACAATTAACGCGTGCGATGATTTTCACCATTGTTAAGCGATTAGCACAAGAGGCAGACATTCGAAAAAACATCTCGCCCCACACCTTGCGGCACTCGTTTGCTACACACTTGTTGCAAAACGGAGCTGACCTGCGAATTATCCAGCAACTACTCGGACACGAGTCCATTGTAACTACCGAAATTTATACGCACATCAACATCCACGACCTACGCGAAGCCGTACTGAAATATCACCCCGAGAATCAATGAAAAGACTGACCATCATATTGTTTGGACTATGGGCTATGAGTTTTGGGCTATGGGGCATGGACCATGGGGAAGAAATAAGGGAAACCATTGTTGTTGGCGATGTGTATGATGCATATACTGGCGAGCCACTACCCAATGTTAACATTTATTTCCATGGTACTACTCTTGGCACAATGACCAATCCTGAAGGTATGTTTCTTTTGCGAGGAACCATTGACCGACAACGGACAATGGTTGTCTCTGCGGTAGGCTACCAAGACCAGCGTTTTCGGATTGAGCCAGGGCAACAAGTCGGCATTGAAGTCGCATTGAAGGAGAAAATCAGTAGTCTGAGCGATGTCTTTGTGTATCCAGGAGCTAATCCTGCTTTGCCATTAATGGAGCAAGTACGCCGACACCGAGAAGCCAATAAAAGCAGCGTTAATACAGAACAAATCTACGCACAAACCGCGCTGTATGTTTCTGATATTCAATCCAAACACCTGCAACGAAACTTATGGAAAAGTTTGCAATCGGGTATGTTGCAAGCCAACGACTCCACCTACCTCATCCCCCTCTATTGGCGTAAGCAAGAGGCTACCAAGGTGGAGGAGCAAGCCACATTATTTTCGCTGACAGACTATCATGTATTGCTCAACCAACTACCATCGACTTGCAATTTCTATGACAACCATGTCAATATGCTTTCCATCTCTTTGCTTAGTCCGCTGGCCTCATCGGGCAATACATACTATAATTATTTTCTTGCCGATAGTGTACAAACGGGAGAGGAGAAGCACTACATTGTCCATTTCCGAACTAAAAATCCCTTTTATGCCACTTTTAATGGTGAGATGACTATTGACTCTGCCACCTATGCGCTACGCAGCATTCATGCTTCTATACCTGCACAAACCAGTATCAACTACATGCGACAACTCGCTATTCATCAAGCCTTTACATCGAATAATCAGCTAATGAAAGAAGACCTCTCACTATTGCTGGATTTCGCCATTAAAACCGACACGACCCATATCTTCCCAACCCTGCTTATCACCCGTAACACTCAATTACCAATACCCAATATCCAATACCCAATATCCGACACCCAACACCCAACACCCAACGCCCCACATCCAGCAGCCATCGCCCACGCAATGGACAGCCTTAGCGAGACACCACTATTCAAGACGGCTAAGTTCTTGGCGTATGTGATACAGACGGGCTATGTTCCTACTCGCACAGTGGTTGAGATTGGTAAGATTGACGAGGTAATCCGTATCAACAGTGCAGAAGGAGTTCGCCTGGCTTTTCCTTTGCGCACTACAGAACAGTTGTGGAAGAATGTATCATTGGGTGGCTACCTTGCTTATGGCGCCAAGGACAGGGCTTGGAAAGGTATGGGAGAAATCAACATCCATCTCCCAGCGAAACGCCATCATACGCTTCAGTTGCGCTATGGCGATCATTATATTTACTCGGATATGGACGATTTCCAAGAGAACATACGCGAGAATAGTGTTTTCAACCCGCGTTTGCATCTGGTTTCGGAGATTTTCCGCGGTTTGCATTTCAATACGCGCTATTATTACAATACTATGGTTCGTCGCCAAGAGACGAGAATACATTTTTCTGATGATTGGAATGAGTATTTAGAGACGCAAGCATATGCTAAGATAGGTCGTATGGGATATGGTGTTCCTACTACTAATTATACTACGCAACCAACTTTCAGGTACAACACGATTGGTGCCACAGCTCGTATTAGTTTTGATGAGCGCAAAGTGGACTCTTATTTCCACCGCCGACATATCTACAACCATTTGCCTGTTATTTTTGTAGGTGCGGAGTTGGGTAGCTATCAGACGATGGATATGTCTTCTTATCGTATGTATGGTAATCTGCAATTGATGTTGCGCCATGATGTGGATTTAGGCATGGCAGGTAGGTTGAATTATCTGGTTCAGGCGGGTATGATTTTCGGCAGGGTGCCTTATCCATTGCTTCATATTTTCGCAGCCAACCCATCTTATACGATGGACTTCTATCGTTTTGCATTGATGAACACCTATCAATATGCAGCCGACCGCTATATATCGCTGCATGCCAACTGGGATGGTCGTGGTGTATTGTTCAATCTTATTCCGGGTGTACGCTATATGCGTTTACGCGAATTGGTAACGCTCAAGGTGGCATATGGTTATATGCACGAGGACCACATGTCGGTATTGCCTATTCCGTCTCTTCCCACCGATGCGCCCACTTCATATAAAGTATTATCTGCGCCTACCACACCTCATGTGGAGATTGGCATTGGTATTGGTAATATCCTGCGTATTGGTGAGGTGCATGGTGTGTTCCGCTTGACGAATATCCGCAATCCGTATGCACCATGGTGGGGTCTTCGTTTCCGTCTCAGTTTGGGTATGTAGCCTGTTGGTTTATTCCATTCGGTAGGAACGCGGTGTCAGTCCGACATGGCTTTTGAAGAATCGATTGAAGAACGCCACATTTTCAAATCCAAGTTGCAATGCAATTTCTTTTATTGGCATGGATGTCACTTTCAGCTGTGCTTTGGCTTCCATGAGTATAGCATCTACAATGATGTCTCCTGCGGTGTGTCCGCTGGCGGCTTTGATAGTAGAGCATAAGTGCGGAACAGTGATGTGCATGGCATCCGCATAGGAGGCTACTTGATGCCATTCGCGATAGTGTTGTAGCACCAGATTACGGTATTCGTGATAGATTTCGGTTTTTCTATCTGTGGACTGATAGGCGGCAACTGCCGAGGAGGAGTCCATTTCGTAGAAAGTCTGCTGAATGAGGTTGAATATGTGCACCATAGTGTCGGAGGTGAGCATTACAGGTTGGCTATTGATGGCTTTTTCCATCACATCCGAGAATTGCAATATGATGTCTTTTTGTTCTTCGTTACATTTCACTATGGGTTGGTAGTTGCGTGTAGCGAGTGATAGTCGGCGCATGCCGTAGGCATTTTTCTCCACGAACGATGATGAGAAGACAATATAGCTCAGTTGCGCATCTTCGCTACATTCTTGTACGAAGAAAAAACTGCCGGGTTTCACATAGATGAAGTCATTTTCGTGGAACTCATATTCAGTTATGTTGAGTGTGGCTCGTGCGTTTCCTTTTTTCATGAAAGCATATACGGCGCATTGTATTTGACAGGGGAATCTGCCGTATTCATTCAGCACTTTTCCGCTTGCTTCACCAAAGATGTAGTCGATAGGGCAATCTATCAGTGGTATTTTATCTCCTTTCATAATAATAAATGGTATTATTTTCGCTGCAAAGGTACACTTTTTTTTCGAATAATCCAAATTAGTAGCATTTTTTCTCATTTTTATAGAAAAAAAATGATATTTTGGGTGGAGAAAAAAAAAGAATGAGAGAGGGATTTCTTCGTAATCCCTAATCTCTGCCACGGGCATACTGTGCAACCCAAAATGAAGAAGTTGCAGAGCAACTCTCTTTTTTGTATCTAAGCACATTTCCATTCAACAAGTTGATGCCATGTGCCTATATACAAAAAACGAGCCCTATTGGACTCGTTCTTCACTTTGGCTTGCGGAGAGAGAGGGATTAACACATAATTTTCCAATATTCTTAGCCTAATTTTATATGCTTCTAACTGAGAACCATACAGATACGCTATGAAATATTAGGAAAATTATCTGCTATTTACCTTATTAATCTACTCGCATTATGCTATCGGACCCATATTGGTGCAACTTTTTTATTGTAAAAATGCACCAAAAATCGGCATATTCAAACAAGCAAACTATTTTGAGAGGATATTTGAATTATCAAGTTTTTCGTTCAACCACTTTACGCTTTTATATATAGACCTCCATACCGCATTTCTCCATCGTTCTGAAAATAAAGAAGCCAGTAACCAAACCACTGCCATAATTTCTAGATAAATGAAGGATAGAATAGCATTTAGAATTCGTTTGGGAAGGTTATCCAAAAATTCATCTATCCATTTTAATTTAACTATATATTCACATTTCTCAAGAAAACTCATATATGACCAATCGCTTTGTTCGTTGTAATCATCATCTAAATCTTCTTTCGCTACTTTATCTTGAACCTTTCCTTGACTATTAGAGGGGGCTGACGGTTGAGATATTCTATTACCTCCTCCTCCTTGAGCAGTTTCCCATTCCCAATAAGTTGGCTCTGATAATCGCTGAGCGTCAGACTTGGAAAACCCTGCATTTATTAAGGCTTTCTCAATGTCTCTTCCACAAGGAACATTTTGTTCGGATGAAACATTGAGAGTATAACCTACGGTCATACCACCTACATTCTTGTTTGCAAACTTTAATGTGAAATAATACATAACATTATTAGTTTTTAGTTGAGACCTACTCTTTATAGGATTTTCGGCATCCTCCTTCTTTACAAAGTTATATTACTTTATCTATCTTATCTATTTTTCTGTTATGGAGAGAGTTTTTATCTACTCCAATAAGTTGGCTCTGATAATCGCTGAGCGTCAGATTTGGAAAAACCTGCATTTATTAAGGCTTTCTCAATGTCTCTTCCACAAGGAACATTTTGTTCAGATGAAACATTGAGAGTAAAACCTGCGGTCATACCGCCTACATACTTGTTTGCAAACTTTAATGTGAAATAATACATAACATTATTAGTTTTTAGTTGATACTTACTCTTTACAGGATTTTCGGCATACTCCTGCTTTGCAATTGGGAATGGATATATACAAAAAAAGTGTGAGGCTTGCTCACGCTTATCAACAAGAAGGTTGTGGAATGACCCGAACTATAATAAACGATGCTAATCCCCACACCTGAATGTTATGGGGATAGGACACATTAGTTATCAATGTGTGCCCCGCCATAAACAAGCAAGTAGTGAGTGTCATTCGTTTATCCCTAGTTCTTGAAAACTTCCACATTTTCTTGTAGGACAGCGAAAACACTTTCAATATGTAATGCCCACACCAAGTGCAAAGCGGTGCAAAGGTAATACATTTTTTTGATATTCGCAAATGTTTTCACCTCATTCACTACATTTTTTAAGATTTTTTTGAAAAGTATCTAGAGGTAATCTAAAAAATAATTATTTTTTTATTTTTCACACAAATAAACCACCCTCTTTTGAAGGGTGGTCTATTACTATGAAGATAGTTGTATTGTAATGAAGGTGGTCATTCCTCTTCGTCTGGTTCGTGGTCTGGCTCGTGTTCGTTGATGAATGAGTGGATGTAATCTTCTTTAAGACTTTTTCCATCTTTCCAGTTCTCCTCATTGATAAAATCATCAAACTTCAATATTTTTTTTAATCTCCTGTTCTCGTTAAGACCAAGAGTATCGGCATAGTCTTGTGGCACTGTGAGCATACTCGTATTGCTCACAGGTTCGCCTCTAAACGGTATTCCCTCTATCCCGCCTTTCATTTTCTTTCCGTTATACCTCAACTCAACGATATATTGCTCCTCCGTAATGGGGCATTGAATAGAAACCATCTCTAACAGAGAAGCATCAAATAATTCGCCATCGCCGACTTCTATTGTATATTCATATATATTATTATCATATACATCAGCGTTAAGAACGGTCAGACCTTCCTCCTCCTTTGCTCGTCTGTAAGCAACAAGGATTTTGTGATTAATCGCATTTAATACATTAGCCATTGGTATCACGCCGTGTGAGTTTCCCATTTCATAGTATATCTCGCCAATTGGATGGAGAGCAACGCCAGCATCAATACAATCAAATGCCTCATAATCTCTTAAAATATCCAGTCTATTTCCAGTGCAATAAAGAGACCCTTTATTGTCCCACTTCCATCTTTTCGCTTTCATTAAGTCGCTCTCCTCAAATGATACTTTCATTACCTCATATTTGATACGCTGACCTCTGATTTTTACCTTTAATACATTCATCTCAAAAAAAATAATTATTTTTTTATTATATAATGTATTTATGTGATATGGGTTATGCCTTCTTCATAACTACTTCTTCGGGAATGAACTTGAAATCATCCATTACACTTTCGCCTGTTCTGCTTTCCAACTTTATATTAAGTGAAGCATTAAACATATCCTTACCAACTGCCAACATCGCTTGCTTTACCTTCTCCGCATCGCTCGCCTTACATCCGATACAATCGTGTATGGTATAGAAGTATTTCACTTCTGGGGCAATCGCTTTCAAGCACGCCTTGATATACTTCACTTCCATCTTGGTCATATTGATAGACAGGTCGTTCCTTTTTTTAGTGGTTCTACCTGTTGCTGTTGGTTTCCTCCGCTTGACCACCCTCAAATTGGTTCTGTGCTCATATACCAGTTCATACAACTTTGGCTCCTCCGATTTAAGGTAGGACATAATTATAAAATCAAAAGACTTGAATAATTTCCCAGTAGCCAGATGCTCTTTCTTGCTTGCATCCTTCTCCTGCATATAGGTTCTTAAATACCAATAGAACGGAGTATCGTCTTGTATCTCTGTTGGTTTTATCGCAGTATAGAGCAGTCGCATAACCAACAACTTGATAACCTTCCTCTCCTCTTTCGTTATTCCTCTACCGAGAGCCATACGACCAATCCACTCATAGAAGTCTCCCTTCTCACAATGAGCCAACCAAGCAGACTTAACATCAGGGTGCTTATCTCGGAGCAGAAGACCCAACATAGTTGGTTGAGCAGCAGAAACATCCACTTCCACCACCTGCTCTCCGTCTATACGCAGGTTTTCCCTTCTTACATCTCCTCTCATATTAGTGAGGCAGGTGTAGTATCTACCAGCATTATGTATCATCTTCTCTTCATCGTTGTCCTCGCTGTCATCGCTGTGTCGTAGCATATGATAAGTGTCGTGTTCAGCGATAGCAATCAATGACCTCGCCGCGAACCACTTATCTGTAAGATGCTTCTTTTCGTCTGCTTCCAGTGAGGTGGATAAGAAATACTCGTCAAACTTCTCCAAATAAGACTTTGCCTGTTCATAGATACTCGTATCTACACTCATTGAAGTTATCGTCTTATATTGCCGTTCTCCATACCAATCCTCATATCCAGCCCAATCAACTTGAATATCCAATGACATTGAGCAGTTGCCCTTTGAAGCACTATTCCCCAGTTGAAACCACTTGAACAGATCCACCTTGTAATTGTATCCGTGCCCACTATCCTTTGAGTGGCTGTAATTTTCTTTCACTCCTTCCAAGTATCCCATCAATCCAAGAGCGAGGAGAACCTTATGAGCGTAAATCTTGCTACTTCGCTTGTCTGTCTTACTTTTCTTTACTACCTCTTTCTTATACAATTCAAAGCAGGTCTCACCGAAATTAGCACCGCTGAAACTCCACTTACAGATAATCAAGAACCACTCCTTGAACTTGCGCTGGTAATCCTTCCTTTCCTCAATTAACTGGTCTTCTAAATCAACTGTCTTCTTTGTGTGAGGGAAAAGAGTTTTAGTCATACCATCGTATAACTTGCTTCTTTCTTCCTTCGTCTTTGCTTTCAATTCATCTATGAGAGTTATATACTCCTTATACAATCTCTCAACCCTTCCATTAACAACTAAATTAACCGTCATACTCTTTATTATATTATTATATGTATTATTATATCATTATTATGAATGCCGCTTTCAGCGTCATTTCATTTCTTCTCTCCGTTTCACTACAAGAAGAAATATCATAGAATTACCTTCTTTCAACTCATTCATCTTTTCTATTCTCTATAACCTTCTCAATCTTCCTTATCCACATTTTCTCTCCTCCTCTTTCTGTCTTTCTCTCGCTATATTCGTAATCTTGCTTCACAATAAAAATATAACAAACATTTTGCAATTTTATTGCGAATTGCTATCACGCATAAATATTTTATATAAAAAAAATTATTATTATGAAGAGATGTTTTCAAGTCTTATTTAATCGTCCGTTAGAGTTTGAGGATGAGGTTATCTATGGTTTTCGTGTTCCTTATGTCGGCGCAAGGTTTATTATTGAGTATGCAGTAGAAGAGTTGATTGGCAAGTGGTGCTTTTTGCAAAAGCACGGAGGCAATTTAGAAACTAAATCAATCTGGATGGATAAGAATGGTCGCCTCTACCGTTCAGGTAAATCAACATTGTTGTATTCATACACCGCTGCACTTGCCACCTATACATATTTTCGGATTGACGAGTATTGGGTTGATGACGACTATGATTTGGACGATGCCAAAATAACCGAACCAACGGATTATTTCAATCTTCGCTGCGAGATGGAGGACGAAGACTATAAAACGGGGTATAATGGATGGTTGCAAGTTTATCAAAAATTGCTTAAAAAGTTCCACAGACTACTTGATGTTGATGATAAGGGTCAGGACAAACTTGACTATGACGAGCAAGAAAGGGCTAATAGGATGTCCAAAAATTAGCAGAAATGAGGTGTTTGGTGTAGAAAAAGAGGCTTATTTGAACGAGGGCATTTGTAAATGACTGATAATCAGTAGTATAATTTTGCAACTCGGTAAAATGAGACTTTTAGGGTCAGGAGGTATGTTTTATAACATCCTCCTATTTTTTTGCGTTGAACAACTACGCAAAATGGTGTTCCAAAAAAAAATAAAATTTTTTTTTTTTTTGAAAGCCTCATACGGCAACCATTCTTTGTCGTGAGATAAGTGGTTTTTGCTATCTTCTGATAGGACCTATCTGTTTGAGGACCAAGTGGTTATGGACCAATTTTTTGTGATTTTTCCTTGGTGGTATGAAAGATTTTTTGTAATTTTGCAAAAAATAATTATTTCATAATTATTTTATTGCAACACCATACTGAATATTACTATGGATCACACCCTTTGGTTAGCCTACTGTATCACAGATGGCGAGTTTGAGAATATGAATGAAATACAAAAGTCAATAATTCTCCGTGTCATCAATAATATGACGACAGAGCATAACCCCACCGAAAGCGACTTAAAACACACCCCAAAAGTATCAAAATAATGAAGATTGTCAAAATAAAGGAAAAGTATCAAAATAATCTTATGAAGAGATAATTTGAAACTTGCAATTTGCAAAGACACTGAAAGCAAAATAACTTAAAAGATTAAAATGATAGAATATATGGAAGAAAAAATTAAAGTTGTGCTTTATGCACGAGTAAGCACCTCCGCACAAGACTACACTCGCCAGATAACAGAGTTGAGAAAATTTGCAAAGAAGCAGAACTACGAAATCGTGAAGGAGTTCAGCGAGAAGATTTCGGGTGGAAAGAAGATAGATGAGCGAGCAGCGATTAAAGAACTGTTGGATTTCGTTAAGTCCAACAAGGTAGATAAAGTTTTGGTGTATGAATGCAGCCGACTTTCTCGCCGCCAACTTGACTTCTTATCTATCATAGAGCAACTGACAGAAGCGGGCGTGAGTTTGTATATCTTGCAGAATGGACTGGAAACGCTCTTACCAGACGGCAAATCAAACCCTATTGCTAACCTGTGCTTTGGAATTATCGCAGAATTTAATAACCTGGAAAAAAATCTCATTAGGGCGCGAATGTCCAGCGGCTATGAGCATCATAGAAGTTCAGGCGGTCGTGTGGGAAGAAAGGAGGGGTATAGAAAAAGTGAGGATGAATACCGAACAACTTATAACCGAGAGATTGCGTTGTTAGAAAAAGGTAATACTCTTAAAGATGTAAGAGCAATTACGGGAACATCTATTAACACATTGAGAAAACTTAAAGAGAACTATTGCTGATATGATAAACATCAAACGAACAATATGGATCTACGAGAACTTCGGGATGGTGTGTGCTTGCAAGGCGTTTGTGTATGATGTAGAAGCATTACTCCTTTATATATTATATACGATGACGCTCCCATTTCAGTTTGTGTGGATACTGTATAGAGTAAGTCGGAAAGATAAGTGAATGAATGTGGAAAAAAAATGACATTTTTTTGAAAAAAAGTTGCATTTTTTCGTCATTTTTCAAAGATGTTTGTTATTTTTATAGTGTAAGGTTAAGGGAATTGGAGGTAAGAAGATGCCCAATTTCAAGCCGTCTTAATGGTGTAAGTAAATGATTTAATATATGAATAACTTGTTTAATTTGAATGAAAGCAATCTGTCCATCACGGTGAAGATGGAAGATTTGAAAGCCCTATTTTTCAAATGGGAAGATGAGTGGGCGAAGAAAGTGGCGGAAGCCAATCAATTAAAGGAACAGCAGGAATGGTATAACACCCGCGAGACTGCTAATATTTTTAGAAAGAGTATTTCAACTATCAATAGATGGAAACACTCTGGACTTTTAACAGCCAAAACGATTGGCGGTATGGATTATTATTCTAAAAAGGAAATTGAATTAATAATGAAAGCGTAGGATGACTATTAATTTTGAATTATCAAAAAAAGAGGACGCGAACAAGATGCGTCAAATACTGGTAAGAATATCGGTATCAAGAACCTTCCGAGTAGGGAGCAAGACTGGATTGTATGTGTCTTTGAAAGATTGGGATGAAAAAAACAATTCTGTGAGAAAGATTAGTAAGATTGAGCGTGTGGAAAAGCAGCAAGAACTCGCTACACTTCGTGATGAACTTGCAAAACTTGAAAGCCATATTGAACAAGCGATTATTAGCGAACGAGAATTGGAGAAGATGACGGATAAAAAGGATAGGCAGGAGTGGATAGATTTAGTGATTGAGAGTTTTTACGCCCCCAGTGTTAAACTCACAAGAATGAAGAACCTGACATTTGACGAGTTTGCAAAGATTTATGTGGAAGTAAGGAGCAAGGAGGAGCATTGGAAGCCTGCACCAAACTCCCACATAAACAGAAAAAAACTTTGGGCTCACCCGTCATTTGACAAATTGAGCGCAGTGCAGAGCCAAGTGCATAAGATGAACCCGAAATTACTGATGGACAAGATTACAGGGGCGACATTGGACGAGTATCAACACTTCCTCGTAAGTCAAGGATATAACAACAAAACGATTGAGAACCATATTTCATATTTCAAACAGATTTTGCGATGGGCGTATGAGAAGGGATATTTGAAATATGGCAGAGATGTGATGGAACACAAGGTTAAGGACTTAAAGATAGCAAAGCCCACACCATTCAATTATCTAACTTGGGATGAGTTTCTCCAATTTTACAATTGTGAGTTTGATGAATTAGAAAAAGACTTGGAGTTGGCAAGGGATAGATTTTGTTTCTGCTGCGCGACCTCGTTGCGACATAGTGATTTGGCGTTGTTAAAGAAATGCCATTTTGATAATCCCGATAACCCAACATCATTTAGTATCGTTAGTAAGAAGACGGATGATGCTCTCACCATCCCCCTAAATGAATACAGCAGAAGTCTCTATAAAAAGTATAAGGATAAGGATAGTGATAATGGACTGCTTTTTCCAAAGAAGTCAAATCAGAAGATGAATAAGTGCTTGAAGAAAATTGCATTGAGGTTGGGGATAACGAGGGAGGTTAGCAAAACAGAGTATTCAGGAACGGTCAGAAGCGACACCACAACAAGGATATGTGATATTATTGCTACACACGCAGCCCGTAGAACTTTTGTAGTGCATTGTGCAGAAGAAGGTTGGTCGGAAGAACTGATTAGAACATACACTGGACACGAGGATTTTAGGGCAATGAGACCATATTTTGCAATCGGAGATAAGAAAAGGCAAATGTATATGGAAAAACATTTTTAGATTAAAGGGAACTACAAAGGTGGTTCCCTTTTTTGGTGCATTTTTTTATAGGAAATGGCAGAAAAAATGCACCGAGCATTTCTGCTGTCAGGCAGAGTAAGAGAATGGGGTGTGAATTATGGGATATTGAAAAACCTACACCTTAATTATATATATTACTGAGGAATAGTAGTTTATGAGGTAAAAATCACCTGAAGAAGAGTGTAAAAATGGGATGTGGTGCATTTTTGGTGCATTTTTTTGGGCATAAAAAAAACCTACAAGGTTGAAATATAATTCCTTGTAGGTTTTCTTTTGCGGAGAGAGAGGGATTCGAACCCCCGGAGCCTCTCAGCTCAACGGTTTTCAAGACCGCCGCAATCGACCACTCTGCCATCTCTCCTCGTCGGAATGCGCTTGTCGCATGAACGACGCTTGTCAGCGTCCTTGGGGCGACCGCGATTCCTCCTCTATCCTCGAAGCCACGAGCTTCTCGGATGATGTTTTTCTGAAATCGGGTGCAAAAGTACTGCTTTTTTTTCAATTGTGCAAATTTTTATGCACTTTTTTTGCGTATATCGATTTTTTATAGTAATTTTGCACCCAAAATTGTACAAAAATGTTGTTACAAATACTAAAATCCAAAATTCATCGAGTAACGGTGACCGAAGCCAACTTAGACTACATCGGTAGCATCACCATCGATGAGGAACTAATGAAGGCAGCCAATATCTACGCAGGCGAAAAAGTGCAAATCGTTGATAATACCAACGGCGCACGCATCGAAACCTATGTCATACCTGGCAAACGAGGGAGCGGCTGCATATGCATCAACGGAGCCGCAGCACACCTCGTGCATGTAGGCGACACCGTCATCATTATGGCTTATGCGCTCATGACCGAAGAAGAAGCGAATACCTTCAAGCCCTCTATTATTTTCCCAAATAACAATCATTTGGTATAATGGCTTTTTTTGACCTCATACATACCGATGCACACACATGTGCACGCGCAGGCGTAGTGCATACCGACCATGGGGATATTCAAACCCCTATTTTTATGCCCGTAGGAACAGTAGGTACCGTCAAAGGCGTGCAACGAACCTTTCTCGAAGAGGACATCAACGCACAAATCATACTTGGCAACACCTACCACCTCTACCTCCGTCCCGGTACCGACATCCTACACAAAGCAGGCGGACTGCACCGCTTTGAAGGATGGACACGACCTATATTGACTGACTCGGGAGGATTTCAAGTATTCTCACTAACCGACATACGCAAGATGACCGAAGAGGGCGTACAGTTCTCCTCGCATATCGATGGACGAAAACTGATGTTCACCCCCGAGAATGTGGTGGACATACAGCGAGAGATTGGTGCCGACATCATTATGGCATTCGACGAGTGTTGCCCAGGTACCGCAGACCGACAATACGCCCAAAAGTCCATGGAGCGCACTCATCGTTGGCTCGACCGTTGTATCCAACGCTTTGACAACACCCCCGACCTATATGGCTACAAGCAGCACCTCTTCCCTATCGTGCAGGGCTGTGTATATCCCGAACTGCGACAAGAGGCAGCTAAACGCTTGCGCGACCTTGACCGCGACGGATACGCCATCGGCGGACTGGCTGTGGGCGAACCCACCGAAGATATGTACGCTATGATTGAAGTGGTCAATGATATTCTGCCTGAAAATAAACCTCGCTACCTCATGGGCGTGGGTACGCCATGGAATATTCTTGAAGGCATCGAACGCGGTGTAGATATGTTCGACTGCGTAATGCCCACACGCAATGGTCGCAACGGCATGATCTTTACGCAGAACGGCGTAATGAACTTGCGCAACAAGAAGTGGGAGGACGACTTTACTGAACTTGACCCTTGCGGCACCAGTTTTGTGGACCATCACTATACTCGTGCCTATGTACGCCACCTCATCCATGCGCAAGAGATGCTCGGTTTGGAGATTCTTAGTATCCACAACTTGGCGTTCTACCTCTGGCTTGTGGGCGAAGCGCGCAAGCATATCCTTGCTGGCGACTTCAAGGCATGGAAGGATGACATCACCCCACGCCTCATGCAGAGAATGTAGTTTATAGGTGATTAGGCGATTAGGCTATGAGGCGAGAGGCAAGAAATAGCGGCTTTGCCGCATAATACCAGCCTCTAACCTTTAACCTCTAACCTAAAATAAAATGAAGCGACTCGACAAATACATAATAGGCAAGTTCCTTGGCACATTCATCTTCTCGATTGTGCTGATTATGAGTATCGCCGTTGTCTTCGATTTGACCGAAAAATTAGATGACTTTTTTGAGAATCAAGTATCAGGCAAAGAAATTATCTTTGACTATTACTTGAATTTCATACCTTATTATATGAATATGTTTAGTCCCCTATTCATATTCATTTCTGTTATTTTCTTCACTTCCAAATTGGCAGGCGATAGTGAGATTATTGCTATTTTAG
This sequence comes from Paludibacteraceae bacterium, assembly GCA_045590995.1. Classification (GTDB taxonomy): domain Bacteria; phylum Bacteroidota; class Bacteroidia; order Bacteroidales; family Paludibacteraceae; genus Colicola. The sequence continues at coordinate 2,314 of JAZNRY010000109.1, read as the reverse complement.
CCAGTGGTGTGAGTTACCACCGCTTGATGTGGCCCTATTTTGTGAGTGCATTGGTGTTGTTTGTATTCTCATTTTGGATGACTGGTTATGTGATACCACCAGCATCCGAAAAAATGCTCACTTTCCAAGACAAGTACATTCAGCACTTCAGTCGTGAGAATGCACGCAACATACAGATGGAAGTAGATCCAGGTACGATATTGTATATTGAGAGTTTTCAGAAGCGCACGAAGATGGGGTATCGCTCCTCATTGGAACACTTTGACGGCAAGAAACTCACGATGCGTATTACAGCCGATCGGATTCATTATGACTCTGCGTACAATTGGCATTTCGACAAATATATACGACGAGAGTTTGATGGCATGCGCGAAACGCTCACGCGCGGCAATCGCTTGGATACCATTATTCCTGTGCTTCCAAAAGAACTGTTCTATACTGCCGAAAATGCACAAATGATGACTAATCCTGAATTACGGAGTTATATAGACACACAGCGTAAGCGTGGTTCTGGCAATGTCCAAGCCTTTGAGACGGAATGGTGGAAACGCTGGTCCAGTCCGCTTGGCGCGTTTATTATGACCCTGCTTGGTGTGACTATGAGTTCGAAAAAGGTGAGAGGGGGTATGGGCAAAAATCTTGGTTTTGGCTTGACACTCAGTGCTTTGTATATCCTATTCTCTACGGTGAGCACCACATTCTCGGTGAATGGTGTTATGTCTCCATTCATGAGTGTATGGTTACCGAACTTTATCTTCCTTGCCATCGGCGTAGTGCTCTATCTACGCGTAAGCAGATAGTATGGGGGCAGTATCCAGCTGGTCAATCTATTCGAAGCAGTTTCCATGCGCCTCCTTCGCCGCTATAGTCTTGATCATATTGCACTTCAAAGAGATTGTCTTCCAGTTGGTTTATGTGATGATAGATTGCAGGTATCACCACCTTGCCTTTTGAATCAATAATACCTTCTTTCTCTTTCACATAATATTTGAAATATCCATTGTACAACGATTCAAATCCGTATGAGCTGCAGAATGGTTGCACGACATTGCCTGTGTTGTCCAATTGCGACATTATACCGCTCTTTACAGCAAACAGTCTAAAACCATCGCACCAAATATCATCGTATTCTAATGGTACTATGATTTTGCCCGTCAAGTCCATTATACCATATTTACCTTCATCCTGCACGATACGCACACCTGCTTTGCAAGGATTCCAAATGCAGTCGTAGATAGTATCAACAACTAATACGCCATTGGTATCAATTAATCCACATTCGTTCTTGGAATTTGTAACGGTGCAATAACCATTGTAAAAGGCATATCCCAATCGGTCAATCAAATAGTCGGACGTGGGGTATTGGCAAGGGATAACCTCCTCGCCCAATGCGTTGATGAAGCCGATTTTCATGTCGCGGCATATGGCTGCTAACCCATGGGAAAAATTCCACGCATAGTCATATTGTGATGAGATGACCATTTCTCCCGTGTTGAGGTTCAGGTATCCGCGCTTATCGTTTAGGTCGCAGAACACCACCAGCGAGTCTCCTTCTGAAACGGCATCCGAATACCATTGCATTTTGGGCGAAACATAGCGTTTGAGGCGAGTGTTGTAGAAACGCATTTCTTGGCGTTCGAAATTTCTGTGTAATTGCACTTCATCACTAATAGTGTATTGATACCATTGTTGAACGGTATTTTCTGTGATGTATTTGCATAGTGCAATTGTGGCAAAGATAGCCAAACCTAATCCGAATAATGCCCATGCAGAGATTAGGATTTTCCTCCATGATTTAGGTAAAGTTTTCATAATAATTATTTTGTTTTAGGGAATATAAATTCCATGCTTTCGTTGGTTGAATGTTCAATAGCGAGCATGCCAACGCTGCTATCTAATTCGCATCGCCAGATGCTGATTTCCAAACTATCCTCTATAGTACTTCGATTGTAACTTAGCACATCATATTTGATGGAGGTGATAAGACTATCTGCAAAGTTGTCGTACATACCGCATTTGCCATCGTTATAGACAATGCTATATTGTTCTACTTCAGTTGGTTCGACGCGGTCAAAGGGTTTGCGGGTGCAAGAAGTAAAAGCGATAGTGGCTACTATCAAAATAGAAAATATTGCTTTCATAAGTATTATATTTTCTGTCATTAGGATTTACCTTTCTATCTGGAAGGGGCGTACCCACTCTCCTTTTTTATTAATTCTGGCAAGAAGCCAAGTATCATCTTCCATACCATATCCGTCGCTATCGCCACGATCACCCCATTTGATACAATCTCTTAGTTCGACCTCATCTCCAT
>JAZNRY010000108.1:0-27779 GCA_045590995.1 Paludibacteraceae bacterium | reverse complement strand
GCGTTTGTGGGAGAGTAGGTAGCCGCCATTTTCAGAACCCTTCATCATTACGATGAGGGGTTCTTTGTTTATATACTTAGCCTTTACACCTTACATCTATATGGTGCGAGTTGGTAGTTAGGCATATATCGTATATAGTAAGCGTCACGCTGTTTGGCGTGACGCTTGTGCGTTATTGAGAGGATAGACTAATGTGTTATTGAGAGGATAGATTACTTAACCTCTGCGCCAGTAATCGTGTAGGTCTTATCTCCGCGGAGGATGAAGATTTGACCGTCACGGAGAATTTTTGCTCTATGGATTTGACTTTCTACTTCCTCAATACCAGTTGTTGTTTGAGTGGTGAAAGAACCACTTCTTGTATCCAAGATGTTATCATCACTGTCTTTGGCAGTCATCGTATAGGAATATGTCGTTCCGCTTGACAAACCAGTTACCGTAAAGTAGAAACCATTTTGTTGGGCAGTTTGATGACCACCGTTCTTGCTTGGTGCACCAAAGGCAATAGTACGCAATCTACCATCAGCATCAAAAATGAGTGTGCATATCGTATTGCCATTCTCGTCACGAATCACTAATTCATAGCTATCAGCACCTGTGATTGCAGGCCACACCACATCTACCGAATTGGTACCAGGTGTAAGCGTTATTTCCGTAACCTCCACATCGTTGGCACTAATGGGCAAAATGGCTGTTGCCCCTCTCCATGAGTAGGCACTTGTATATGCTTCGACACTTTGTTCTGGAACATACAATTTTACATTCGGACTACCTAAAAAAATGTTAGTCCCAACATGTTCTATTGATCCTGTAGCAGGCGGAGTAACTGCATAGCAAGTAACGGAATCCAATGTGTTGCAATAGCCCATAGACACGGGTTCCACACGCGTGACGGTGGAAGGGATGGTGATGGATTTAAGACTATCACTTTCATACAAAGCATAACTGCTGATCGTATTCGTGCCGTAGGGGATTACATATGTGTCTTTTCTTCCACAGGGGAATTGATACAGCGTTTTTCGATCTTTGCTAAATAGCACACCATCAATAGAGCAGTAGTTGGGATTTTCTGATGATACATTTATTGAGGTCATACTATGGCAGGCGCAGAATGCTGTTCCATTAGCATCTCCTTCTTCCGTACCAAGAAAAGTAACTCCTGCTGGAATATATACCGAGGTGAGTTTTTCGCAGCGACCAAATGCATGTTTCTCGATTGATGTAACGCTTTCAGGAATAACTATGGATTGCAATTCTATACACTCGGCAAATGCCCATTGTTCAATATGCGTGAGATGGCTTGGTAGAGTAACAGAAGTCAATGCGATACATTGGTAAAACGCGCTCTCACTAATACATGTAATACTATTAGGGATAGTAATTGATGTTAATTGGGAACAGAGCATAAACGCTGCACTGCTAATATCTGTTACATGCTCTGGAATTGTGTATGCACCTTCTTTTCCATTGGGATAGCAAATAAGTGTTTTTCGGTCTTTTGAGAATAGAATGCCATCAATAGAGCAATACATCGTATTATCCGAAGCAACATCTATAGATAGTAGTGATAAGCAACCATGAAAGGCATTCTTCCCAATATTCTCAACACTCGCTGGGATAGTGATTGATTGTAGATTCCAACACATGTAAAAGGCACCTTCATCAATACATGTAATACTATTCGGAATAGAGATAGTGCGTAAACTGTCGCACCTAAAGAACGCATGATTCCCAATGGCTGTTACACCATATGTGGTGCTTTCATAATCCACAGATGCAGGGATAGTAATCTCCGTCAGTTCGTGGTTTCCTGGGAAACTGACTTCTGCCGTCAGATTCTCTGTGTCAAGATTGTAATACAATTCTCCGATTTGTACTTGTTGAAGAATATCGGCGTGCGCCATTGTTATACTTAGCGCAACAACAAGAAATGAAGTAATAAACTGTTTCATATATTCCTTTTCTCCTAATTTACATCGTGGTTGGGGAACAATGTGTTAAAAATTTTCCGCAAAGGTACAAAAAATAATAAACATATCCAAATAAAAAGAGCAAAAGGTTTGAGATGGCTTGGTTTTTGTAGGGTGGTAGGTAGAAATACTAAATGATTATTGCTATGATTAAAATGATTGTTACAGATACTGAGATTCTTGCTACGGAAGAAGGCAAGTTGCTGGGTAAGATAGAGTTTACATTAGTAGGCAATAAAATGACTATCTTGCATACATATGCCTACGAGAGTGGGCGAGGGATAGGGACGCTACTTATGGAACATGCTGTAAAATGGGCGAACGAAAATAATTATACGATAATTCCCGTTTGCTCCTTTGCACAAAAATATCTAAAGAAGATTGAATGATTGAGGATTTTATGAATAAATGAAATGCTAAATTTGCATATGTTGGAAAAATGTAGTACCTTTGTGCAAAATTATTAGTATCAGACAGAATATATGGAAAAAAAGGTAGCGGAGAACCCTTTCAAAAACCGCGTGTTGGCGGATGCCAACAGTGTAGGGGACGGCAGTAGAACTGCCTATAGTTTAGAGGTAAGAGGCAAGAATACTTCCTTTATTGTGGTAACTGCATTGTTTGTGACACTATATGTGGTGTCCAATATCATGGCAGTGAAAGTAATTGGTCTTTGGAATCTGTTTTATTTTGATGCGGGAACGATTACTTTCCCGTTTGCATACATGTTAGGCGATGTACTGACCGAGATTTGGGGATACAAGACCGCTCGCAAAGTCATCTTTACTACATTTCTATGCAATATCGTTGTAGTAATCTGCACGCAGATTGGCGTGTGGCTGCCATCGCCTGATTATCTGGATGTTACAGCACAAGCGTATAATACGATGTTTAGTTATGTGCCTCGTATCGTAGTAGCATCATTGACGGGATTCCTCTTAGGTGAATTGTCCAATGCATGGCTAATGGAGAAGATTAAGAAATGGACTGCAGGCAAACGCTTGTGGGTGCGAACAATAGGTAGTTCGGCAGTGGCGTATGTGTTTGACTCTCTGCCATTTGTGCTGATTGCTTTTGCGGGAACCGTCTCTGCACGCGATTTAATGTTGATGATAGCATTCCAGTATGTGTCGAAGTTGCTGATAGAGGCAGTGTTTGGTACACCGATGGCGTATGCGGTGATTTCCGCTTTGCGGAAAAGGTTATAGGATATAGGACGCTCCGCTATAGTTTAGTGTTTAGAGATAAATTTTTGAGTTATGGCAAAGTATGAAGAAGTGATGATTGGTCTCAAGCAAGGCAAGTATGCCCCTGCGTATATGCTTTGTGGAAAAGAACCTTATTATATAGATAAGGTGGCAGACTATATTGAGCAGAATGTCTTGGACGAGATGGCGCGCGAGTTTGACCAAACGATTATCTATGGCAAAGACCTTGCAAGTGGTGATGTGTCGCCTGTGATTGGTGCTGCTCGTGGGTTTGCCATGATGGGGGGATACAAAGTCATCATTGTCAAGGAAGCACAAAACATCAAGAAATGGGAGGCACTCGCGATGTATATGGATAATCCACAGCCATCCACCATATTGGTGTTCTGCTATAAGTATGGTTCGCCAGACAAACGATTAAACCTCTTCAAGAACTGGGAAAAGAAAGGTGGCGTGCTGATGGAGTCCGACCCGCTCAAAGACTATCAGGTCGAGAAGTGGATTCGCGACTATGTGGCGCAACGCAACAAGGAGCTGAAAGCCAACGGAGATGAAGTACAGATTGATGATAAGGTAACGAAAATTTTGGCAGATAGTATCGGTTCTGATTTAACACAAGTAGTGGGTGCTTTGCAGAAACTGATAGATGGTCGCCCAGAGGGTGTGAAAGTGATTGATGCGGCATTAGTAGAACGGAATATCGGTATTTCAAAGGACTTCAATGTGTTTGAGTTGCAGGATGCCCTAATAAAAGGCGATGTGGTAAAGGCGAATCGTATTACGCAGTATTTTGCGTCCTCCAAGGATCACCCCATGGTGAAGGAGTTGGGTGTGCTGTATGGCTTTTTTGCTAACTTGATGATTTACCATTATTTACCCGATAAGAGTGATCGTGTGGCTGCTGGTGCGTTGGGGGTATCGCCATTTTTTGTGAAAGATTATGCCGCTGCAGCACAGCGTTTTTCGGCGGGTAAGACATTTGCTATTATTGGATATTTTCGTGATACCGATGCCCGATTGAAGGGTATTAACAATCCAAGCGCAAAGGATGCAGACTTGTGGAAAGAACTTATTTATAAGATTTTGCATTAATTATTTGGTCATGTCAGAAAAATGTAGTAATTTTGCAGCCAATTTTGAAAAGAGGATAGATTTGGACTGCTTGCAACCTCTCTAAAATAATGCTAAAACCTTGTGCCACAAGACCAAAACAGTCGCTTGTGGCTTATTTTTTACTAAACTACAAAATGAACTATTTATTTACATCCGAGAGTGTCAGCGAAGGACACCCAGACAAAGTGGCAGATCAAATCAGTGATGCTATTCTTGACCAATTTTTGGCATTAGACCCTAATTCCCATGTTGCATGTGAGACGATGGTGACTACGGGGCAGGTAATCGTGGCAGGCGAAGTCTCCAGCGAGAAATATGTGGATATTCAAGGCACTGTGCGCAAAACCATAGCAGAGATTGGCTATACCAAGTCTGCGTATAAGTTTGAGGCTGAGAGTTGTGGTATCTTGACTGCTTTGCATGAGCAAAGTGCCGACATCGCGCGTGGCGTGGATGGTCAAGGAACAGAGAATATTGGTGAGCAAGGAGCTGGCGACCAAGGTATGATGTTTGGCTATGCCAGCGACGAAACAGAAAATTACATGCCATTGACCTTGGACTTGGCACACACCTTAGTATATACGCTCGCGCGTGTGCGTAAAGAGGGTGAGGAGATGTTGTATCTTCGCCCAGACTCCAAAAGTCAGGTGACTATGGAGTATAGCGAGGAGGGTGAACCACTGCGTATTGACACGATAGTGGTGAGTACACAACACGATGAGGATGCCACGCAAGAGCAGATAAAAGCAGATATTCAGCGTGTGTTGTTGCCTCGCGTAGCCAAACGAGATGCGAGATATGCAGAGTTGTTGAAAGGCGACTTCAAGTTGCTTGTCAATCCAACAGGTAACTTCGTGATTGGTGGTCCTCACGGCGACACTGGTCTAACAGGGCGCAAAATAATCGTAGATACCTATGGCGGTCGTGGGGCTCATGGTGGTGGTGCTTTCTCAGGTAAAGACCCATCGAAGGTGGACCGTTCTGCCGCATATGCCGCTCGTTGGATTGCGAAAAATATGGTTGCAGCAGGTGTGGCTAAGGAGATGTTGGTGCAAATCAGTTATGCCATTGGTGTGGCAAAGCCAGTTAGCGTCTGCGTGAATACCTATGGCACCGCGAAAGTGGCATTAAGCGACGGCGAGATTGCTAAGAAAGTGAGCGAGATGTTTGACTTGCGTCCACAGGGCATTATAGACGCTTTGAAACTCAAACAACCCATGTACGAGGAAACTGCACGCTATGGACATATGGGGCGTACCAACGAGGTGGTGAAGAAAACTTTTGTGGACAACGGACAGCTTATTGAGCGCGAAGTGGAGTTGTTTACTTGGGAGAAACTCGACCGCGTAGAGGAAATTCGCGAGGTGTTTGGCTTGTAAAATCTTTCCCACGGATCTCACGGATGAACACGGAAATTAAGCACTCTCAAAATTATCAGTGACAATCAGTGTTATCAGTGGGAATAAGAAAAATAGTTTATGTTAAGCAAGAAACAACAATCATGGTTAGTGATTGGCATCGTGCTGTTGGCATTGGTGCTTGATCAGGTGTCAAAGGTGTATATCAAGACACATTTCCAGTTGGGTGAAGCCCGTGAAGTGTTCTCGTGGTTTTGGATAGTGTTTGTAGAGAACAATGGTATGGCATTTGGTATAGAGTGGTTTAGCAAACTGCTATTAACGCTCTTCCGTATCGTAGCTGTGGGTATCATAGGTTGGTATATGTATACAATGATTCACAAACAACAAGTACGCACGGGCTATTTAACCACTATCGCTATGGTGATGGCAGGTGCAATGGGTAATATCATTGACTGTGTTTTCTATGGTAAAATTTGGGAATATGCAGGTTGGTTCCATGGTCGTGTGGTGGATATGCTGTATTTCCCGTTGATACGCAATGCTGCAGGTGAATGTGTGTTTTTTCGACCCGTATTTAATATCGCCGACTCGTTCATTACGGTAGCAGTGTTCTTGATAATTATATTCTACCGAAAAGATTTAGATGAGAGTTTGAATCAGATATTTCCAAAAAAGCAGTGAAGAGATGCCTAATCATATTGTTTGTCTTGTTGGCGGTCGTGGGTTGTCGTCCGCGTGGCGTGTTGTCTAATCGCGAAATGCGTGATTTGCTATATGACTTACATCGAGCAGATGGGGCTTTGCAGGTGATAGGGTACAATTATGGGCATAATAAAGAACTATCTTCTTACTATCAATCGGTATTGGATAAACATGGCATAACGCAAGCACAATTTGATTCTTCTTTGGTTTGGTACACGGATAATCCTCAGATTTTCAATAAGATTTATCCAAAAGTGATTAGTCGTTTGCAAGCTGATTTTGAAAACGAAGAACGCTTGCGTGATGAACGAATAGCACAGCGTAAAAAAGAAAAGGGGATGCCCACAGCAGCTATGGAAGAAGAGAAAAAATACTCCTTACGCCCACAAGATGAAGTGCTAAAAGAATACCTCTATGGCATCGAAAATCCATGGAAAGAATGGAAAGCAAAAGAATTTTGCGAAAAAAATGTCATAATATTTGGTCATTTGGAAAAAAAGTAGTACCTTTGCACGCTTTTTCGGGTGTTTTGGTCTTACGCCATTGAAACCCTTAAAACTTTTGAAAGTATTAAAACAATTTTATATTAATTCGCTATGCTGGGCAGTTGTGGCTCGAAAGTGAGCGCGTAAAGTGGTCTGTCGGCATGGTTAAAACATTAAAAAACAAATGGATACATTAAGTTACAAGACTGTATCAGCAAACAAGGCAACCGCTCAAAAGGGCTGGGTTGTTGTTGATGCAGAGGGTCAAGTTCTTGGCCGCATGTGCTCGAAGGTAGCTAAGCTCCTCCGTGGTAAGTACAAAACCAACTTCACTCCAAATGTAGATTGCGGTGACAATGTGATTATCATCAACGCAGCTAAAGTAGAGTTGACAGGCAACAAGTGGAATGATCGCGTTTATGTTCGCTACACTGGCTATCCAGGTGGTCAACGCGAGATGACTCCAGCTGAGATGTTGGAGAAGAAAGGTGCTGATACTTTGATTAAGAAAGTGGTTAAGGGTATGCTTCCTAAAAACCGCCTCGGTCGTCAAATTATCGCTAACCTCTATGTATTTGCAGGTGCAGAGCATGACAAACAAGCACAACAACCAGTACAAATTGATATCAACACCCTTAAATAATTGAAGATATGGAAATGATTAATGCATTAGGTCGTCGTAAAGCAGCTGTTGCTCGCGTTTATGTACAAGAAGGTACTGGCAAAATCACAATCAATGGTCGTGATTTAGAGGTGTATTTCCCAAGTCCAATTCTTCAATATGTGGTTAAACAACCATTGAACAAGTTGGAGGTTGCTGAGAAATACGATATCAAAGTAAACCTTGATGGTGGTGGTTACAAAGGTCAAGCAGAGGCATTGCGTTTGGCAATTGCTCGCGCTTTGGTGAAAATCAATCCAGAAGATAAGCCAGCTTTGAAGGCAGAAGGTTTCATGACACGCGATGCTCGTGAGGTAGAGCGTAAGAAACCAGGTCAACCAAAAGCTCGCAAACACTTCCAATTTAGTAAGCGTTAATATCCAAATAGCAGTGACTCCGTGGCGGATTATCCGCCGCGGATTACTCTGTTATTCCTCCTATACGCGCTTCTCTGCGTAGTGGAGGCAGACGGATAAATTATCATTAAATAATTCAAAACTAATCAAACAAAATGAGAACAAATTTTGATCAACTTCTCGAGGCTGGCTGCCATTTCGGTCACCTCAAACGCAAATGGAATCCAGCTATGGCTCCTTACATTTACATGGAGCGTAATGGTATCCACATCATTGACCTCAACAAGACTGTAGTGAAAATCGACGAGGCTGCTGAGGCATTGAAAGCTATCGCTAAATCAGGTCGCAAGATCCTCTTCGTTTCTACCAAGAAACAAGGTCAAGAGGTAGTGGCTCAAAAGGCACAAGAAATCGCAATGCCTTACATTACAGAGCGTTGGGCTGGTGGTATGCTTACCAACTTCCCTACTATTCGTAAGGCTGTGAAGAAAATGGGTACTATCGACAAGATGATGGCTGATGGTACTTTTGATAACATCTCTAAGCGCGAGAAACTCCAAATCACTCGCCAACGCGAGAAATTGGAGAAGAACCTCGGTTCAATCTCTGACCTCACCCGTCTCCCAAGCGCAGTATTCGTAGTGGATGTGATGAAAGAGCACATTGCTGTGGCTGAGGCTAATCGTTTGGGTATTCCTGTATTCGGTATCGTAGATACCAACTCTAATCCTAACAATATTGACTTCGTTATTCCTGCAAACGATGATGCAACCAAGTCTATCGAGGTGATCTTGGGCGCAGTATGCGAGGCAATCAAAGAGGGTCTTGAGGAGCGTAAAGTAGAGAAAGCGGACGAAGAGGCAGCTGCAGCACAAGCAGCAAACGAGGCTCCACAACCAAAAGAGCGTCGTCAACGCGTACGCAAGGCAGCTCCAAAAGCAGAGGCTGAAAAAGTAGCTGAAGCTGCTGCTGAATAATATTGATTATTAATTGTTAATTATTAACTACAACAATGGCTGTTACATTAGCAGATATTAAGAAACTGCGCGATATCACAGGCGCAGGTATGATGGATGTTAAGAAGGCTCTCGAGGAGGCTAACGGTGACTTCGAGGTGGCAAAGGATTTGCTCCGTAAGCGTGGTCAAGCTATCGCTGCAAAGCGTAGCGAGCGCGAGGCTTCTGAAGGTTGCGTTTTGGCTAAAGCTGAGAATGGCTTTGGTGCAATCGTAGCTGTAAAGTGCGAGACTGACTTCGTAGCAAAGAACGCAGACTTCGTTAACGCAGTAAAAGCTATCCTTGAGGTGGCTATGACTGAGAAACCAGCTGACCTTGAGGCTCTTAAAGCATGTAAATTGGGTGACTTCACCGTACAAGATGCTGTTACAGAGCGTTCTGGTGTTACTGGTGAGAAGATGGAACTCAGCGACTATGTTTTCCTTGTAGCTCCAAAGGTAGATGCTTACAACCACCTTGGTAATAAGCTTAGCGCACTTGTTGCTGCTGATGCTGAAGATGCAAATGGTGAAGTTCTTCATGGCATCTCTATGCAAGTGGCTTCTATGTCTCCAATCGCATTGGATGCAGACCATGTAGCACAAGAGGTGAAGGATCGTGAGCTTTCTGTAGCAATCGAGAAAACCAAACAAGACGAAATCAACAAAGCAGTTGAGCAAGCTGTTCGTAAAGCAGGTATCAACCCAGCTCATGTGGATAGCGATGACCATATTGAGTCTAACACTGCTAAAGGTTGGTTGACTCCAGAGCAAGCTGAGACAGCACGCCAAATTCGTGCAACTGTTCCTGCTGAAGCTGAGGCTAATCTCAATATGAAGAAAGTAGAGATGATCGCTCAAGGTCGTCTTGGTAAGTTCTTGAAAGAGAGCACATTGGTAGAGCAACAATACATCATGAGCGAGAGCAAAGAACTCGTGAAGGATGTTTTGAAGAAGAACAATGTTAATGTGATCGACTTCAAGCGCGTAACCCTCAACCAAGAGTAATCAAACTGATAAAGCAGCCCTCCGCGCAAACGGGGGGCTGCTTTCTATATAAATATCCGGCAAATCCGGACTCGCCGGAATTTCTGGTACAATTAAAAATCAAAATACTATGTCACAAGAAACTCTCACTGCTACTCCTGCAAAAAAACGCCTTCTTTCGTTGGATGTGTTGCGTGGAATCACCATAGCAGGCATGATCCTTGTTAATAACCCAGGTAGTTGGTCACATATCTATGCACCTCTGCGCCATGCGGCATGGAATGGTTGCACACCTACCGACCTTGTCTTCCCATTCTTCGTCTTCTGTATGGGTATTGCTATGTATATCTCCCACAAGAAGACCAACCATGCCCTCACTTGGCGTGTGGCTAATAAGGTTATTACGCGTGGTATGCTCATCATTATCATCGGTTGGGCACTCAGTTGGCTCGGCATGTTTCTTGGACAAATCACTAAAGAAGGTACCACCCTCTTGCATGCCATTTGGACCTATCCAATCGAGCATATTCGTATCTTAGGTGTCTTCCCTCGTTTAGGTCTTGTGAGTATCTTCGGCGGCTTGCTTATGCTGGCTGCTAAGCCTAAAAACTGCCCTTGGGTGGCTGCTGCATTGATGATTATCTACTGTATCATGCAGAGCGTAACCAATAGTTTCGAACTCAATGCTGCCAACATGGAGTCTATTGTGGACCTCAAGCTGCTTGGCGATAATCATATCTACCATATGACCAATGCGGCAGGCGAACGCATTGGCTTTGATCCTGAGGGTGTTCTCTCTACTATCCCTTGTGTGGCGCATGTGCTAATTGGCGCATGGATGGGACACCTTATCATGAATGTCAAAGATAACTGGGGCAAAGTCACCCGCCTTCTCCTTGCAGGAGCGGTGATGATGCTTTTTGGTTTCTTGCTCGATTATGCGTATCCAATCAACAAGAGCATGTGGTCTGCAAGCTATATCCTCGTAACCTGCGGTTTGGCAAGTTCTCTGCTCGCTATCCTGACTTGGATTTTGGATATCCGCTTACCAGAGCGCAACGAGAAAGAGCCTACTACCAAGTGCGAGATGGCTACCAAGAAAGTGGCAAACAACTGGTATAAGTTCTTCGAGTGTTTCGGTGTTAACCCATTGTTTATCTTCTGCTTGAGTGCTATTGCTGTATATGTAATGCGTAGCATTCGCTTTGAGTATCACGAGCAGATGTACAATGTTTGGAGTTTCTGGTATAAGGTCTGTATGCAACCGCTCTTTGGTGATAAGGGTGGTTCCTTGGCTTGTGCTTTGAGTCTCGTTTTGGTATTCTGGGGTATAGCATACATCCTCTATCGCAAGAAGATTTACATTAAACTATAAACAAATATTTTTTGTAATAAATTATAATATACTAAAATTTTTGTAGCGTAATAATCGGTGATAATCAGTGTTATCAGTGGGAAATATGATAATTGAGATTTCTCGAGCGTAGCGAGTAGGAGTTGGTTATGTCTAAAATTGCAACTATAGGATTTTTCGACGGTGTCCATCGTGGACACCGTTTCCTGTTTGCGCAGCTCCATGAGTTGGCACACGAGCACCATTTAGAGCCTTTGATTTTTACTTTTGACCGTCATCCGAAGGAATTGCTGACGGGTGTCTGCCCACCTATGCTTACGACTTATGAGGAGCGGCAGCAGTTGTTGGCGCTTCATGCTGAGCTGCGTGTGTTGCCTTTTGCTGATGTACAACGCCTTACAGCAGAGCAGTTTATGCGTTATTTGCAAGAGAAGGAACAGGTGGAGGTATTGCTCTTGGGCTATGACCATTGTTTTGGCTCGGATCAGCTGAAAGGTTTTTCTGAATACGAAAAAGTGGCGCGTAGGGTAGGGCTGCATGTGGAGCGTGCACATGAGTGTCTCGTGGACGGAGTACCTGTGAGTTCGTCGCGTATTCGCAAACTGCTTGCAGCGAAGTGCATTGAGCAAGTCAATCGTTTGTTGGGGTATAAGTATTCTATTTCGGGTGTGGTGGAACATGGCAATGCTATTGGTACCAAACTTGGTTTCCCGACTGCGAATATCCGTCTTAATTCCAGCAAGCAACTCCCTCCGTCGGGCGTGTATGCTGTTGAAGTGCATCCTCAAGCACAGCAATCTTCAAGCAACGCAATCTTCGAGTGCAGTGATCTTCAAGGCGTTCCACGCCAATCTACACTCTACAAGGGTGTCGCAAATATCGGTACGAATCCTACAGTAGGCAATGATTATCTCTCTTTAGAGGTGCATTTGCTTGATTTTCAAGGCGACTTGTACGATAAAGCATTGACAATTTCTTTCCAATCTTTTTTGCGTGAAGAAAAGAAGTTCGCTTCTATTGAAGAACTGCAAAAGCAAATTGCAGAGGATGTCAGTAGGGTTTTTTGATTGAGTTTTGACTCATCAATTACGCACTATTCACGCACAATACACGCACAATACACGCACTATAAGCGCACTATTCCTTTCACTTCCCTGAAGGATCGCTGTGAGTTGCTCGTTGCCGTCGTGGTCGCGAAACTTGTAGTATATTTCACAGCAATCTTCGAAGCTACGGTCGCTCAATGCCGCCTATATGCAAGAAAAATCGTTAGAAAATAAATTTTCACTCATTTTTCTTGCATATGTGCAATTTTTGTTGTACCTTTGCGGGCTGAATAGGAAAATGCACGAATATACATTGCCGTGCGTTGAAAAAGTAGAAATAATAAATACAAAAATAATATGGCAAAGAAAGATTTTAAGAAAGAAGAGCAAAACTTGGAGAATGTACAAGAGGCTCTCAACACTACCAGTGCTTGGATTGAAGCGAACCAAAACAAACTGACATGGACTATTATCGCTATTGCATTGGTGGTAACAGGTGTATTGGCTTTGAATACCTATGTTATTAAGCCAAAAGCTGTTGAAGCAAGCAACGAAACTGCAAAAGCAGTGGTTTATTTCACACAAGGCAACTATGAGTTGGCTCTCAATGGCGACGATGCTGAGTGCGTTGGTTTTGAGGCAATTGCTAATGACAACAAGTGCTCACAAGCAGGCAAGTTGGCTGCTCTCTATGCAGGCGTTTGCTACTATCAATTGGGCGATTATGCTGCTGCCGCTGAGTATTTGGCTAAGTTTGACGCAAAGGACTTGAATATGGATCCTGCTGCTGCGCAACTCTTAGGCGACGCATATGTGCATTTGGAAGATTATGCAAAAGCTGCAAAAGCATTCGAAAACGCTGCTGCAAGTGGCAACGAGATTATTGCACCAATGAGCTTGAAGAAATTGGGTTTCGTGCAAATGGAACTTGGCAACAACAAGGCTGCTTTAAAAGCTTTTGAGAGCATCAAGAACGATTATCCAGCTTCTGCAGAAGCACAAGATATCGAGAAATACATTGCTTTCGTAAAATAAGGCTATAGGCTAATTGTTTATAGGCAAGAATAGTATGACAACTGATTTGTCGCAATATAACGCGAATGAATTGCCTAGCGCTGATGTGCTTTCACATCAGCGCTATGCTATTGTAGTGGCGGACTGGAATAGCGAGATTACCCACAAGTTGGCACAAGGAGCTATTGACACACTCATCAAACATGGCGTGCGCGAAGTGAATATTGATGTGATGCATGTGCCAGGTACCGTGGAACTGACCTACGGTGCTGCCCTATATGTGAGCGGTAGAAGGGGCGGAATCTTCAATAATGTGGATGCTGTAATAGTGATAGGTTGCGTTATCAAGGGCGATACACCGCACTTTGATTATGTATGCCAATCGGTGACACAAGGTGTTACCCTGTTGAATGCACATATGTATCCTCAGCCAATATATAATCCTTGCCCTGTGATTTTCTCTGTACTCACCACGCTCGACAAGCAACAAGCGCTTGATCGCGCTGGCGGTCGTTTGGGCAACAAAGGTGTGGAAGGCGCAGTGACCGCCATCAAAATGGCGAATCTTTAGTTTAGAGAATCATGCGTGTATATAAATTTGGTGGAGCTTCTGTCAGGGATGCGGATGGCGTTCGCAACCTACGAGAAATCGTGGCTCAGACGAGCGATGATTTGATGGTTGTGGTTTCTGCCATGGGTAAGACTACCAATGCGTTGGAGCGTGTAGTGGCTGCACTGTCGCAAGGTGACGAGCAAACGGCAGAGCAGGAATGGCTCGGCGTGTTTGACCACCATGTTTATGTGATGCAAGAGTTGGGCTTGCAGCCCAATGTGGATGTACGATTGCCTCTAATGCCCGCATACAATACGGAATGGTCTTACGATCAGAACTACGACCAAATAGTTAGTTGGGGCGAGATTCTGTCCACGCAGATTGTAGCTGTATTTTTGCTCAAAAGTGGTATTCCTACCGAATGGTGGAATATGCCGAAACTCTTGCGCACCGATGCTACATACCGCGAAGCGCAAGTAGATTGGCAACACTCCGCACAAGTGATTCGTGCAGGGTGGGATAGAACAGCCAGACCGCGTGTGGTTGTTACGCAGGGATTTATTGGCGGCACAGAAGAGGGACTACGCACAACTTTGGGGCGTGAAGGATCGGATTATACGGCAGCATTGCTGGGTAATTTTTTAGATGCTAAATCGGTGACGATTTGGAAAGATGTGCCTGGCATTCTCAATGCGGATCCCCGCAAACAAGCAGAAACCATTAAAATCGACCAGCTCTCGTATCACGATGCCGTGGAATTGGCGTATAGCGGTGCGCAGGTGATTCACCCAAAGACCATTCGCCCTTTGGAAAACAAGAAGATTCCGCTTTATGTCAAGCCATTTGGCAATCCGTTGGCAGAAGGGTCAATCATTTGTGAAAACGCACAGCCAGTGACTGTGCCTGTGTATATATGGCGTGAGAATCAAATTCTTATCACCATGCGAGCCAAAGACTTTGCGTTTGTTTTGGAGGAGAGTTTGAGCCATATATTCGAGATTATCCATCGCCATCACCTGACCATGTCCTTGGTACAATCCAGCGCAGTCACTATTTCGGTTTGTGTGGATAACAACCGTTTTGTGGAACGCGCCATCAACGAACTGCAAGATGCTTATCTTGTCACATGGAACGACAATTTGCGTATGCTCACGATTCGTGGCACAACGCCCGAAATATTGAAAAAAGAACAAGAAAATAGAACCATCTTACTCAGTCAGACAACACGGCGTACCGCCCGACTGGTAATAACACATTAACAACCATGAATGCATATCTCCAGCAGTATTTTTCTGCACAGTATTGGAAAAATTTGGCTATTGATTTTTGGCACGCGCTTGGTACTTGGAAATTCTGGAAAGAATTGGTGGTCATGACCATTGGTATTACAATTGGTGCAGCGGCAGTGTATTATTTCTTGATGCCAAGTCATTTAATTATTGGTACGATCTCGGGTCTAAGTATCGTTATCAACACCCTCATAGGTGGTGATGCAGATACATTTTCTTATTTAGTGATGGGTATCAATGCCTTTTTGCTGATTCTCGCTTTCTTGCTCATTGGCAATGAGTTTGGTGCAAAAACGGTTTATACGGCAATGATCCTTGGTCCGCTTACACAACTTTGGGACCGAATCTATCCTTACACCAATTTCACACACCGTGTGATTGACAATCCTGATGTCCTTTCGCAATTGCAAGCAGGACAAACAGTGCTGGATGTGAATGGCAATCCATATCTGCTGAGTAGAGCAGGGGAGGTGCTGGAGCAGGTGAAGGATTCTGTGATGTCCGCTGGTTTGGGAATGGGAGATGTGTGGTTTGACCTCATCTGTTTTGTGTTGCTGCTTTCTGCCAGTCAGGCGATTGAATTTCGTGTGAACGCCTCTACGGGTGGTCTGGATATATTGGCAAAGATTATCAACAAGTTTATGCATTTCGATATTGGCATGTCCGTGTCCATTGGAGGTGCATTGATTTGCTGTACTGCATTCTTTATCAATGATTTCCGCATGGTGGTTATTGGTTTGATTGGCACATGGCTCAATGGTATCGTTATCAACTATTTCACAGCTTCGCTTGACCGCAGGAAACGCGTATGTATCATCTCGCGTGAGCATGCGCGCATTCGCAAATATATTGTGGAGGATTTGGTGCGCGGTTGCTCTTTATACACAGTGGAAGGTGGTTATACAGGCGAGGAATCCAAAGAAATTCAGTCGCTTCTCACGCAAGAAGAGTTTGCTGCACTCATGGCATATATCCGCGATAATAACATCAAGGCGTTTATTACTGCCAGCAACTGTTCTGAAATTTATGGTCTATGGCTCAAACACCGCAAACGCCGTGGCAAGATAGAAATATCTAATGAATAATATATTAACCTTATATAATTTATTACAACATGAATAAACCTACTCTTTTTATCCTCGCGGCTGGTATGGGTAGCCGTTATGGTGGCCTAAAGCAGTTGGATGGTCTTGGACCCAATGGCGAAACCATCATGGACTATAGCGTGTATGACGCTATGCGTGCTGGATTTGGAAAAGTTGTCTTTGTAATCCGCAAAGATTTTGAAGAAGACTTCCGTAATATCGTACTCAGCAAGTATGCTGACCATGTACAATGCGAAGTGTGCTTCCAAGGTATAGACAATCTGCCAGAAGGTTTTACTCGCAATCCTGAGCGTACCAAACCATGGGGAACTAATCATGCCGTTTTAATGGCAAAAGGACTTATTAATGAGCCATTTATGGTTATTAATGCGGATGACTTCTATGGCAAAGAGTCGTTTGAGGTAATGGCTAACTTCTTGTGTTCGGTAGAGGGAAAACAAGGCAAGTACTGCATGGCAGGTTACCGTGTGGGCAATACCTTGAGCGAGCATGGTAGTGTAAGCCGTGGCGTGTGCAGCACCGATGCGAATAATTTCTTGACCGATGTTGTAGAGCGTACTTCTATTGAGAATAAGAACGGACATATTTGTTACAAAGGGGAGAATGGCGAGGATGTAGAGATTGCATTTGATACCCCAGTTAGTATGAATATGTGGGGCTTTACTCCTGAGTATTTTGATTATGCGGAGGAGGCATTCAAAGCGTTCTTGACCAAAAACGCGCAGGAATTGAAGGCTGAGTTCTATATTCCTACTTTGGTGAATGACATGATTAATGCAGGCACTGCTACTTGCGAAGTGTTGGATACGCCTGCCAAGTGGTTTGGTGTGACTTATGCCGATGATCGCCAGATGGTTGTAGATAAGATTCAAGCATTGGTAGATGCGGGTGTTTATCCAAGTCCATTATTCTAAATTGTAAAGTGTAAATTGTATATAGTCAAATAGTAAATTGAAATGGCTCGTATATTAGTAACAGGCGGTACAGGATATATCGGTTCGCATACCGTAGTTGAACTCATGCAGCAGGGGTATGATGTAGTGATTGTAGATAATCTAAGCAATTCTACGATGGAAGTCTTAGATGGTATCACAGCTATTACAGGTCAGCGCCCTGCTTTTGAGCAGGTTGATTGCAACGATATTGCAGCTATGGATGATGTGTTGAATCGCTATCCCGATATAGAAGCTGCTATTCATTTCGCTGCCAGTAAAGCAGTGGGTGAATCGGTGGAACAACCCTTGCTGTACTATCGCAACAACCTGATGTCGCTGGTTACTTTGTTGGAGCAGATGAAAAAGCACGGTGTGCATAACATCGTCTTCTCCAGTTCGTGCACGGTGTATGGTCAACCAACTGCCGACCACTTGCCAGTGGATGAAACGGCTCCGATACAGGTGGCTCTATCTCCATATGGCAATACCAAGCAAATCAACGAAGAGATTATTTGCGACGAGGCACATGCAGATGCTACTCTTCATGCTACTATTTTGCGCTATTTCAATCCGATAGGTGCACATCCCTCTGCAATGATAGGTGAATTGCCTAATGGAGTGCCAAATAACTTGTTGCCATTCGTAACGCAAACGGCTGCTGGCTTACGCCAGCAACTAAGGGTGTATGGCAATGACTATAATACGCCTGATGGCTCCTGCATTCGCGATTATATTTATGTGGTTGATTTGGCAAAAGCCCATGTGAAAGCCGTTGAGCGAATGTTGACTGGTAAAGCAGAAGAACAGGTAGAGGTGTTCAATTTGGGTACAGGTCGAGGCTTGAGTGTCATGGAGATTGTTAATACCTTTATGCAAGTAACGGGCGTGAAGGTTCCCTATGAGATTGTAGGGCGTCGGGAAGGCGATATTGAACAAGTATGGGCTAAACCTGATAAGGCAAACAATGTCTTGGGCTGGAAAGCGGATACGCCTATCGAAGAGGTGCTTTTGAGTGCTTGGAACTGGGAAAAGAAACTCCGAAACATCCAGTAAGAATGGTCCCCACACGCCGGCTGTCGGACACCACACTTTGGACCCCAGACGCCGTCTGCCAGATGCACACTCTGGCTGCCAGCCCCCGGAAGCCAGCTGCCGAAATCCAAATCCAATAAAAAAGAGGTCGCAAGACCTCTTTTTTATTGGAAGAAAGTGAAATGCACGCTTCCGTATGCGCGTTGCTCTACGAAATGCGGATGCTGCGAGAAATCATGTGCTTTGGAGTGCTCTAACACGAAATACCCCTCCTCTTTTAATATCCCTTGTTCAAAAACTAAATCGGGTACTGTGGGTAATAAGTCCAAATCGTATGGTGGGTCTGCGTAGATGAAATCGTATTGTACATGACATGCCTTTACGAATTTGAATACATCTCCTCGAATGAGGTGGAGGTTTTTTATTCCTAATTGCTTGCAGCATGAGATGATAAAGTTCTGCTGTGTATGTGCCATTTCTACCGCAGTCACTTCGCGCGCTCCGCGCGACACAAACTCCAGTCCTATGCCGCCTGTACCTGCAAACAAATCCAGCATATCCACTCCTTCGAAATCCATACGATTCTGAAGAAGATTAAATAGACTCTCCTTCGCAAAATCCGTCGTAGGTCGTGCTGTGATATTTTTAGGGGGCATCAATCGACGCCCCCTAAATGTTCCCGAAATAATTCTCATTCGATTACTCCCAGTTACCCGCGTTGTTGTTAGGAGCATCAATAGAACCCACTTTCAAACCAGGGTAGTGTTCCAATTTCTCCTCTTTGTCAATGAGGTTAATCAACTCTTGCTTGTTCAAGTCATGCAAGTAAGTATTGAAGTGAGCGCGAATTTCGAAGATAGGTACCTTGATACCTTGTGTGGTGGTGTATTCGTTGTTGGTTTCCACCTCGTATTTTACATTTTCGGTATAAGGGATGTAGATAATTTCGCCAATAGTTTCTTCGGTGTATTGACCTTTGTAGAGTGATTGAATCATGTTGGTGAGGATGGTATCGCGGCGGAAACCTTGCAAACCTTTCTCTTTCACTTCGCGGTCGTTAGCCCAAACATAATTGTACAATTGTACCAAGCTATCTGGACCTTGGAATTTCATTTTGCGTTGTGCTTTGATGCGTGCGCGCTCCAAGATTTTGCTTGCTTTGAACTCGGTCATACCGTCTTCCAATTGCTTCTCTGTCAGCGAACCCTCTTTCAACACCTCTTTTTTAGGTGCAGTCTTCAAATAATCGATGAGAGAGTCAAGGTCAGCTGTGAAATATCCCTTGTCCAAACGGAACTGAGCTTCTGCTGTACGCAGACTGACGAGGTTAGCGATAACTTGAGTTTCGCGCACTGCGCGCTCCTCTTCAAAGCGGATAGGAGTTACTACGCTTTGAACACAAATGTATGCCATGAAGATGACACCAATTCCGAGCAAAACACGGATAATAATTTTTGTTGCTTTCATATTGTTTTTTGTTATTAATTTACGACTTACTGGTTTTTATGCCACCAATTACGCTGCAAAATTACAAATTCTTTTTCATATATGCAAATATTTTTGAGTGTTTCATCTTTTTTCTTGCGTACTTGCATTTTTTTTCGTAACTTTGCGCCCAAAATCATACTATGCGATAATATGCCGAACGAGGATAGTAATCAAGTATTGTATAAAATCTTGCTCGAACGATTAGATCAACTTCGTGCAATGGATAAGGAGGGCGACTCTGATCGTCGTCGCCATGTGGCGCGCGAAACAAAAGAGTTGCATGCTCCGTTGGCACACCGATTGGGTTTGTATGTCATTAAGACGGAGATGGAGGATCTGTCGCTCAAATTCCTTGATTACAAGACCTACAAGTATATTGCCCATGCGCTCAATGAGAAGAAAGCACAGCGTGATGCTTATATTGCAGCGTTTATTGCTCCGCTGGAGAAGAAACTCCAAACTGCGGGGTTTCAATTCACAATCAAGGGGCGTCCGAAGTCCATTCACAGTATCTATCATAAGATGCAGGCGCAGCGTTGCGATGTGGATCGCATCTACGACCTGTTTGCTATTCGCATTATATTAGACTCTCCGATTGAAAGCGAGAAGTCTGATTGTTGGCAAGTATATTCTATTATTACGGACATGTATCGTCCTAATCCGAAGCGTTTGCGCGATTGGCTGAGTGTACCAAAAGAGAATGGCTATGAGAGTTTGCATACTACGGTTCTTGGTCCAGAGGATAAATGGGTAGAGGTGCAGATACGCACGCGTCGCATGGACGAAGTGGCAGAGAAAGGTGTAGCGGCACACTGGGCGTATAAGGGCGTGGATGGTGTCAAACTCAATACGGATACCCAGAGCGTTTATGTATTTACGCCTACGGGCGATCTCAAGCGCCTATCTGCGGGTGCAACGGTATTGGATTTTGCTTTCTCTATTCATAGTGATGTAGGGTGTCGTTGTGTGGGCGGACGCATACGCAATCAGAATGTGAGTATCCGTCAGAAACTTCAAAATGGTGACCAAGTGGAGATTATGACTTCACCCAACCAGAAACCTACTGCTGATTGGTTGAATGTGGTGGTGTCGCACCGTGCGAAGAATAAGATACGACAGGCGCTCAAAGAGGTAGAGTATCGCAATGCATCTGAGGGGCGTGAAATGCTTGAAAGACGCTTTAAGAACTGGAAGATAGACTATTCCGAAGGCGATATATCGCGCCTCGCACTTAAATTGGGTTACAAGGTAACCAATGACCTCTATCAGTCCATCGCTTTGGGCAAAGAGGACTTGTTGCGAATCAAGGAGGTCTTTATTGCGATGGATGAGCCGCATTATGAGGGTTCGCGTTCGACCTATGAACCATTGACCGCTCAGCAGCAAGAGGCGTTGGCGTTGGAAGTGGATATCAATGTGAAGAGTGTGGAGTATAATTTAGCCACTTGTTGTAATCCACAACCGGGAGATCCGATTTTTGGGTTTATCAGCATTATGAAGGGTATTCGTATTCACAGAATCGACTGCCCCAATGCTGAGAATATGCGTGAGAAATATCCTTATCGTATGATTCCTGCACGCTGGGCAAAAAAGAAGCAATGACGAACTATCCTTCCATATTACTCAGCAAGGCGGTGGACCAATTTGCATCGCTGCCGGGCATAGGTCGCAAGACTGCTTTGCGTTTGGTGCTGCATTTGTTGCGCCAGTCGGAAGCCGATGTAGAGGCGTTTACTTCTGCCCTCAATTCCCTCAAACAGGATGTGCATTATTGTCGTGTTTGCCACACGGTGTCCGATCAAGAACTGTGTCCGATTTGTCAGTCACATTCGCGAGATAGGCAGACGGTGTGTGTGGTGGAGAATGTGCAGGATGTGATGTCAATTGAGAATACGGGGCAATACCATGGCTTGTACCATGTGTTGGGAGGAGTCATATCGCCCATGGATGGGGTGGGACCTTCGGATATAGAAATAGATTCGTTGGTGGCGCGTATTCAGCCTGAAGCTATCAAGGAAGTGATATTGGCATTGCCTACAACGATGGAAGGCGATACTACGAACTTCTATATCTATAAGCGTTTGCAGAATCTCATGGCTCCCCTGCCTGTCGGGGAAGGCTTGAAAATATCCCAAATAGCGCGTGGTGTAGCTATTGGCAACGAATTGGAATATACGGATGAGATAACGCTCGGACGATCAATTGTTAATCGTGTTGATTTCAAGGCGTAACCCTTAAAACTTTTAAAACTCTTTAACTTACACAATATATGGAACAAAAAATCATTCGAACACTCAATGTGTATTATTATGGTATAATGGCGTTAACATTGTTGGCGGGTACATTGGCGTATTTTCTCATTATGAAAGACTATGTACAACCCATAGATTCGCTTTCTACCCTTGGACAGGCAATTCAATATATTGTTATTTTTGATGCCTTGATTACTATTCCATTGGGTTTGTATTTGTGCAAAAAACAATGTACGAAACTGAGTACATTGGATAATCACGAAGAGCAACTTTTGGGTTATAAGAAAGCCGCTTCATTGCGTATTCTGTTGGTTGGCAATACGATGGTGTTTGCTATAGCTGCTTTTTACCTAATGGGTGCTTATCAATCCATGTTGTGGGTAGCGGCGGTGGCTGCTATTGGTTGGTATTTCTCCAAGCCATCCGAGCGCAAAATGGAACTCGAACTCCAACCCAAAGACCCCAATCAAGAACAATACTAAATAACACTAAACAACTATAAACAACACGATTATGACTATCGCAGTAGATTTTGACGGAACTATCGTCACCCATGAATATCCTAAGATTGGCAAACCCATTCCGTTTGCTATTGACACATTGAAGAAACTTCAGCAAGAGGGTCATCACCAACTCATTCTCTGGACTTGTCGTGAGGGGGAATTGTTGCAGGAGGCGATTGACTATTGTGCTTCTAAGGGATTGGAGTTCTATTCGGTGAACAGCAATTTCCCCGAGGAGAATGCGGATATTGTTCGTGCGCGCAAGTTGGAAGCAGAACTCTTTATTGATGATCGCAATTTAGGTGGCATACCTGATTGGGGAGTTATTTATCAAATGGTAATGAGCGGCAACTGCCATCGTCCCGCTCCTGCAGGCAACATCATGGAGGAACCAAAACAAAAGAAAGGGCTATTTGGACTATTCGGTTAAAATGAATATTAATTATTAACTATTCATTTATCTTCTGCCAGAGAATGGCATCATCTTCCAATGTCCAAGCGCGAAGAATAGAGGAGGGCTGATAGCCCTCTTTTTCGTATATGGAAGAGCAGGCAATGTTTTGCGTAGCGATAATGGCGTATAACATACGCAGTTGCAGAAAACCAAAGGCATATTCTTCCAGCAGTTTTACTGCTTGTTTGCCAATGCCTTTTCCTCTTGCATGCGGTGCGATATACATGCCGATGGCGGCTTTGCGATTTCGGGGGTCGAAGTCGAATAGGTCTATACACCCTATGCTTTCTCCCTCGTTGTCAATCATCAAGCGTAGTTGTCCGTCGCGGTAAATATCGCCTGTAGATGAAGCTATGTATTCGCGCAAGTCGGCTTGTGAGAGCGGATTGTGTGTGTCGGAGTCTGCCCACATGCGTGCATCGTTTTCCCATTGGTAGAGATAGGGCAGGTCCGTGGGTTCTATTTTACGCAGGCGTAGCATAGGAATAGATGGTTATTCGTTTTTTAGCAATTTTCGGTAATTCTCCACCACTGTGGCAAAGGTGTCTTTGTAGTGTACAGGGATGGGTTCAGCGGGTGGCGATTGCATTTTCAGGGGGTCTATTGGGCTGCCGTTCTTCCATACGCGGAAATCCAAGTGCGGTCCTGTGCTTGAACCAGAACTGCCCACATAACCAATCACTTCGCCTTGTTTCACATGTTTACCTACAGCCAATCCTTTGGCATATTTTGATAGGTGAAGATAAGCAGTGGTGTAAGTAGAGTTATGTTTGATTTTTACGGTATGTCCGCCTCCGCCTTTGTACTGCTTCATGGTTACGACGCCATCGCCAATACTCACTACAGGTGTACCCATTGGCGCCGCATAGTCCACGCCTGTGTGTGGGCGAACTACCTTGTAGATAGGGTGTTTGCGTGCATAGGTAAATCCCGAAGATATGCGTTTGTAGTTGAGTGGTGCTTTCAAGAATGCTTTGCGTAGGCTATTGCCTTCTGCGTCGAAATAGTTGTGAATAGCTCCGTTCTCAAACCAAAAGGCTTCTTGCCAGCGGCGTGCATGGTAAAAGTCTGCTGCATAAATGCGTCCGATGCCAATGCGGGTGCTGTCCACATATTGCTCGTCGTAATGTACACGGATGGAGTCGCCTTTTTGCAAACCGAAAAAGTCGATTGTCCATGCATAAATATCGCTTAGCTCCAAAGCCAACTCTGTGGGTAAGTTGTTGCCTGCCATGGCGTTCCACAGGCTGGACTCTATTACTACTTCGGCAGTACGGTTCTTATGGATGATCGGTTTCTCAAAGCGTTCCACATGCATAGAGTCGGTGAGGTGCAGTACGATGTCCTCACGAATACTGGGTTTATAGACATAATAGCATAAGTGTTCTATGCCAGCAGTGTCCGTTTGAAAGAGTGCGTAATATGTTTTGCCAGGACGGATACTGCGCACATCAAACTCCGAACGAGGCATAAGGGTGATACCTGTTAGTTGTTGGCGCGTTGCGCCCAAACGATTCATCATGCCCCCTAAGGTTTCTCCTTCTTTGACAACGCAGGTGTCAATGCGAAACGAATCAATGGGCAATCCCCATTCATAGCGAACAACAGGCACTTGGGCTTGTTGTTCGTTAGTTGTTTTGTTGCAGGCTATTAGTCCGAATGCAACTACTAATAATGCAAGTATTTGTTTCATTTTTCGCTAAACTCTAAACGAGAAAAACAATCAGGCGTTTTTCTGTGGATATTTGCGTGTTATTGAATTCAGTTTTAGGCGTATGACTCCTAATAACGCTTCTGAGAATATGCCACCTGACATCTTGCTGGTTCCCAATACGCGGTTGATGAAGATGATAGGCACCTCTTGTAGGGTGAATCCACACTTGTATGCTGTGAATTTCATTTCAATCTGGAAAGCGTATCCTTTGAATCGGATTTTGTCTAATTCGATGGTTTCCAGTACTTCGCGGCGATAGCATTTGAAGCCAGCGGTGGTGTCATGGATTTTCATTCCTAAGACAGTGCGTACATACTTGCTTGCAAAATACGACATTAGTACACGCCCCATAGGCCAGTTTACGACATTCACGCCTGTCACATAGCGACTACCGATAGCCACATCTGCGCCTTGGTTGGCACAAGCGTCATAGAGTTTGAGCAAGTCGTTAGGGTTGTGCGAGAAGTCGGCATCCATTTCAAAGATGTAGTCATATTTG
Source organism: Paludibacteraceae bacterium (assembly GCA_045590995.1). GTDB lineage: Bacteria > Bacteroidota > Bacteroidia > Bacteroidales > Paludibacteraceae > Colicola. The sequence goes on along the minus strand of JAZNRY010000108.1, from coordinate 2,703 downwards.
TGTTCGATAGCCCACTTGAAGCCAGTGATATATGCGGTGCCTAATCCCAATTTGCCTGCGCGTTCAATGATATGCAAACGACCGTTGAATTTATTTTGCATGAGGTCCTTGACAATGGTAGCTGTGCCATCGGGCGAACCGTCATCTATAATCAGGACATGAAAACCAAGGGGTAGGTTCATCACAGCGGTGATGATAGCTTCGATGTTTTCCTTCTCATTGTAGGTTGGGATGATAACTAATTTATCCATAGTATTGCAATGTTTAGTGGGTAATGATATGTTCGTCCAATATGTATATAGGACTTGGTTTTAGACGCTCCAATGGAGTGAGGAACAAGTCTTCGCCGGGCATGATGCCTTCGTCTAACAGGATTTCTTTGATTGTTTCTATTGCCACACTGGGATCGTTGTTTTCGTGGCTAAGGTGGCATAAGAATATATTACGCATATCGTTGTGCCAGTTCTTTGCCAATAGCGTTCCGCAGGTGGTATTGCTTTGATGCCCTTTGGGCGATAGGATTCGTTCTTTAAGATAGGTAGGGTAGGGACCATTCAGCAACAGCGATTCGTCGTGGTTCGACTCAATCACGATATGATTGGCTGAATTGATATAGGACTCCATTGTCAGGTTAGGCTGTCCACAATCGGTGGCAATCATAAAGCGTTGTCCTAAGAAGTCAATCACATATCCGATACATTCTGTAGAGTCGTGTGAGATGCCAAAGGTGTTGATTTTCATGCCGTTGAGTTCCCATTCTACGCCTTTTTCAATGTATCGTTGTGAGGTGCGCAGTTTTTCTCTCACGCCATAGTTGCGGTCGATGCCATCATGAATCGCGCGCGTGGAGTATATAGGTAGGTGCACGCGCTCGCCCAAGGTGCCCACTGCGCGAATGTGGTCAGCATGGTCGTGGGTGATAAGCACACCCATGATATTGGCATAATCCAAGCCCATTTCGCGTAGGTTTTTCTGAATGGTACGCGCAGAAATACCAGCATCAATGAGAATGCCCCATTTGGAGGTACCCAAATAATAGCAGTTACCGCTACTTCCGCTGGCAAAACTTCTGAATATGAGTTGGTTGTCTGTCATTTCTTTCTACATATTTAGGCAAAGTACCTAATCAGCCCGCAAAATTACAAAAAAAAGTGCATATATGCAAATAAAACGCACTTTTTTTGAAAACTATGTGTTTGTTGGCGGTTAAATTGCAAAAAAAACACTACCTTTGCAGTCCCATGGCGGGAATATATATACACATACCATTTTGCAAGAGCAGATGTAAGTATTGCGACTTCTTTTCTACGACGCAGTTAGCGCGTCAGGAAGAGTATGTAGAGGCGTTGCTATGTGAGCTGGAGGACCGCAAACATACACTGACCGAAGAAGTGCGCACCATTTACATGGGCGGCGGAACGCCGAGTACCTTGCCTGTGGGGGCGTTGAGTCGTATTGTACAGCGTTGTGTGGCGTTGTGTGGTATGGAGTGGGGGAGTCGTGTGGAAATTACTTTAGAGGTGAATCCTGGCGATGTGACGGAAGCGAATGTTCGTGCATGGCGTGCAATGGGTATCAATCGGCTGAGTATGGGTGTGCAGAGTTTTGATGATACACTACTACAACTCATCGGGCGACGCCACACAGCCCAGCAGGCTCGCGAGGCAGTAGCCGTAGCGCAAGCTGCAGGGTTTGACAATATCTCCATAGATCTCATGTATGCTCTTCCTACGGAAACCATGCCGCAATGGCAAAACGATATAGTGGAAGCACTCAAATTGGGTGTGCAGCATATATCTTCCTATGGGCTGATTTACGAAGAGGGTACGGCGTTGATGGCGTTGCTGGAGCGTGGAGTGGTGGCTGCGGTGGATGAGGATATGGAGATGCAAATGTATGATTACTTGGTGGAGACACTCACGAGGAACGGATATGTGCATTACGAAGTGAGTAATTTTGCGCTTCTTGGGCGCGAGTCGAAGCACAATAGTAGTTATTGGAACGATACGCCCTATTTGGGATTGGGTGCAGGTGCGCACAGCTATGATGGCGAGAAGCGGCAGTGGAATGTGTCGGATTTGGATATGTATATCCAGCAGGCGCGTGCGCATGCGTTGTTGCCAGAGATAGAATGGTTAACCGAAGAACAACGCCATACGGAACGCGTGATGTTGGGTTTGCGCACCAATAGAGGAGTGGCGATGGCTGCGGTGGATATGAATAGGGCGAAGGGATATGTGCAGCGGGGATTGTTAAGACAAGAGGGCGAACGCTTGGTGGCTACCAAAGAGGGCTTTCACATCTTGAATCGAATCATAGAGGATTTGGTATAAAAATCAAAAATCGTGCCTACCGTGAGGGTGGCACGATTTTTTTGTTGGGTTAGAAATGCAGTAATAATGCAATTCGTAATGCACTATGCTACTGGTTGGTAGCACAATAGGGGCATTGGTTAGTGGATTAGTTACCACCAAAGCCACCTTTGTTTCCGCCGTAGAATAAGTCTGCTACGGGATTGCTTCCACCGCCAGGACTTGCCATGAGCACTCCATTTGCGATTACTTTGATTGCCTCTGTTTGAGGCGCAATATATACTTTTTTCATGTCTTTCTGTTTTTTATTTTAATGTATAGTGTAAAGTGTAAGGTGTAAAGGCTGGGAAGATGCGGCTTTCGCCGCTATTCTTGCCTCTAACCTTTAACC
>JAZNRY010000107.1:0-19115 GCA_045590995.1 Paludibacteraceae bacterium | reverse complement strand
TTTCGGCACTATAGTCTTATCTCGCCCGATGGGCTTGAACGATTATTTTTACAATAAATTGCCAAAATCTTGCACAACTCAAAACTTTTCACTACCTTTGCAGTCTAATTAACAGCAATAAAGAACTATGCGTATACACTTTATAGCAATAGGTGGTGCCGCCATGCACAATTTGGCCATGGCGGTGGCTACCAAAGCAGGATATGTGGTGACAGGGTCAGATGATGAGATCTTCGACCCTGCTCGCACACATCTACAGGAGGCAGGTCTGCTACCTAAAGAGATGGGATGGCATCCCGAGAATATCACCTCTGATATTGATGCTATTATTTTAGGTATGCACGCGCGCGAAGATAATCCTGAGTTGGTTCGCGCACGCGAACTCGGTATCAAGATTTACTCTTTCCCCGAGTATCTCTACGAGCAAACCAAGGATAAGATTCGCATCGTTGTAGGTGGAAGCCACGGTAAGACCTCTACCACTTCTATGATTCTCTATGTGCTTCAGCACCTCGGTATTGAAGCCGATTATATGGTGGGCGCACAGATTGAGGGCTTCGAGCGCATGGTACGCCTCTCTGATACGGCTAAGTACGCAGTCTTTGAGGGCGATGAATACTTGACTTCGCCATTGGATTTGCGTTCGAAGTTCCTGTGGTATCACCCCCATGTGGCGATACTGACAGGTATAGCATGGGACCATATTAATGTGTTCCCAACTTTCCCCGAATATGTGGACACTTTCCGTAAGTTTGTTGATGGAATCGAAGAAAACGGTACATTTATCTACTATAAACACGACACCAACTTGTGCGAGATAGCCTCTCAAGCACGAACAGATATAGAGCAACTGCCATACGAAGCATACCAAGGGGATGTGAATATGAAAATCTTTGGTAAGCACAATATGGAGAACCTGCAAGCGGCCGCATTGGCTTGCCAGCAGATTGGCGTATCGTTGGATGACTTCTACCGCGAGATAGCCACCTTTACGGGAGCGAGCAACCGCCTCGAACTTATAGATGAAATAGGCGATAATGTGGCATATAAGGACTTTGCCCACTCTCCAAGTAAACTCCGTGCCACGGTTAATGCAGTACGCGAGCGTTACCCCGAAAAGCAGTTGGTGGCAGCCATGGAGTTGCATACCTTCTCCAGTCTGATGGCTGACTTCTTGCCTCAGTACGAGGGTTGTATGGAAAATGCGGATGTGGCATTGGTGTACTTCAATCCGAAAGTGATTGAGCACAAAAAACTGACACCTATCACCGCCGAAGCTGTCCGTGATGCGTTTGGCACGAAAAATGTAGAGGTATTTACGGATAGCCAAATGCTGCAACAACGCCTTCGTTCCATTAAGTACGAAAACACCGCACTTTTGATGATGACTTCGGGCACTTTCGATGGCATCAACATCCCCGAATTTGCTCGCGAACTGATAAAATGACGAAGTAGTATGCTGTTTTCGTAGTTCGCAGCATTAACTAACGAATATTACCCATAAATAATATACCCCGCTATTCCTGCCAATACTATTAGAATAATTGGGTGCGAAAGAATATTAAGGGCTGTCTTGCTAAAGATGGCTCTTTTTGTTGTAGAATATCCGTTGGAATCGGTCGTCTTTAGGAATAGAGGGAGAATAGTAAGCGCACAAGTAATAGTGAAGATAGCCCAACTGCTCCAATCGATGAAACTGACTGAAGGCTGGTTGATAGGCTTGATTAGTAGAAGTGCTGCTGCACCAATCATTCCCAATACCGACAAACGCAGCATGTGCATGGTGCGTGTGAAATAGATATTGTGTTGAAATCGGGTACTTATAACAAAATATACCTTGCAAATACTGAGCATAATCACCAAACTGGGAATGACAATCGCCGTTGTTGCTAATAGGCTACCCCAGATGTTGCCAGTGGCAGTATAGCCTACATAAGTGGCACAGTTGATGCCGATAGGGCCTGGGGTGACTTGGCTGATAGCTAAAATGTCCACGAACTCCTCTTGTGTCATCCAACCATACTTCTCTATCTCGTGTTGGATGAGCGAGAAAATCGCCAATCCACCGCCAAAACCGAAGAGTCCAATCTTTAGGAAACTGAGAAATAATTGTAAGTATAGCATGGTTGTTTAGTATTTAGAGTTTAGTGAACGCTTCGCTACTGTTTAGTAGATCTCCTTTCTTTAAGCCAAGTATATAGCAGGGTAACAACAACAGTAACAAAGATAATCCACACTGGAGATAGTCCGCCGAGCCAAATCAATAAGGCACCTGCGATAGGAATGATAGCGGTTGCCCATGTTATTTTGGCACTATATGCCATGCGGATGAGTGGAGCTGCAATCAAGGCAACTACCGCAGGACGGATGCCTTTGAATACGGCCTCTACTGCGGGAAGGTCTTTGTAGTTTTGAAAGACCATGGCAATTGCCAAAATAATGAGGAACGAGGGCAGTACTGCTCCTAACACGGTGGCAATTACACCTCGCCAACCTCCAATGCGCCAACCGATAAAAACCGCCGAATTCACCGCAATAAGTCCTGGTGCTGCTTGCGCAAGAGCAATCATATTCATGAACTCCTCACGGTCTATCCAACCTTTGCGATCCACAATCTCATGTTCAATCATGGATAGCATTACATACCCTCCACCTATTGTGAAAGTACCAATCTTGAGATATGTCCAGAAGAGTTGGAGATAGAGCATTGGGTGATTGGACGGCTTCGCCTAATGGACGCCCAGCGGGCTATTGGTTATGGGCTATTGGTTGTTGGTTATTGGTTATGGGCTTTTTCTTTGAGCTCTTGTTTGATGAACTTCACGAGCATATTGATAGCGGCGTTGTTGTGTCCCCCCTGTGGAATAATCACATCCGCATAGCGTTTGCAGGTTTCGATAAACTGCTCGTGCATGGGTTTGAGAACGCGTTGATAACGTTCCATCACTGCTTCGATTGTACGCCCGCGTTCCACTATATCGCGCTTCGCTACGCGTATGAGACGGTCATCGGCATCAGCATCAACGAAAATCTTAAGGTCCATTTGTTGGCGGAGATGATAGTCGCGGAGCGCCATAATGCCCTCAACGATAATGATTTCCTTAGGCTCAACATGTACCGTTTCTTGCAAACGTGAAGAGGTAATATAGTCGTAGATGGGTTGCTCTACGGCTTGACCTTTTTTGAGTTGTTCAATGTGTTTGGCAAGTAGAGGCCATTCAAAAGCATCCGGGTGGTCGAAGTTGATGTTCTGACGCTCTTCAGCAGGCACATGACTACTGTCTTTGTAATAGGAGTCTTGTGGGATGACTACGACTTCGCCCTTTGGAAGGCGCTCTATGAGTTTGCGTACCACGGTTGTTTTTCCTGAGCCGGTACCGCCCGCAATGCCGATGATAAACATATTGCTGTGTTGGTTATTGGACGCCCATTGGGCTATGGGTTATTGGATTTCGGGGTGCAAAGTTACTATAATTTTTGCAAATACGCAAATTTTGGTGTATCTTTGCAGCATATTTTGGTTGAAAACAAAAAATATGGGAACTATATATATGTTGACACTAAAACTAAAAACCACAAGAATTATTTATTAAAAAACAACTTAAACAACTTTCGCGCCAATCAAATAGCACCCCATTCGCCCACGAGGCTCATCGGGGACCCCGCATTTCCTGGCGCGACAGGGAAAACAAGACATAGTGTCAATTGGTATATAAATCCTAAAAATTTTAACTTCGCTGTAGTAAATCGAATAGGTAGTGCGTCTAATGGGTAAACATTAGTAAAAAGTTCGCGGCAAGGTATGATAATCTTATAGTGAAAATTGCTGAATCACCTATAAATAACCTAAGAATCACCTAAGAATCACCTAAGATTACCTGCTGAAATGTGGCATAAAAATAAACGAGTGATATGAAACAAACCGAAAAAGAATTTGCGGCCCTGGTCAAGGAGCAGAAGAGCACGATATATAGTATCTGCTATATGTTCTCCAAAGACAAGGATGAGATCGATGATCTGTTTCAAGAGACATTGATTCACTTGTGGCAGGGCTTTGAGAAATTTCGCAACGAGAGTAAGATTGAAACATGGGTGTATCGCGTAACAATGAACACATGTATCTCGATGGATAGAAAAGAGAAACGCCGTGGCGAGCGTATCCCATTGGCGGTGGATATTGACTTGTTCGATGAAAACGACAAAGACATGGAGCAAGTGCAGATGCTCTACAAGCGGATTCAGAAGTTAGGGTTGTTCGACAGAGCGATAATCATGCTTTGGTTAGAAAACCTGAGTTACGATGAAATCGGGGAAATTGTAGGTATCAGCGCGAAAAATGTGTCGGTACGATTGGTGCGTATTCGCGAAGAATTAAAGAAAAACCATTAAACTTATAAAATAGATATATTATGGATGAATTGCAAGAAATGCGCGAGCAATTGGCTGCGCTGAAAGAGAAACTGAATAGGCAGGAGATTATAAATGAAAAGAACTTGCGAAAATTGATGTTTAGGAAGACGTTACGATTTAAAGTTTTTATGTGGGTAGTAATCTTATTTATTGCGAGTCTTACTGTCGCACTTTGGATAATGAACTTTGCGTGGTTTGATGGAACCCATACTGACTTTCAACTGATATGGGAAACTATAACAACGGCAATAATGTTAACGATGTTAATTATAGGGACTTCAATCATAAAAATAAAGGATATTCGCTCTGGAAACTTGCAAACGGTAAAAGAGCAAATACGTAAAATGACTACTCCTATGGTAGAAAAGAAATATAGAATCGTATATGGAGTATTTTGTATTATGGTTATAGTTCTATTATTGGTGGACAACTATAGTAATGGTCGGTTTGAGTTTGCCGTACATGAAAAAGTAGTTTTTGTTTTGTTGCTTGTGCTAACTTTGTTGAACCTATTCATCCCACAATGGCAACGAAAATTAGGCGAATGGATGAATAAAAAAATAGGAAGAAAAAAACGCACAACAGAATGGGACGAATATATCCATCAAATTGAAGAAATGTCCGAATTAGACGAGGAAAATGATAAGGCGGAATCGGAAACGGAAAACTGAAAAGTGAACACTCGAAGTGGAAAATGATAGAAAAAACGCAATTCTCTTGCAGAACTGCGTTTTTTTTTGTACCTTTGTACCCAAATTGCCTTAATGTGTGCCAAAATGGCAGAATCGTTGCCTTTGGCAAGGTATTTGTAGCAATATGCAAACAAGCGCAATGCGCATTAATAATCTGAAAATTTGAAACAATAGAATAATGAAAAAAGAAGTATCAACCAAGAAATTAGTAGAAACGATTATCGAAGGTATTCAAAATCGTAAGGGACAGCGTATAGTAACTGTGGATCTACGCAAATTACCTATTGCACCTGCGGAGTATTTTATCATCGCAGAGGGCGGTTCGAACACACAAGTGGCAGCAATAGCAGATGAAGTGGACAGTTTCGTTCGCACGCAAACACATGTACACCCACTATTCGTGGACGGACGCGACAACGCAGAGTGGATTGTGCTGGACTACGGCAATATCTTCGTGCATATCATGCAACGCGAACCACGTGCATACTACGACATTGAGCACCTGTGGGCGGATGGCAAGATTACAGAAATCCCTGAGGTGTAAAAAAACAACGGATTTGTGTTTTAGAAAGACAACATAAACAACAATTCCGCTCGCCAACACCGCGAGCGGCATGGAATAATCAATAAATTATTATGGCAGAACAGAAACCTAAACGCCCAAACCAAATCAACAACCAAAACAATAAGCCAAAGCGTTCGCCGCTGACTTGGCTCTATTATGCTATTATGATAGGTCTGCTGATCTTTTTCTTCTTCCCAATGGGAGGTGAGAAAGGTATAGACAAAGACCTGAGTTACACCAAGTTTACTGCGTATGTGGAGAACGATGCCGTGGCATCCGTTACGGTATATGACGACAATACCGCTGAGGCGAAGATTCGTCCCGAGAAATATGTCTTGGTGTTCAACAACCAAGAGAAGGGCGAAAATGCCAACGGCAAGCTGAAGATGCATGTGCCTTCTGTGGAGGAGTTCGCCAAGTATATTGATGGCGTGAACGCAGCCCGCAAAGAGGCAGGCAAAGCAGCAATCGATGTCAGCTACGCCAAGTCCAAAGGCGACTGGTACCTCATACTGGTGAATATCCTGCCTTTCTTGCTGATTGTGCTCTTCTTCGTATGGATGAGCCGCGGTATGGCCAACGCTGCGGGCGGCGGTCCTGGCGGTATCTTCAATGTGGGCAAAGTGAAAGCAGAAGTGCAACACAAAGACAAGAAAGATAAAATCACCTTCAAGGATGTGGCAGGTTTGGCAGGCGCGAAGCAGGAGGTAGAAGAGATCGTTTCCTTCCTCAAGAACCCTACCAAATACACCAACTTAGGCGGTAAGATTCCAAAGGGCGTGCTACTCATAGGCCCTCCAGGGACGGGTAAGACATTGCTTGCCAAGGCAGTGGCAGGTGAGGCGAATGTGCCATTCTTCTCGATGTCGGGTAGCGACTTCGTGGAGATGTTCGTGGGCGTAGGTGCCAGCCGTGTGCGTGACCTCTTCCGTCAAGCGAAAGAGAAAGCACCTGCTATTATTTTTATTGATGAGATTGATGCAGTAGGTCGTGCCCGCGGTCGCAACAATATGATGGGTGGCGGTAACGATGAGCGCGAATCGACTCTGAATCAACTGCTTACAGAGATGGATGGATTTGGTAGCAATTCGGGTGTGATTATTCTGGCTGCGACTAACCGTGCTGATGTGCTGGATGCGGCGCTGTTGCGTGCTGGTCGTTTTGACCGTCAGATACATGTAGAGTTGCCCGACTTGCAAGAGCGTAAGGAGATCTTTGGTGTGCATATAGCAGGCATAAAGATAGATAAGGACTTGGATATTAATTTCTTGGCTAAGCAAACGCCTGGTTTCTCGGGTGCGGATATTGCCAATGTCTGCAACGAGGCAGCCCTGATAGCAGCGCGTAATGACCACAAGTCTGTTACGCGACAAGACTTCATGGACGCGGTGGACCGTATCATAGGTGGTTTGGAGCGCAAGAACAAGATTATGACCGAGGAGGAGAAACGCTCGGTGGCGTATCACGAGGCAGGTCACGCGACTATCTCATGGCTGTTGCGTTGGGGTAATCCGTTGGTAAAAGTGACCATCGTGCCGCGCGGCATGGCGTTGGGTGCGGCATGGTACTTGCCAGAGGAGCGACAACTGACCAACAAAGACCATATCATGGATAATCTCTGCTCCTTGTTGGGCGGTCGCGCTGCGGAGGAAGTGTTCTTGCAACAGACCTCTACGGGTGCGCTCAATGACTTGGAGCGTGCGACCAAACAAGCATACGCTATGGTGGCATACTACGGTATGTCGGACAAACTGAAGAATATCAGTTACTACGATTCGACAGGCAGATACGATATGGGTATCACCAAACCCTATTCAGAGAAGACGGCAGAAGTGATTGACAGCGAAACCAGTACAATCATCGCCGAACAGATGGCGCGCGCGAAGAAAATCCTCAAGGAGAATGCTGAAGGTCACAATAAGTTGGCTCAGATGTTGATTGAGAAAGAGGTGATTACTTCTGACGATGTGGAGGCAATCCTTGGCCCTCGCCCTTGGGTGAGCCGTACCGATGAAATCATCGAGGCGAACGAGGCGATGAGGTTAAAAGGTGAGGAAGAGAAACCCAAGAAGAAACGCGCTCCAAGAAAGAAGAAAAAGGAAGAGGTGGTGAATCAGGAGCAAGGAACCAAGAGCCAAGACGAAATGGCAAAGGATAGTGTGGAAGAAAACAAAAATTGAAGAAAATTATAGAAAATTAACCAAAATTTGTGAATATGAAAAAGGTAATTCTATGCATCATGGTGCTGGCGTTGTCGCTCGTAGCGGTAGCGCAACAACCACAGCCACTGCCCATTGATTCGGCAGTGCGCGTGGGTAAGTTGGAGAATGGTCTGACTTATTATATCCGTCATAATGAATACCCAAAAAATCGTGCTGAGTTCCATATTGCACAAGCGGTAGGTGCTATCCTCGAAGAAGACCACCAAAACGGTTTGGCGCACTTCCTTGAGCACATGGCGTTCAATGGTACAGAACACTTTGCAGGCAAAGGTATCATCGAATACTTTGAGTCTATCGGTGTGAACTTTGGTGGAAACATTAACGCTTATACCTCATTGGATGAGACAGTGTATCGCCTCAGCGAAGTGCCAACTACTCGCGAGGGCATCATCGACTCTGCTTTGCTTGTAATGCATGACTGGGCTTGCGGTTTGTTGCTACTGCCAGAGGAAATTGATGCTGAGCGTGGTGTGATTCGCGAAGAATGGCGTACTGGCATGGGCGCTGACCGCCGTATGTGGAAGCAAAGTAATATGCTCCGATACCCAGGTAGCCAATATGCTAAACGCGATGTGATTGGCGATACTGCGGTAATCAATAACTTCGCTTACGATGCACTCCGTGACTATTATAAGAAATGGTATGGTCCTGATAACCAAGCTATCATCGTAGTTGGTGATATTGATGTAGATCAAATCGAGCAAAAGATTAAAGCCCTTTGGGCTGATGTACCTGCACGCGTAAACCGTGGCGAGCGTCCTTTGTATTCGGTAAACGACAATGAGACTCCTATCGTGGCTATCGTAAAAGACAAAGAGGCACAAAATACTCGTATTGAGTTAGAGTTCAAGAAAGACCAACTACCAAAGGAGTTACGTGGAACGGATATGGCATATGGCGTATCGCTGATGGCAGACTTAATATGTGATATGCTCAATAATCGTTTCAACGACTTGTATGTGGATCCTAACGCTTCATTTGTTGGCGCTGGTTCGTATTACGGTGAGACCGTGAAGGAGAAAGATGCGTTTATGGCGATCTATATCGCAAAGCAAGGTCAAGAGAAGCAAGCATACAAAGATCTGCTGACTCAATTAGAGAAAGTACGCCGCTATGGCTTTACGAATGCCGAGTTGGACCGAGTGAAGAAAGAGTGGCTCTCATACTACGAGAAGGCATACAACGAGCGTGGAACCGTACGCAATATCAGCCGTGCACAAGAGTGTATCCGCCACTATCTGGATGGTGCACCAATGCCTGGTGAGGAATGGGAATACCAAGTAATTCAGCAGCTACTACCTATAATCACGGTGGATGTACTCAACAAACAAGCACAACAATGGGTTACTGACCACAACTTGATTATCGCTTTCCAAGCACCTATTGAGGCTGTACTTCCTACCGAAGCTGAGGCAATTGAACTCTTAGCTGCGGTGAAGAACGAGGAGATTGAGGCACCTGTAGAGGAAGCTATCCGTGAGAATTTGGTAGAAAAGGCACCTAAAGCAGGCAAAATCCGCAAGACAGCATACAACGAGAGCCTTGGTACTACCGAATGGACACTTTCCAATGGTGTACGCGTCATTGTTAAACCTACCGAGTTCAAGCAAGATGAGATTCTCTTTTCTGCTTTCTCTAAAGGCGGTACATCACTCGTTGCAACCGAAGATCTTGTGTCAGCAGCATTAGCTACGGATGTTGTTTCGCTCAGCGGTATTGCAGATATGTCTATGACTGATTTGCAAAAAGCATTAACGGGCAAGAATATCTCTTTGTCCCAATCAATCAACAACAATACCGAATCAATGGATGGAGGTTCTACAGTAAAGGATTTGGAGACACTTCTCCAACTCAATTACCTCTATTTCACTGCTCCTCGCCGCGACGAAGAGGCATATCAGATGCTGATGAGTGTATTGGAGAGCCAATTGGCAAACCGTGATAAGAACCCTAAAGCAGCCTTCTCGGACTCCGTTAATATGATGTCCACCAACAACTCACCACGTACAGTGATTTTCAACAAGGACGCATTGAAGAACGCTAATATGGATAAGGCGTTGGAGATCTACCAAACACGTTTTGCCAACCCTGCGGACTTTGTGTTTACCTTTGTGGGTAATGTCAATCCAGACGACCAAGCGTTCCAAGAATTGGTTTGCACATGGCTCGGTGGTATGAAGACATCGAAGAAAAAGGAGAATATATGTGACAATGGTGTACGCGTTCCTAAGGGTGTCAACAAGAACTACTTCACCCGTAAGATGGAAACTAAGACTGCCAGCAACCGCATCCAATATACTTCATATGACATCCCATACACACTGGCGAATGACTTGAATATGGAGATGATTGGCCGTATCCTTTCTACTCGCTATCTGGAGTCTATCCGTGAACGTGAGGGTGGTTCGTATGGCGTTGGTTGTGGCGGTGGATTAAACATCTATCCAGTGCCAATGGCTTACTTGATTATGCAATTTGATACCGACCCAGAAAAGCAAACCAAACTGATGAATATTATTCACGAGGAGGTACAAACTATCGTGAAGGATGGACCTTTGGCAAAAGACTTGAACAAGGAGAAGGAATCTATGCTCAAGGACTTCCAAGAGGATTTGGAGAAGAATAGTTATTGGGACACCGTATTGTATATGTATTACATGTATGGTATCAATTATATCGCTGATTACAAATCTGCTGTAGAGGCAATTACTGCTGAAACCGTACAAGCAACCTTGAAGAAACTGGTTGATGCAGGCAATGTATTCGAAGTAGTGATGTTGCCATAATAGAGCATACTATATTCATTAAAAAATCCTGCTCATATGGGCAGGATTTTTTAATATTATTTATTTTCGTAAGTGAGTTAGCAATGCTGTGCACCCTTCCATCAAATCGCGGTAAGTGGTTTCAAAGTCGCCTGTGTACCAAGGGTCAGCCATGTCGCGGTTCAATAGACGGCGAATTTTGGGTTGAGACAAGGCAGCATCGTGCATCATAATCTCCTCGCCCAATACACGGCGGAGATTGCGGATATTGTAGTCCTCCATGCAGAGAATCATGTCGAAACTCTCATAATCCTCGCAGGTAATCTGTCGTGCCGCGTGGCGCGTGAATGGTACACCGTGCGCCGTCAAACAGCGTTTGGCTGGAGGATAGATATCATTACCGATCTCTTCGCGCGAGGTAGCGCAAGAATCAATAACAATGGATAACTCACTATCCGACAAACCTTGCGACACCAGATGGCGCATAATCATCTCTGCCATCACGCTGCGGCAGATATTGCCATGACAAACAAATAAAATCTTTTTCATTTCTCTTCTTCTTTTGCTTTGGAAACCACAAAACCCACCACGATACAACCTATCAGTCCTGCTATGCCCACGATAATGTCCACTGTAGTATTAGGAATAAAGAAAATAATGGACACACTCACCATCGTCGCCATCAAGGCAATAATGTACAATCGTTTGCGCGTGGTCAGTCCCCCCTTTTCCTTGTAGTCACGAATGTATTTGCCCAAGAAAGATTGTAGCAGCCATGTTTGCAAGCGTGGCGAACTCTTATAGAAACACCACGAGGCTAGCAATACAAAAGGCGTGGTGGGCAACCCTGGCACCACCACACCTACTGCTCCCAATACCACCGATATACAACCAAAAACGATATATATGTATTTCAATATCAGTTGCTTGTGCGATTTTTTGGGGTTCATCGGCTATTATTGTTTAGTGAAAATGACTTCCTCTGGGTAGCCGATGCTTGTCAATGATACGCTGATTTCTCGCTTGGATTTAATTTTGAATATACCACATTCAAAATGCGCAAACAACTCCATTAAATCCTCACTCAGTTCGTATTCGGTAGGCACCAAGACGCCCATTCCTGCATGTGAGCAGTAGTGTACGACGCCCTTGGCTGTGCCTTTGCTGCCCGTTTTGTTATAAGTGATTTCGCAGTTTTGATTGCTATCTACAGCAATAGTCATTTCTATCAGCGCACTCAGCGATGCTTTCCAAGTGCCCTCAATGCTTCCAACAGTGACTGATGCTCTTGGTTGCTTGGTGAGAGACATCGTACTGCCAAAAGTAAAGTTGAGATTATTCATTCCATCGGCGGCAATAGCAAATGTTAGATTCGTGTTGTTGAGATTGACAATAGTACCCGTCAATGTCTCCTCGTCAAAATCAATGATTTTTGCCATCATACCCGTTAGAGATTGCTCGTCTTTGTCTTCTATTACGATGGTTGCAAAAGTAGTATCCTGCTCATTTTTTGGGAAGAAAAGCAGGTTCATGGCTAAGTATCCAGTGGTGTTTTCTTTCCAATAGCCAATCAAGGAGAATTGTTCTTCTGGTTTTGTTGTTTTGGTGAAGGTTGTAATGCCGTTTTCCATGAGGAGGGTGAATGTGCTATCCGATGTCACTTGCAAGTTGTAGTATTTTACGGCACCTTCAACTTTTCCTTTTCCGTCTGTTTGACTATAGATCATCACCATGTCTTCCATAGCAATAGATTCTGCTACTTCGTATTTGATGAGGGTGGCTGTGGTATCATCAATCACATCCAATCCGTACCATTGTTGTTCAGCGTTCGCTGCACTTGCCCAAAATCCAATGAGGTTTTCGGGATAAGAAATAGGCTCGTTGCTTGATGCGCAACTTGTTGTCACGATAGTAATAATAGTCGCTATCATAGCGAAAAGTAGATGTTTCTTCATAGAGTTGTTATA
Source organism: Paludibacteraceae bacterium (assembly GCA_045590995.1). Classification (GTDB taxonomy): domain Bacteria; phylum Bacteroidota; class Bacteroidia; order Bacteroidales; family Paludibacteraceae; genus Colicola. The sequence continues at coordinate 6,494 of JAZNRY010000107.1, read as the reverse complement.
TTATTTGTTAATAATTATATTGGCTGCATTTTCTGCTGCGGCTTCATTCCCCAGTAGGTTTTTGATGGTTGTATATTGCTGTTTCATTTCATTGCGATAAACCTCGTTGTTTAGCAGTTGTGCTAATTCTTTTTCGATGTTCGATTGGGTGAATCGCCTGCCCACCAGTTCTTGTATCACAGCTTTGTCTGGAATGATATTTACCAATGTAAAGTATTTAATCTTAAATAAAATGGGCTTTATTAACCATTCTAAATACTTGCTTCCCGCTACATGATAGACCGCTGTTTGTGGACAACCGATGAGTGCTGTTTCCAGTGTGGCTGTTCCTGAATTGACTACGGCTGCTTGTGCTTCGGTTAGCAGCGAATAGGTGTCGCGTGTCAGACTTTCGTCTTGTAGATAGGGTGCATAAAAGGCATCATCTACTCCGGGTGCTGCGGTGACTACAATTCGATATTCTCCTTTCGCTACATGGCGCGCCGCTGCCAACATAGTAGGCAGACACTTGCGAATTTCACTCAGGCGTGAGCCAGGCAATAGGGCAATTGTGGGGGTAGAGTGGTGTTGTGTCGTGTTGTGTAGAGTGCTGTTGAAAGTGCGGATGCTATCGGCAGTGGGATTACCTACATAGTGACACTTATAGCCATGTTTGGCGTAAAATGCAGGCTCAAAGGGGAAGATACCCAATACCTCATCGCAGTACTTAGCGATGCTATGTACGCGCCATTCTTTCCATGCCCAAATCTTCGGAGGGATATAATATACGATTCGCGTATTCGGCAAATGCTTGCGGCAGAACTTAGCAATGCGCAGGTTGAACGACGGATAGTCTATCAGTATTAGCGTGTCGGGTTTCTCTGTGAGCAGTGCTTGTTGTGCCGTGCGCAGGTTTCGGTGCACTTTGTGCAGGTTGGCAATCACAGCCACGAAACCCATATATGCCATATCGCGGTAATCAACACGAATATCGCAACCCTCTGCGCGCATCTTATCGCCTCCTAACCCCACAACAACCGCCTGCGGGTCGCGTTCCCGCAATGCTTTTATCAGATTCGACGCATGTAAGTCGCCCGATGCTTCTCCTGCTATGATGAAATATTTCAAGTCGCTCTAATCGTTTATTGCTAAGTTCTTTAATCTCGAAGACCTATGTCATTAATGCAATACTCGCAATGAAATAGGGCAAAGCCCCAATCAGCACACCTTTTGCCAATCGCCACACTTCAAGCGTGTAGAAAACAAACAACAATGCTAAATTTGGAAAAATACCAATTTGCATGATACGCCCCAGTATGCTTCCCATAGTAGTAATATCGAATGCCTCAAAAGTGTACCACAAGTTGAAGCGTTCGATATAAATGTATCCTATCAAGGCGGGTAATGCCAACCCCAATAGGATGCCGATCCAGTATTTGTCAAATCTCTGCGTAGGCAGTTTGGTCTATGGTGCAGGGGTGTACGCTCATGTAATGATGATTCATTGCCCAGTGGTCGGTGTCCTCTGCATCGGGTTCTATATTTATAAATTCTCCTCCTAAGGTGTAGCACTTATTGCCTTGTTTATCAGTGCTTTCTATCATCTCTTTGCTCCAGAAGCCTTTGCATTGTCGTGTCCATTTAATGCCCTCCAATGGTCCTATTGGCGCATTGATGTTGTAGCAAACGCCATAGGGCATTTTCTCTTCGATGAGATGACGCGTGAGTTCCAAAATATACTTCTCCATATGGCTGAAATCGGCATCCATGTTGTGGTCGTCTATGGAGTAGCCAATCGATGGTATGCCGTGTTCTGCACCCACAAAACATGCACCCATCGTGCCAGAGTAAATCACATTGATTCCTGCATTCGAACCGTGGTTAATGCCACTAACCAGCAAATCAATCTTGCTGCTATCTTCCTCAAAAACCACATCAATAGCCAGTTTTACGCAGTCGCTGGGTGTACCGTTGGTTGTATAGACGGTGGCATTCTGTTGCCATGCTTCTTTACCCCAATCGGGGTCGTTCAGCGGACGCAAGTATATGGGTTGAGCCACAGTGATGGCGTTGCTCATGCCGCTTCGTGGCCCGTCTGGGGCAACTACAGTCACATGCCCCAGTTGGGTCATTATGCGTACCAGTGTCAGGATGCCTTTGGCTCCCCAGCCGTCATCGTTGGTTATCAGAATCTCCATTAGCCTACTACTTCCCAAACCACATCAATCACTTTCTTTGCCAACGCGTCAGCCTCTTCCATGGTTGCTGCTTCCGAGTAAACGCGGATGATTGGCTCGGTGTTCGACTTGCGCAGGTGTACCCAACCGTCTGCGAAATCAATCTTCACGCCGTCCTTATCGTTGATGCGCTCGCCTGCAAATTTGCCTTTCACTGCCTCCAATACCTTATCTACATCAATCTCTGGGGTGAGGTCAATGCGGTTCTTCGAGATGCAGTAGTCGGGGAAGGTGGCGCGTAGTTCGCTTACTTTGCAACCCTTTTGTGCCAAACTGCTGAGGAACAATGCAATACCTACCAATGCGTCACGACCGTAGTGGCTGGCTGGGTAAATCACACCGCCGTTGCCCTCGCCGCCGATGACAGCGTTGGTACGCTTCATTTCGGTTGTCACATTCACCTCGCCTACAGCGCTGGCGCTATATGAACCGCCGTGTTTTGTGGTCACATCGCTCAGTGCGCGGGTAGATGACATATTGCTCACTGTGTTACCGGGTGTATGGCTCAGTACATAATCTGCCACAGACACGAGGGTGTACTCTTCGCCGAACATCTCGCCGTCCTCGCAAATGATAGCCAGACGGTCCACATCTGGATCCACTACAAAGCCCACATCGGCTTTGCCCTCACGCATGAGATCACTGATTTGGGTCAAGTTTTGTGGGATAGGTTCTGGGTTATGTGCAAAATGTCCTGTTGGTTCGCAGTTGAGTTCGATGATGTTCTTCACACCCAATGCTTTCAATATAGCAGGAATAGCCAGACCGCCAACCGAGTTTACACAGTCAATAGCCACCGTGTAGTTCTTTGCTTCAATGGCTGCTTTGTCCACCAATTCAAGTGCCATCACATCGTTCACATGGGCATCAAGGTAGTCGCGGTGAGTGATTTTGCCCAAGTCATCTACTTCTGCAAAATGAAAGTCCTCTGCCTCTGCGATAGCCAATACCTCTTTGCCTTCTTGGTCGTTTAGGAACTCGCCTTTCTCGTTCAAAAGTTTGAGTGCATTCCATTGTTTGGGGTTGTGGCTTGCGGTCAAGATAATACCGCCTGCGGCATTCAGTCCTGTTACTGCCAACTCGGTGGTTGGAGTGGTTGCAAGACCAATATTGATTACATCATAGCCCATGCCTACTAATGTGCCGCATACCAATTGGTCCACCATTTCGCCGCTCAAACGGGCGTCGCGACCGACTACGATTGTCTTGTTGTCTGGCAACATGGCTTTGCGCTGTGTTGCGTAAGCTGCGGTGAAACGAACAACATCTACTGGGCTTAACCCTTCTGCAACGCGACCGCCAATAGTGCCACGAATGCCTGAGATACTTTTTACGAGTGCCATAATATTAGAATCGTTTAATTTTAATTTTCATATCAAACCCAAAAGGAATCACATTGCTGTTTTGGTTGGTGAATCCTAATTTGCTGGGGCAAATGATTTTGCATTGTGCGCCTGAGTACTTCATGTGTTCCATAGCTATTTGCCAACCCATACATGAGTTGTCGGAGGGCATCATATTTGGTGATGTGTACTGGATCTGAGGATTTGTTTCTCCGTAGTCTTCGGTGTTCCAGAAGCGTATGGTGTCGGCGTAGGCGTCTAAGGTGTATTGGATATATTGTAGATTTACCCAATCTTTAACCTTCAATGCGGGTTGGGTTGTGTCGCCTTCTTCCACCAAGTGGAAGTAGAAATTATCTTTGTCAGGCACTTGCCAATACACATTATCGCCCCATTCTTCTATGGTGCTGGGTTGGTCTTTTACAACGATAATGCCCTGGCGTTTAATGAAGTTTTCAATCAATTTCTCCTCTTCTTTGAGGGCATTGGAATAGGTGTTGTTGTTGCAACTTGCAAGGATAAGACCGAGCAAAGATAAAATATAAATACTTGTTTTTCTCATTATTTACTGATTGTCAGTGTGATAATTAAGTTTGTATATGGTTTGATGAGTTTTGTTCCTTCCACGCCGTAAGCGGCATACCAAGGGGCAATAATGCGCATTTCTTCGCCTCTGCCCATTTGTTTGATACATCTGTTTACTGCTAATGGTAAATCGCCTGCTCCTACTGTGAATGTCTCCTCCACATCGGCCAACGCCTGACCGTTGAGCTCTGCCATTTGCAGATGAATCAATACTGGTTCGCCTTGTTTGAGTGAGTCGGTATTGAGGGTAATCGTTTTGCTGTACCAGAAACCAAACTCATCCAAGGTGTAGGTGGCAGAGTCGTTCTCCACCCAAGTCTTGCATGCTTTGTCGGCGGCATTAGCCATTTGTTGGTTGAAGTCCAGTTGTGCCAATAATGCCGTGTCTGGCTCCTGTTTCTCGCTCAATCGGCGTACTTGCTGTGGTTGTTGCGTACAACCTACCATCGCCAATAGCCCACACAAAACACCCAATATCCTATATCCCATACCCATTATCCATTATCCATTATCCAATATCCTACTTCGCTATGCGAAGCAGATATTGTCCGTATTGTGTTTTCTCCATCGCTTTGCCCAATGCGCGAAGGTCGTCTGTGCTAATCCAGCCTTGACGCCATGCTATTTCTTCGATGCAGCTCACATAGAAACCCTGACGGTTTTGAATGGTGGCAATGAAGTTGCCTGCATCCAGCAGACTATCGCAGTTGCCTGTGTCAAGCCATGCAAAACCGCGCTCAAATAGTTTCACTTGCAACTTACCTTCTGCCAGATATACTTTGTTCAAATCGGTAATCTCATACTCGCCGCGTGCGCTGGGTTCCAATACGGCAGCTTTGTCGCAAACTGTTGAGTCATAGAAGTATAGACCGGGGATAGCGTAGTTGCTTTTAGGCTCTTTGGGCTTCTCCTCCAGCGACAATACTTTGCCTGTTTCGTCGAACTCTACCACACCATATGCGGTTGGGTCTTGCACTTCGTAACCGAAGATACATGCACCGCAACTGCCACTTTCTACTTGATGTACGGCGTCACGAAGCATTTGACCAAAGTGTTGTCCGTAGAACATGTTGTCGCCTAAGATTAAGCAACCGGGTTCGCCGTTCAGGAACTCTTTGCCTAATACGAATGCTTGTGCCAAACCGTTGGGGACTTCTTGGATTTTATATTCGAATCGCATGCCAAGACGACTGCCGTCGCCCAATAGTTCCTCAAACATAGGCAAGTCGCGTGGGGTAGAGATGATGAGTACTTCGCGAATACCTGCGCGCATGAGGGCTGACAAAGGATAATAAATCATGGGTTTGTCATAGACGGGCATGATTTGTTTGCTGATTGCTTTGCTCAGCGGATACAATCGAGTGGCACTACCACCCGCTAAAATGATTCCTTTCATATTTTTGCATATTAAACGCGACAAAGGTACAAAAAAAATCGCACATATGCAAATGTGCGATTGTTTTTTTGATGTTTTTAGTATTTTACAAGGGTTTTATATACTTCTTGACACTTTGTGTTTTTCTTTGAGCGCGGCAGAGAGTTGATTGCCAGCGGGGTCCCCGAAAAAGCCTGGCTTTTTGGGGTGCTCTGCAATGTTGTTGGCTTAAGTTGTTGATTAAAATAATTCTTGTTGTTTTTAGTTGTATTGTTAACTCGTATATAGTCCCTTTTTTACAATGCGGCAATCACTTCTATTTCCACCAATCCGCCTTTGGGGAGTGCGGCTACGGCTACGGCTGAGCGAGCGGGGAATGGGGCGGTGAATAGGGTGGAATAGACTTCGTTTAAGACGGCGAAGTTGGTCATGTCGGTCAAGAAAACGGTAGTTTTGATTACATGACTGGCGTCTGTTCCTGCGGCTTTTAGGATGGCTGCTACATTTTTCACGGCTTGTTCTGCTTGGCTGCGAAAATCTGTGCCTGCAAATTCTCCTGTGGTTGGATCGATGCCTAATTGTCCACTTGCAAACAGCATGCCGTTTGCTTTAACTGCTTGACTATAAGCACCAATTGCTGCAGGTGCCTCTACGGTCGAAATAATTTCTTTCATATCATTTGTCATTTATAAATATCTAATATCCGATGTCTAATATCCAATATTCTCTGCAAAGGTACTCATTTTTTCTTATATGTGCAAATCTTTTTCTTGTTGTTCAATTAATTTATCGAATAGTTCCTCTTTTCACCCCTTTCAGTTTTCACTTTTCACCTTTCCGTTTTTCACCTTTCACTTTTCACCAGTTTAGTTGAAGCCTTATAGCGCGGCAGGGAATTGATTGCCGCGCAATTTGTCGGTATTGTCGTTATAAAAAATAATCGTCCTTTACTATCTATTGTCTTTCATCTAAATT
>JAZNRY010000106.1:0-2862 GCA_045590995.1 Paludibacteraceae bacterium | reverse complement strand
CTCACAGAACGACATGGCTACGATCCGACTTTGAACAAAGCAGAGAATACAAAAATTACCGCAGGCTAAGTTCTACACCGACAACAATAGTCAATGGTCATCTGCTGCCTAACGAATATAAGATAGAGGATTTGATATATTTCATAGATAAGACTACAAAGATGTAACCGCGCGGGTTACATAAATAACTAATTATAAACGATTTAATTTAAAAAAAATGAAGAAAATTAAACCCGTGGTACTTAAGAATACCACACGACTGACTAACAGTCAGATGAAAGAGATTAGAGGAGGAGTTATAGGGGATGTTTATCCAACATCATGTACAGTGTATTGTAATTTGCATACAGGTGCATTAGTGCCTGATATAACAAATGTTGATTGCCAACATATGGGGGAGACAAATGAATATTACTGCGTTGTTGAAGAGGGAATTCGTGTTTATTGTCAAAGCCGGATAACTGGAGAGATAAAAGATGATAATCCCAATTATTCATGCCAATATCCAAATACAGATGTTGCAGATTTCAAATTAGGATAGCAGTATCATTACATTTATAGGTTTACACCTTGTATGATAACAAACAAGGTGTAAACCTCTGATATACCTATATATATGATTAAACGAATACTCTACATACTCGCAATAGCCCTGTCAATCCTCGCCTGCACAGACGACATTGATAAGAGCAAGCGTTACACCTTCACCGGTGAAACGATGGCGGACTTCTTGCTCAATCGCAGCGATAAATATTCCCACATGATAAAACTTTTCGAAAAGGCAGAAATGTTCGGCTTTCTCTCTACCTATGGACAATATACTCTTTTTCTGCCCGACAATGCCGCGATGGAAACATATTTGCGCGAACAGGACTCAATCTATTGGGCAACAAAGGATTCCCCCATATTTGTAAACACCGGAATCACATCACCGAATATCGAAGACCTTAGCGACTCGATGGCAGTGATAATAGCCCGCAGCCACCTGCTGAACCTTACCTATCACACCGCAGACATGGGCGAAGGCGCACTTGCCACCCGCAACTTCAACGACCGCTATCTTGGCATAAACTACGATGTGGTGGGCGAGCGCTTCTACATAATGGTAAACAACAAATCGGCAATCATCGACGGCGACAACGAGGTAGAGAACGGTATAATACACATAGTCGACAAGGCGATAGACCCTGTAGAAATGAATGTGCCTCAGCTGATAGCCTCGTGCGATTTCTTCAGCATATTCAACGAAGCGCTCAATGTTACCGGCTTCAAGGACTCGCTGCTGTTGGACTTGGATATGTCGTATATATGGGACCCGACACCGATATCAGGCAACCATTCGCTTACATATTATCCCAAGTCGAAGTACCATAAATACACAGGCTTCATTGAAACCGACGAAGTGTTCAACGCCAACGGTATATATACACTTGCCGACCTCAAGGCATTTGCCGAGAAGTGGTACGGCACAGAGGATAGTGACAATACCAAAAGCCCACGCAACGCTTTGCACAAATTCGTATCCTATCATTTTCTTAATCGCGAAATAGCCTATAACAGAATTGTCTGCCACAATGCATATCACGACGATTATATGCCGGCAGATGCTGACCGCTACGACTATTACGAGACAATGCAAGGTACGATGATGAAAGTTATCAAGCCACTGAGCACTCCCGACGGATTGAACATATATATAAATTACAGCAAGCGTGCATTGCCATACAACATAGCGATGCGTCCCCATGTAAATGTGCGTGTGATACCGCTCACCGAGTTTATACACTCCGATGAGAGATATGCCAAATTCGACCAGATGGCAGCCAACGGCACAGTTCATCCCATAGACAAGATACTCATATACAACGAGGACGAAATGGTAGGCAACATCCTGAACGAGCGCATAAGAATAGATGTTTTCTCGCTGATGCCCGAACTTGCCAGCAACGGAATAAGATATGTTTACAGAGACGAAAATATGATTTTCATAGCACTTCCCGATGGATATAGTAAATCAATGAAATTAAGAGAAGGGTTTGCGCAGACAACAATATTTAGTTATTACTTCCGTGATTGCTTGGAATTACAAGGAAATTTTGATATTTCATTCAGAATACCGCCATTGCCGTCGCGAACATACGAGATCCGTTTCGGATATGGGACAGACTATAGAGATAGTAAATATGACGAAATGAATCGCGGACGCTTCATGGTTCAGATATATATTGACGGTAAAGTCGCTTCTCGTCCCGAAGACATAGGTGTTACCAACTTGCATGTCAGCAAAGGAGCAGTGCCCGATGCACAGACGTATGACGATGGCGTTGAGAACGACAAATTGATGCGAAATCTCGGATACATGAAAGCGCCCGATTGCTACTATGCAACGAGTTCCGGTCTTAAAATTTTAGCACGCCATGATAATGCACATATAAGGCGTATTGTTACCCGTCAATATTTTGACGGTAAGGAGCATTGGATACGATTCAGAAATGTAGGCGAGATTCTGAGCGGTGCCCAATCTTTTAATTTGGATTACATAGAACTTGTGCCGCTGAAAGTTGTCAGCGACCCTTTGAAACCTGAGGACAGACACTAAGTGATTATTAAAGATTGTTAAAAATGGGGGGGTAGCTTCGCTCATCGTAAAAATAACTATATTTGAAAAAGTGCAAATAAACAGAAGAGTTTGAATGAAGATGCAAGCAAATATTCAAACTCCTCCGGCTTCAACCGCTTTTGCGCTTGAATAGACCTCGCAAGCTCGGCACTCCTTCAGGGAGCTAAAGCTCCCGCCGTCGCAAAGCTCATGCCAGCGAGTACAATGCGAGCTTGCTTGCAATTGTAAACGAGCGCAGCCGA
>JAZNRY010000105.1:0-11868 GCA_045590995.1 Paludibacteraceae bacterium | reverse complement strand
GACCATGCATACAATGTGTAAGTATGTTCCTTATAATCTCCTATAAAAAATAGTATAAATATACTATATATTGCAAGAAATAAGCAAACGACTTGAAAATATTTGGGTGTCATATTCAGCCTTATTTTAATATTAGCTCTTCCCAAATCTATCTTCCTATGTAATGATTCAATTTCACTAACAAAAACAGATTTAATGTTGTCTTGGACATTAAGAGTCTCAAACGACATTCGCAACAAAGTAATGTTATGCTCTATCGTTTTATCAGATTTTCTAAAATCATCATTTAGATTGCTAAATATTTTCCTAAATAATTTAACGGGCTCTAAATGATCAAATATAAAGGCAAAATTAAAGACAACACCTAATTGTATTAAAGCTGAAAAATCTACGTATTCCATTTCTATTTAAGGATAAAAGTATTTCTAATCTGATTATATGCCTGCATAAATGAATCACTTAGATCTTTACATATAGTAGTATCATTTAAGTTGCATGATGCCCGCCTTTCTTTGGTGTCATTTTCAATTCGATACATATATTCATCAGCCACACAAAAATGGATTATATCATGATTGCTGTTGGTAAACATTCTCCCATCACTACATTTAATGCTAACTTTGTCTGGGTAATTACTTAATAAATCAAATAGTTTATTACCTTCTCTTTTTATTTCGGATACAAGAATAAGTAATTCAACATTATCATGACTTAGGAATTTTTTTATACTTTCAAGATATTTCTCGCTACTGGTTACATTATTATTTAGATTTCCTGCTGCTATCAAAATTTTTCTCTCAGCATATCTAAATATTGTATCAAAGACAACAGTCGCATATTGATCGCCTTTATTATAAAAGACTGTATTAATCTTGTTTGCAGCATAGTATTCCACTGCTTTTTGATATTCAGTAATATTCTCTTGTGTCATATTTACTTTATTATTAATAGTCAAAAATAGAAATAGTAATTGGAGCTACTCATCAATAAATATTCTTTTTGTACATATAAATTCTCAGCATATATCTCAAATAGTTTCTTTTTCTCGTAATATTTTAATTCAATTCCTTCTAATCTTCCTTGATATAGCCTACAATTCTATCCTTATGAAATCTATAAAATACACTTAAGATTACCTGTACTCCAGTACAGGTAATCTTTATTATCAATCTATTGATTAGTAGGATGTGCGTTGGGTAGCAGCATAGTTAATCTTCAGTGCATATGCACGACGAAGTTCTTGCTTGATATCTGCAATGATACCCATCTTCGTTTCCTTATCTGCTTTAATTGACACGGTCATCAAACCTTGGTCTTGCTCCTTCATAGAAGAACGCTCGTTGATGATATAATCACCAATCTCTTTAGCGTCAGCGAAAGCATCGTCCAACTGAATACGAGTCTCTGCACCGTATTGCTTGCGGAACTCTGCAGTAGGAGTACCTACATAGATGTAACGAACCAATGATTTCTTTTCAAGTTTAGTCAACTCGGTTGCTTGTGGATTCTGAATCTGAACCTTATAAGTAACCTCCTTCATTGAGGTAACAGACATGAAGAAGAACAGCAACATGAAGATGATATCAGGCAATGAACTGGTGTTCAAGGCTGGCATCTCTCGTTTGTCATTTCTACGAATTTTTGCCATAATTACTTTCCTCCATAATTTTTAGGTTCAGCCTCAGAAATCTTTTGAGGATAAATCTTTTGGATTTTCTTTTGCCACTCTTCATCCAACTCTGTATAAGGAGTGTGGAAGTATTTTTGAGCGCATTCCTCACGCAACTCGTTGTATGCTGCCACCAATTCGTTCTGCACCTCCAAATATGCTTGGTACTGTGTTTCGGCATCGTTTTGCACGGAAATCACATGTTCCTTGGTATATTTGAGCATACCAAATGGCTGACCAAAATCCTCCTCAAAGAGTTTAGGCATATTTGGGTCGTCATTGGCATTTACAATGAACTCCTTGGCTTTAGCGCGCAGCTGACGTACATCCATTTCTTGTCCTTGCACGAGGAGTTTGTTCTCCCAGTTGATCTTCACAACAAACAAGTTACGCTTGTTAATATCGGTGTCCTCAATCTTTTGATCGGGTGGAATAGGTGCCGGCAAACGACGCGCCAAACCTTGATTCACATCCATTGAGGTGGTCACCAAGAAGAAGATGAGCAGCAAGAACGAGATGTCGGCCATGGAACTGGCGTTTATCTGCGGAATTTTCTTTGCCATAATCTTAATTTACAATTAGACGATTTACAATTTATAGTAAAGTAAATGTCTTACTTTTTAACTTTAGTATAGATCACACCCCAAACAAGCGCAGCTACAGTAGAAGCGGTGAGGATGTAAACAAGGTACATGATAGCGTCGCTCATACGAGCCATGTTACCCACATTGTCAGTACCTTCGTAACCAAGAATCTCCACCTTCTCAGGGCTACCCAAGAACCAGCAGAGTGCGCAAAGAGCCACTGCTGCAAGTACTACACCTACAGACACCAGACCGCGCTTTGGATCTACCTTGAAAGTCTCAACGAGTTTCGCAATAACAAAACCGAAAGTAACGAGGATAACCAATACTACGAGAGCGTAAATCCAATAGAGGAGTACATTGGTGAATTTTGGTATATCCAAGAAGTCACCCGCTACCTCCAATGAACCTTCAGAGCCTCCGAGGAAGAACAACGCAGTAGCTACGATGCCTACCACCATGAGTACCCAGAGGGTTACTTTTGGGAACAATTTATAATTCTTCATAATAATCTATAATTTTGCAAGTTTAACAATTCAAGTTCTGCACAATGCAAAATAGATTATTTCTTTTGTGCTGCGTCGTATTCAACCACGAGGTCAAGCAAGCTGATAGAGCTATCCTCCATCTCATTAACGAGACCCTCGATCAAGCTGAGGATGTAGTTATAGAATACTTGAAGAATAATAGCGATGATCAAACCGAGGAGGGTTGTCAACAAAGCCACCTTGATACCACCAGCAACCACAGTTGCAGAAATATCACCTACTTGTTGGATCTTATCGAACGCTTGAATCATACCGATAATGGTACCCAAGAATCCCAAAGATGGAGCGATTGAGATGAAGAGTGAAATCCAAGAGAGGTTCTTCTCCAAAAGACCAAGTTGAACACCACCGTAAGAAGCTACGGTCTTCTCAACTACATCAACGCCCTCGCTATAGCGGCTCAAACCTTGATAGAAAATACTTGCTACAGGACCACGAGTGTTGCGGCATACCTCCAAAGCTGCCTCGATACCACCTTTCTTCAAAGCTGCCTCAACCTCAGCCAAGAGAGCCTTAGTGTTAGTCTTGCTCAAGCTCAAATAGATAATACGCTCAATACAGAGTGCCAAACCAAATACCAAGCAGAGCAAGGTTGCAGCCATAAAGCCAGCACCACCTTCAATAAACTTCGTTTTGAGAGTCTTGTGGAGAGCTACGATACCGCCCTCTGCCTCTTCTACTACTTCTTCAGCCTCAACTACAGGAGCTTCAACAGCTGCAGAATCTACAGTTACTTCCTCAGCTACAGGAGCAGCCTCAGCTGCATCTTGAGCCATTACTGCAACGCTTCCGAAAGAAAACATTGCCAACACCGTAAGGGTTGCAAAAACTTTTTTCATACGATTTGTTTTTTGTGTATTAAATTGTTTATAATTTATTTATTCGCTTGCGCTTATGTTGGTGGCTCGCTGTGCGAGCGTTAATGGCAGCAGAGCTGCGAAATGTGGTTACGCTCACGCTTTACGAAAGTGGTTCACTTCGTTCACGTTACGTGAGGATTCGAGGACACCGACCTCGCTACGCTCGCCCACCTCGAATACCCACAGTCTGCCACGGTTTTTCTGGGAGGGGGATTTCTTCGTAATCCCCACAGTCTGCCACGGGCATCCTGTGCAAAGATTTTTCTTCCGCCATGCTTAAGCGAGCTTAGACATGTCGTCTTAAAAATCTTTGCGGAGAGAGGGGGATTCGAACCCCCGAAACCCTTTTGGAGTTTACACGCTTTCCAGGCGTGCCTCTTCAACCACTCGAGCATCTCTCCTTTGCGTTAGCAACCTGTCATTATGCTACGCTTTTAGGCACAATATACCTAACGACCCGCAAAGGTACTAAAAATTTTTGACATATACACAATAATTTGTGTTTTTTTTGTTTTTTTTCACATTTTTATAGCAAAAAGTGATTTTGCATTGGCAGTTGTCACCTCATTTATATGCTCTGCCGTACAATTATACACCTCCGCCAAACGCTCTGCTACATACCACATCCAACGGCTCTCATTGCGCTTACCACGATAAGGAACTGGAGCCATATAAGGCGCGTCCGTCTCCAATACCAAACGCTCCAACGGGATACCTACCAAGTGTTCTGCCAACTTGCAGTTCTTGAAGGTAATCACACCTCCAATACCCAAATAATACCCCATCTTCACCACTTGCTCTGCCACCTCATGGCTACCACTAAAACAATGCATCACTCCTTTCACCGCAGGAAACTCACGCAGTATCTTCAGCGTATCTTCTGCGGCATCGCGGCTATGAATCATCACAGGCAAATTCCATTGCTCTGCCCAACGCATCTGCTCGCGCAATGCCTCTTGTTGCTGATCCTTGAAGGTCACATCCCAATGGTAATCCAACCCTATCTCGCCGATGGCAATGAGGCCTTTATTGGATATAGGACGCTCCGCTATTGGATATGGGACGCCCTGTGGGCTCTTAGTCATGCGGGCATCTACTGCCGCCTTGAGCGTTTGGAGTTGCTCTTGCCAGTCTTCCTTCACATTCTCGGGGTGCAAGCCTAAAGCAGGAAACAGATAATCAGGATAGCGGTCACAGACTTCTAAGACATCCTTAACAGAAGTCTTGTCCACGCCGGGTACTAAGATAGCCTCTACGCCCCCTTGGCGTTGCTCCGCCAAGAAAGCATCTAATCCTTCCGCATATTGCGGGTCATCTATATGGCAATGGGTGTCAATCATTTGAGTGTAAAGTTTAAAGTGTAAAGGCGGGATTCCTGCGGAACAGGATACTGCTGTCGCCGTAGCTCAGGAAGCGGAAGTCGTGCGAAAGCGCATAGTCGTAAATAGTATGCCAATCGCCTCCCACAAATGCACTTACCAACAGCAAGAGCGTGGACTTGGGTTGATGGAAATTCGTAATCAACTGATCCACCACACGGAAACGATACCCTGGTTTAATCATTATCTGCGTTTCTGCATGCAACACATCTTGTCCCGTAGCATGCAAATACGCCACGATTGCTTGCAGCGCCTCGCGCGTAGAGAGCGTATGCTCTTTCTCGTAGGGGGCAAACTGTGCAACAGAGAATGTGGCATCTCCAGTATCCGGCATCTGGCATCCAGCATACAATTTTTCACCGAGGAAGTATAAACTCTCCAGAGTTCGCATGCTGGTCGTGCCTACCGCCACAATATGACCAAGATTAGCAATAATCTGTTCAATCGTTTCGCGTGGCACAGCGATGATCTCAGTGTGCATGGTGTGTTGGTTAGCATCTGCCACCTTCACGGGTTGAAAAGTACCCGCCCCCACATGCAATGTCACTTCGGCGGTGCGTATACCTTTTTCGCGCAATCCTCGGAGAACATTGTCCGTGAAGTGCAAACCCGCCGTAGGAGCCGCTACCGAGCCTTTGATTCGAGAATAAACCGTCTGATAAGTCGTTTTATCGCTCTCCTCCGTCTTGCGATTGAGGTAGGGAGGAATAGGCAATTCGCCTACATGCTCCAAGATTTCAGCAAAACTGATGGTAGAATCCCAAGAAAACTTCACCGCAAAGGTATTACCTGTCTGTTCACCGCGCGCTGCGCGAAGTGTAATCTTTTCGCCCGATGGCAACAGAATTGGTAATGCCAATGTACCCGACTTCCATTTCTTGGCGTTGCCAATCATGCACTTCCATGTACACCCTTCCGTTGCACCTAAACTGAGTTGATAATCATGTGGCTCCAAGGGTTCAAGACAGAATATCTCTATTCTCGCTCCACACACGCCATCTTCCGACTGCTTGTGAAATTCCAATCGCGCTTGTATCACGCGCGTGTTATTATATATAAG
The DNA here is from genome assembly GCA_045590995.1 of Paludibacteraceae bacterium. Lineage (GTDB taxonomy): Bacteria > Bacteroidota > Bacteroidia > Bacteroidales > Paludibacteraceae > Colicola. The sequence goes on along the minus strand of JAZNRY010000105.1, from coordinate 5,768 downwards.
GAGTGAATCCGCTGGCAAGTATTCGCCCACACGACAGAACACATCCTGCATCACTTCTCCATCGCGATAAACGAGCAGTTTGCTCTCATCACGCTGCGCCAGCGGATACTTGGCTATACGCTCATCAGGCAATGGATAATTATAGTCTTCTATAAGGATTTCTTCCATGTTTTTCGATCGCCTTTGAATAATTCATACTTATTAAACAAGCACTCCAAATCGCCATTCACCAAGCGAATCTTCTTCGCAGGACGCAAGCCGATACATTTGAGAGCGTCTTCGTTGCTCGAAATGACCCAGGCTGTAGCACCATCAAACTGATGTTTGAGCGTACTACCCATGTCTTGGTACAGACGCAGCACATCCTTATCTTGCGCCAGACGCTCGCCGTATGGCGGATTGATCATCACCAAAGCACCATGCGTGTCTTTCTCTGCGCATTTAATCTCTTGCACACGAATCTGCTTCACCTCTATATCTCGTTGAAAACCTGCCGATTGCACATTCTTCATGGCTGCTTGCACCGCATAAAAACCCGCATCAGAACCATATATCTTGTGCGCAAAATCGCGTTCGCGACTATCATCACTGGATACATCTTCAAATAGGTCGGCATCGAAGTTCGCCCATTTTTCAAACGCAAATCCCTTGCGATAGATACCTGGAGCTATGTTGCGCGCGATGAGTGCTGCCTCTATGAGCAGTGTACCTGAGCCGCACATGGGGTCGTAAAAATCGCTTTCCCCTTTCCACCCTGTCAGTAGCAGCATACCCGCAGCCAATGCTTCGTTGATCGGCGCTTGCGTATTCGCCACACGATAACCACGCTTGTGCAGACTTTCGCCCGAACTGTCCAACGATAGCGTCACCACATCACCCGCAATATGCACATTGAGATACATATCTGGATTGGTGAGTTGCACATTAGGACGCACCCCACCATGTCCCATCCACCAGTCCACAATAGCATCCTTCACACGATAGGTGATGAACTGCGAATGGCGGAAAAGGTCGGAATAGACAGTGGCGTCTATCTGAAAAGTGGTTTTTGGGGTCATATACTGCCCCCAATTCACCTGCTTGGATTGTTCGTATATAGCATCGGTAGTATTCGCATGGAAAGTAGCAATCGGCACCAACACACGCGATGCCGTACGCAAACAAAAATTGGCAACATAAAGCATGCGCTTATCGCCTGTGAAAGACACTGCTCTGCGCTGAATTTGCACATTGTTAGCACCCAATGCAATCAGTTCCTGCGCAAGTACTTGCTCCAGCCCCTTAAAGGTTTTTGCCAACATTTGAAATTCATGATTCATATTTTTTTTGTATTCAGAGTTCACTAATTAGAATATCATCTGCAGGATTTGCTTGGTGCAACTGTATATAGCGTTGCCAGAAAGCCTGCATTTCGGGTGGGGTATGCTGCAAGAACTCCTCCGTTCCGTGCGCAGAGACGCGCCCAATCACTTTCTCCACGGTGATCTGATGGGTATCCATCGCTGGCACATAGGCGGGGTCTTCGTCCTTATCGGTATGCACACTGCGCACGATATCCGTCTCTTCCAAACGCGATAGCAACTGCAGCACCAATCGGATAGGCAACTGGTTATCGGTTGCCATCTCATGCGCTGTCTGGGGTTGCTCACCTTGCTCAAAACGGCGGATAATCACCGACAGCAAATACAGCATCACATAGTCTTTATAGCGGCGCGAGATGGTTTCCAAATCGCGTTCGTAGGCAAAGAGGTCATTGTTCTGAATAGCAAAGGCAAGCACCGCGCCGATGAGCAACAACCAGCAAGTGATGTGCAGCCATATCAGCACCAAAGGAAGTGCCGAAAATGCACCATAAACGACGCTCATGCGGGTAAAGAGCATCACCAAATACACGCTAAACATCTGCACCAATTGAAACAGCGCACCCATGATCACGCCTGGTATCACCGCAGCCACAAAGCGCACCTTCGTATTAGGAATAGCCATGAATATCCATGTAAAAACCCCCGAAGCCACCACAAAAGGCAACAATCGGAGCAGCACACGGCGTATCGGTTCTATGGCTTGTAGCACAGGAGCAAGCGACTGCGTAGAATGAAGAAATATCGAAATACCCGATGTCACGATAATCATCACAGGTATGAGCAGCAACACCACCATATAGTTGGTCAATCGCCTGCCGAAAGAGCGAGAGGTCTTCACATTCCAGATATTGTTAAACGAACGCTCCAGCATATTGAAGAAGGCATACACGGCCCATATCAGCACCACCAGTCCGACACCCAAGAACAACCCATCGCGTGCCGTCTCCAAATAACGCTCCACCCACTCCATAATCACGGGTACGATGTTGGCTTCGGCTAAAAAGGTTGTAGATAACCGCTCTTTGAGCAACTCTTCAAAGCCAAAACCGCGTGCAATAGCAAACACCCCCGCGGTCATCGGCACAAAAGCAAACAGCAACGAAAAAGACAGTGAGTTCGCGCGCACATTCAGTGCTTTGTCCTTGAAACCACGCACTACAAGGATTATCGTTTGCAACACACGATACCCCAAACGCTTCTTGGGGTCCTTGGTTTCCACATGAGGATAACGCCAAAGGTCGTATTGGATAAATCTGCGGAAATGCTGAAATCGGTGCTTCATGCTTTCTTAATTCTCAATTCAAAATCACCTCTACTGCTTTTTTCGTTATATCATCATCGCGCTCAAAGAGCGGGAAGAAACCCTCGTCGTTCAATATATTGCGCACGATATACGCGTTCACCAATCGCACCAACAGCGGCTTGGACTTCGCCAACTGCTCTGCATTTGGCTCCACCCCCTTCTCTTTGGCAAATGCCACGAACTCGGGCAACCAATTGGCTTTCAGCAAGTGTTTCTCCAACGATTGCCAGTCTTTGTATTTGCTCAGTTCCTTGCGATGGCGGTCGGTGTATTGATACGCAAACTGATAGGTATAAGCGCGATTCACCACCTGATTGAAGTATGGCGTATAGAGCGTTGTATCGCGATCCACAAACACATCGGGCATGATACCGCCACCGCCTCTTACCACACGACCTTTCTTGGTCAAATATACGGTGGAATCGGCTATTTGTACGCTATCCGCCGAGTAGAACTCACCATGCTCAAAGCGATTGATGAGGTCCATCGCGTAGTCCTCACCCTCGCCCATCTTATAGGGTTTCTGTATCGAACGACCCGATGGCGTATAGTAGCGCGCTACGGTCAAGCGCACTGCGCTACCGTCCGCGAACGACACCTGTTGTTGTACCAGTCCCTTACCAAACGAACGACGACCTACGATAGTAGCACGATCGTTGTCCTGCATAGCACCTGCGAAAATCTCACTGGCAGAGGCAGAGAAATTATCTATCAGCACCACCAATTTTTCTCGTTGGAATCGACCCGACCCGTTGGCTCGTGCCTCATAGCGAGGATACGCACGACCCTCCGAATAAACAATCATATCCCCCCTACTCAGAAACTCATTCGCCATCTTGATGGCTTGATCCATGAATCCGCCAGAGTTCTCGCGCAAGTCCACTATATACGCTGTAGCCCCCCGCCCTTTCAGCGACGCCAAGGCTGCGATAAACTCGTCATAGGTATTCTCGCCAAAGCGGTTCACACGCACAAAACCTATCTTCTCGCCTTTAGCCTCAATAATGAACTTCGCATCCACCGAGTGCAGAGGTATATCGCCACGAATAATGGTGAAGTCATACACCTCGTCCGAACCGCTACGCATCACGCCTATCTTCACTTCGGTGCCTTTAGGACCGCGCAGCGCGTGCATTACTTTTTCGTTGGTAATCGACTTCCCTGTGAAGTTCGAGTCGTTGACCATCACAATCTTATCGCCTGCCAACACGCCTACACCTTCGCACGGACCGCCTGAGATGACGGCCACCACCTGTACGGTGTCATTCTGAATAGAGAACTGCACACCAATGCCAGAGAAAGAGGCTGAGAGTTCCGAATTCACCATCTCCAAATCCTCTTTGGGGATATACGCAGAGTGTGGGTCAAGACGCTTCACCACCTCTTTCATCACTTCTTCGGTGATGCTATCCACATCGATTTTATCGACATAGGCTTGGTCCATCAACTGCAATAGTTGCTCTACTTTCGATTCGGGTTGTTGGAATAGTTGTCCGTTTTGGATGTAAAAACGCTGTGCGTTCACTTTGTTCGACACAGCATTACCAATCAGAAAGCCCATGAGTAGGCAAACGATGGTCAGGGTAGGAAATAAATACTTTTTCATAGTTCTTTTTTCTGGTTCTTAATTCAAAATTCTTAATTCTTAATTACTCTTTGTCAGGCATAAAGTCCACTTGCACGCCTGCGCGTTCCAGCAGTTCTACACCGTCCATAATGCGGTATTTCTCGCCATACACGACGCGTTTGATACCCGATTGGATAATGAGTTTTGCGCACTCCATACAGGGTGAAGCGGTCACATATAGTGTTGCTCCGTCGCTGCTGTTATGGCTGCGTGCCACTTTGGTCAGCGCGTTGGCTTCGGCGTGCAATACATAGGGTTTGGATACATTATTCTCGTCCTCGCATACATTTTCAAAGCCGCTGGGCGTTCCGTTGTAGCCATCGGAGATAATCATCTGGTCTTTCACTAAGATGGCGCCCACTTTGCGGCGAACGCAGTAGCTGTTTTCAGACCATGTGCGCGCCATGCGCATGTATAGGTAGTCGCGTTGAGTTTGTTTGTCCATGTGTTTTATTGTTTATTGGCACTTTGCGCTGCAAAGGTACATAAAAAAACGCAAATATGCAAGAATTGTTGATTTTTATTGCTCTTGACCGCCATATTTAGCAACAAAATCTATGCCGAATGGACAACAGCAATAGCAACACAGTGGTTCAAATATAGAAAAAAGTGGCTGTTTGCATACACGAACAGCCACTTTTGATGAACCGATTTCTAATTTTTCTTCGCATTGTAGGATTCAATGGTTTTCGATTGGATGATTACCGCCGTATCGCCTCTCGTCAGGGACCTGCTTTCGGTGGTGATGGTGTGGGTTACATTGCACGAGGTAAGTCCTAATGCCATAGCGATGGCGGTAGCGATTGCCACTGCCAGGTATCTGATTGCCTTCGTAAGGCGTTGTTTTTGAATGTCAGTTAGTTGGTTCACAATTTAAATGTGGTGTTATTATTTCCTTAGAAATCTTAACTATCTAAACCAATAATTAACGGAGTATGGGTTATTAAAAACAACATTAACAACATTTCCGCTGGGGAACAACACACCCCAGCGGCGGGGAGAAATTTATTCAACTTTGACGACAATATCAACAACTTGCGCCCCAATCAACTCCCTGGGGCGCTCAAGGGAACTTGTTGTAAAGACAATTCAGGTCAATTGGGTCGTCAATCAATGTCAATTCAAGGATATTTTTTGAAACATAAATACGGCTTTGCCTGTAAAAAGAGTGAAGCAGTCATCGGGCTGGGTGTCCGCAGCAATCCATTGTGCACGGAGAATATACTGATAGAGCGTTGTGATGCGGTTTGGGTACCTCGTGAGCCAACGATAGGTGAAGGTAGCATTGGTCACACGAGGTACAGGGCGCTTTGCTGGAGTTTTGCGAGGAGAAGTGAGAATAGGAGTTGGCGCATAGTGCCTACGGAAATTGATAGCAAGCGCATCGTTACTTGTAGAGAGATAAGAGGCAAGGAGTTTGCCGAGTTGGGCGTTTGTTGGTGTTACCATAACAATTAAGTATTAAAGGGTTTAA
>JAZNRY010000104.1:0-12983 GCA_045590995.1 Paludibacteraceae bacterium | reverse complement strand
CGGAACGACAACCGATATTATTTTTATTAACAACAACATCAACAACTTCATTTTCAACAACATTCCGCTGGGGAACAACACACCCCAGCGGCGAGGAGTTATATTCCCTTGAGCGCTCGCTGTGTTGTTGCGAGCGCAAGAGTTGTTGGTTTATGTTGTTTGAGTTGTTGTTATTATCTCCCACTACCAGCACGCACCCGCTTGAATGTTCTGGTTTGGTGCCACGGTGGAAGCGTATGCCACTTCGTTGTGGTACATTCTGCACGATAGGCAGTAGGCGTTTGAAACGGGGTGACATGGTTACGCGGACGGGGTAACAAAGGGCGGGGATTTGATACCCCACACGCTCAAGGGTGTTGCAGAAATAACGCCCATTGATGACAAGGCGACCTGTGATGGCGGAGCCTTGGGGTTGGTTGCGGATTAAATGTATATACATAATTTGAGTGAATTTGGAAGACAACTTAAACAACATCTGCGCGCGCCCAACATTGGCGCTTGCCAAGGAATTGTTTATTGTTGATAAATATATTTCGTGCCGCTGAGCAGTATCGGGGTCCCTACGAGCTTCGTGAGCGAGTGGGGTGATAGTGTTGGCGAAGCGGAAAGGTTGTCGATGTTGTCTTTTAATAAAAATCTCATTCTTTGTAGCGGTAATGGTAGTCGATGCCGATGAGTGAGCCGCTGAAAGTGAGAATCTCTCCAAAAGCGATTAGCACAGAGTGGTGAATCTCTCCCAGTGGTTGTGCGACAAACCCGCATGCGAGCAATGCGCACCCGAAAGCGCACATTGCTACAGATACTATGAGTTGGATTTTTCTCATTGCATTTTTTAGGTTAAAGGTTAAAGGCTAAAGGTTAAAGGCTGGTAATATGCGGCTGCGCCGCTATTTCTTGCCTCTCGCCTCATCGCCTCTCGCCTTATTTATTACGCTTTCTTCCACTCTAAATTCCAGAGGAATCGGTAGAGGGTCTTGTACTCGGTTTGTGCCTTGAAAGCTGCCAAGTCTTCGTTGATCTTGGTTGGGTCTTTCATGCGGGCGCGCACGGCTTGTCCCACCGTGGTGAACTTCGCCTTTTGTGCGGTTTCCTTCTCGGTGTAAGGGTGGTTTTGCAGGTCGCGTTCGCCATGTACGGAAGTGTACTTGCGGTCGGAGCGCTTGCGATAGTTGTAGGTGGTACGATACTTCTTAGAGATTTTACCTGAGATGTGATGAATAGGGTCTTCAAAAACAACTGTTGCCATTCGTGTTCGGCATTGGCTTGCTCTGCAAGCGGTTGTGTCGCGTTGCGAGGTAGTGTGCGCTTTTCGCAGGTTGTGCGCCTCCAGCAGGTGTAGCGTCCAGACCATACACCGCGGCTTTGCCGCCATCACCTCCTACAGGGACATCACTTCGCTCTGGGAGCGACATCACCGCTGCATTGCAGCCAAATCCTCCATGCCGTCGGAGGGTTTAAAGGGTTAAGGGGTTAAAGGGTTAAAAGGGTGAGAGGGGTTAGAGTTTCGCCATCTCTTTTGCAAGCATATAGCCGTTGAGCGTTTTGTACTTGCCAGGATTCTTTTTGAACGCCTCTTTGTAGGCAGTTACTTCTTCTGGGTTCAATGCTGCCACATTGGCTTTGGCTTGTGCGAAGCGTTCGCGTTGTGTGGTTTGTGCCGCAGAAGGTTCTCCTGTGTAGGGGTTACATACTTGCGAAGTGAATTGTGTTCCGTACATCTCTTTGTAGATGATGTCTGAGTGTTTGCAGATCTTTCCTCGGAACTCACGGAAAGGTGCTTCTAATTTGATTTTTGACATAGAATAAATAGTTAAAGTTTAGGTTGTTTGTTCTTTGAACTGCGCGCTGTTCTGAAAAACGATGCAAAGATACAACAAACCCACACAGCGTTGTGGGCTTGTGTGGGTTTGCGAGGGAATAAAGTAGAATAAAGTGGATTGGGAGGGGATTAGATTACTGTTTGTAAGTTTCTAATCAATATCCTAAAGTACGGACATTTGCCATTAATGGAAAGGTCTTTGTCGTCATCTCCCTTCCTGAATTTGACTATTTCAAATTGATTAGGATTGAACTTATGCAGGAATGTAATGGGGACTCCCATATATCCTGTATAATCCATGGGAATATCTTGTGTCTTATTCACATTTATTCCGTCATAATTGTCATAGCGTTGATATGCAGACTCATTCCCCACATATCTTTTGGTGAGTACGATTTTCTCATTGCGTTTGGCATTATCCATATTAGTGAGCCAAAGACAATTATTTGGTGAGATAATTCTATTTCCATTGTTATCAACTCTTGCTTCTGTACCATATAGTTCATAGTGATTAGGCACTATAAATCCTGAAATACCTCTACCAAGATTAATTCCTAACCAAACTTGGTTTTCCTTGATCAAATGAAATATTTCTTTATATGTAATGGCGTTGATGTTTCCAATGATTAGGAATGATTTTTTGTATTTAATCAATTGTGCAACATAATCCCGAAACAATGAAAATGGCGGATTAGTGACAACGATGTCTGCCTGCTGGAGCAAATCAATACTCTCTTTACTCCTAAAATCTCCATCTCCCTGAAAATGAATAATATCTGCATCTGCGGGGATGAGATTCTCTTGTTTGTTTCCAGTGTATATGTAATAAAACCCAGAGGTATTATTTTCCATTTCAAACAAATCACGATGTGATTCCTGATAGCATGCTGCAATCAATTTTTTCAATCCTAAACGCTGGAAGTTTTCCGCAAAGTATCGATAGAAGTTACTGGTTCGCGGATCATCACAATTACAATAGACTACTTTACCCCTGAAATGCTTGGTATAGTGCTGCAATTCACTTTCTATATCTGGCAATAGGGTATAAAACTCATCGCTTTTGAGCCTTTTAGCCTGTTGTAATAGTGTATTTGATGCGTTTCTTGCCATGATTATTTACTATGTGTTAATTGATTGAACAAATCGCTACCCAATACTCTGAGCGATGTTTTAGCAATATCAAGCATCACTTGTAGAATATCTTCGGGATTCCATCGTTCTCCATCTCCTTGTGTAAAAATAGATGTAGCTTGCAACATAATATGTTTGTCTCTATGTGCCACGAATTTATTTTCGCAAAGGTTGGTGTTGATAGGCATACCATAATTCGCTGCGGTCAAACGGTCTAATCGGTTTAACCTGCCTGAGTGGTATTCAAGTGTAACCTTTCTACCATCTGGTCGTGTGACAACAATGGTCTCTGTTAGGAAATTAGAACCCTCAAGAAATAACACATAAGGGAAGTGTGATTCACTTAACATAAAATTTGCTATTTCCGAGATATTTTTATGCGACCTTTCGATAGCATTGCCAGCATACATGATGTCTTGATTATTATTTTTGCCGACTAATATACCATTTTTGATGTTTTCAATATCCTTTCCTTGGTGTTTAGCTTCTGATACCAGGATTATTCTCCAATTAGCATTATCATCCTGTACCTCAATAATCCCTCCATCTGGAATAATACGGGAGTTTGACACGAAAAGTGTTTGTCCTAAGTCTGTATCAATCTTTTGTAATGCTTCGTTTATTTCTCGTTTCGTGATATTATCTCTATATCTAAATGTAAGCTGTGGAAATTCAGACATGAGAATTTCCATTACTTTGTGTGAAATTTCTCCTATAGCAATGTCATGTTTTTTTGCTTCATCTCCAAAGATACCAACAACTCCATGCGATTGTTTGTGTTGAGTGGTAAGTCTTTTTGATTGATTTTTTTGTGCCATAATTCTGTTCTTTTTAATTACACTGCAAAGGTACTACTTTTTTTTGACATACGCAAACAGAAGGGTTAATAGTTAGTTGATTTTTTTTGAAAAACGCTGCAAAGGTAGTGTATCAAACTGCTAAAACTTGTCATAAGCTAAGAAAAAAAATGCACTTTTTTTGCAGAAAAGTGCATTTTTTGGTTTAGAGGACGCTTCGCTACTATTTAGTGGATGTCCCGTTGGGGCTACTGTTTAGAGTTTAGGGATGAGTGTTTAAGGTTTAGAGGTCAATGGCGTATTTGTCACAAAGGTACTTCACCACCTTGGGTGGAAAGAGTTTAGTGGTGGGGCGGATACCGTTCGCCTCCAAAAAAGCACGGTCGGTCTTTAGCCAACGGCGAAAAGTCTCGGGACTCACACCAGCAGCATCTGCTAATTGAGCTTTAGTATATGACTTCATTATTTTTATTTCTTACATGAATCTATCTTGTTTTCTGTTTATCTCTGCCGAAAGACGCCCGAAGGAACTCCGTGAAGAAGTGCCTTGAATGGCACTTCGAGTATTGCGTCCGAAGAGTCCCCACTCTGAGGATTAAACGCAATACATAGAATGGCGCGACCCTTGCGGTCACGCAGCCGTATGGCTATAGGGTAGTGCCGTACAGGGTAGGCACGACCGCCTAAAAATAAAATAGAGAGTGGGCAGCTATCCTTCATCGTTTTTCGGAGTTCTTATCTCGCTTTGCTCGAACGAGTTCCTTCGGAGTTCTTTCGGAGTTCCCTCGGGAGAAGAAGGTCTCCGAAAGAGAATTATCCCATACCCACTCACCTATGCTGCCTTATACATCACCTGAAACACATACCCGTACAACGACAGTTCTTCGCCCTCCACCGACAATGGTCGTGGGTACATCTTCTCCCATTGCTCCATATACACGCGGGTTAATACGGGGTTTTTCATTACAATCCATGCAGCGTGTGCTGCCATAGCAAATCGAATTTGACTCTTGTTCATAGTTTTGAAATTTAGTTTGGTTAATATGATTATTTTTATTTGGTGATGCATGATGCATCTGTACCGTTGTTTTTATAAAATTCACGGGCGCACGGGCGTGAGTTTTTAATAAATGTCGCATCGTTGCATCAATGCATCACTTGCTCCTATGCGTTTGGCACTTATTATTTCGTCTTGATCTCGTTTATAAACCAACCACCCTCGAACACATGTTCCTGAGATGCGCGCTTGCGCTTTTTGGAAACCCATTTTTCCCATTATCACGCCTAACTGCCTTGTACTCATTGGCTTCTTTATTCCGCCATGACTAACTAACCGATCGCTAATCTCCGCCGTAGTCATAAACTCGCCTTTGCCTTCCGCTGGCACATCAAACAATATCGGCAGCAGTTGTTCTTCATTCTCTTGCGCTCGGAACTCCTCGTTGTGCGCCTCCAGCACTTCCATCTCCTCCATGTCAAACCAATAGCTAAACATCCCCTCCTCGACCAAGGCTTTCGCCTGCGCATACAGTCGCTCGTAAGGGATAATCGTATGAAACGGATTCTGTATGCTCTCCACCTCGAAGGGCAACCAACGGCGGTTGCCTGTGATATCGGTCAAGAACTCGCGTTTGTTCGTGCTGGCACAGAAAGAGGCAAGTCGCACTCTTCGTTCTTTCAGTCTGCCGTATGCCGCACGCTCATTGACATCGGTGGAGGTGAGGAGCGATTTCACGATGTTCATCTCGCGCCCACACATGGCATCCAGCTCGTCGATATTGAGCAGTCCGTTCTCACATAGGCGCAAACGATCATCTTTGCTTATCTGCCCCGATAGCGGCAACTTGCTGCTGTAGGCACGCAGTTCGGGCGGAATAAGGTTGTCCAGCCATGTGGTCTTGAAGATGCCCTGCCGTCCGACCAGGACGAGTACGGTGTGATTCACCACCTCATCCTTCATCCAACTCGCCACCATCGCCACAAACCACTTCTTGAAGCATGCGCGCCATAGGCGGTCAGCGGGGGAGTCTTGTAACGACAAGGGGTTTGTTTGTTCTGAAGACAACATAGACAACTCTTCCGCTTCGCCGTACGCTACGCGATCGTTCGAACGAAGTGAGATAAGAACATTGCTCAGCGGTGAGGATACGCTCTGTTGCTGGGATAATGGAGATATATCTTCCTTGGCAAGCGCCAATGTTGGGCGCGCGCAGAGGTTGTTTAAGTTGTCTTTATTAATCCCACACTCCGCGTTGTTGTTTTTCACATGAACTTGCTGCGCAACGAAGTCTATCCAATCGGGCTGATCTGCCGTGTATGGTCTTAATCCATCGAGCCACGCGCGCAGCGGGTGTACTGCGGGCACCATATCCGATTTGAGCGCAGTCCACATCTCGTTGGTTGAGATGTTCACTCCCTTCTCTGCCACGCATTGACACACCATCGTGTTGATGTCCTTGTCGGTAAGGTTACGCCAAGTATCCTTGCCTCTAAACTGTAGCCCCTCTGGGGCGTTCTGTAGCGAAGCGTCCTCTGCGGGGTCCCCGATAACGCTCGTGGCGTTATGGGGTGCACTTAAACTATCCGCTATGCGGATTTGCAACCTATCCGTCACGACATCGTGACGAAGTGAACCGTAATTAAGGTAATTTTCCTCCAACCACTCGCACGCAATCTGTTGCCGTAGTTCTTTTTTATCCTGTTTGCTCATAATTCTTTTAATATCTTAACAACGTATTCTACATAGTCAATATCCACATTTATATCCAGATGTATGTGTGCATGTGGTCGCACCCACTCTTTGCTTATTGTCTGTTGGGAGTTGATTAACTCATTGACATCAATCCCCAGACATTCAGCCCACGGCTCGATGTAATCCACAGGTATTGTACCTTGCTTATTGAGCAGCTTGCTCAGTTGTGACACATCCATTCCGATGGCATGTGCCAACGCTGTTTTGGTGGTTGCTTGTGTACTGAGCAAATGGTTTATTCGCTCCTTAATCGATTCGGATTTGATGTGATTTTTCATGCTGCAAAGGTAGTGCTTTTTTGTGACATAAATATGGACAATTTGTCCAGAAAAAACAGGAGAATTGGACGATTTGTCCAATTCTGCATACTTTATTTGCCGAAAGGCATAAAAAACTCGCCCAGTCCACAAAGAACTGGGCGAGATTCTTGCGCGTAGTAAGTATTATTGCTCTCTAAAATTCACGTTCAATCAATTCAAGGGTATTGTTCTCATCTACTTCAATGTTGTCGATATGTTCAAATTTGCCTCCAAATATAATTTCTGTTCGTTTAAAAAGATCAAACACCTTCTCCAAACTCCACCATTCGGCAGTGCCCATTTGGACATACTCGTGTGTCTCTTTATTTCGACAGATGAAATGGATGTTCGCTTCATTCCTATCTGATATCCATATTTTACAACCTACGCAAAGATACATATCATCATCGTAATTTGTAAAATGAGTAGTTAAGTAATTTTGCAAATGATTGGAATAAAAATCACTTACATCAGCCGCACATGTGCCGACTAAATCGTTGTATTGAACACTTGCTTTCATAATAATTGAATTAGTAATTTTAAATTTAGTAATTTTTATAAAACCATTAGTTAATTATGACCTTTGTTTGAGCAATGATGTTGCCATTTTCTTTGAGTAATAAAATATAAGTTCCTTGCTGAAAACCAATAATATTAATCTGTTCATTATTACTTAGCATTGATTGTGTGTGTACACATCCTTCAATACTATGCCATATCTCAAGCATATAACTGCTTCTTTCATCTAATTGAAGTAAAGCAAGTTGTTCTTCATTGTTTTCGACGATAGAAATATTAAGTACATTTCCGTCATTAGTAGCGACAAGAGATAAAGAAGGATTATAAGTCCCGATTGTTAAAGTTGTAGATTGCTCTTCTCCACAAGTTTCGAAAGTATTAGTGGCAGTGATTTTTACTGTTCCAAGATAAGTTGGTTGTACATATGGAGTATAGTATATACCGTCCCCTATTCCTCTGGTGATTATTGTATCATTTCCAGTTGGCTTGAATACGACATCTACTATTTCCCAATGCAAAGAATCTACTGGAGCATCTGTATTGTTTGTTATAGCAAAATATCGCGTTTCCCCACTACACCAAGGTCTCTCAGTTGAACTTTCTTCAATTATAGGAGTTGCTCCACTTGCACCATGCAGTTTTTTCTTAATGGTATATGTTGTGCTATCTGACATCGTTATTGTAACACTGACATACATATTATTATCAATTACTGGATCAATTGAAGGAATATTGCCAATCCTGGGATAGGCTGGAATCATTCCTCTTTTTTTGGGAACTACTCGAATCGAAGATGACCCCTGTCCTTGTACAATATCAAGCGTTCCCAAGAAGACTAAGCCAGTAGTAGTAGTCCAGGAATAAGAAACTACATCTTCAGGAATATCTAATAGGCTGAAATTGATAGTGTCATCTATACATATATAATCTGACCCTTGAATCTTCGGAAGCGCTTCTACAACTGCTGCATAGGCATTCACTCTTCCATATCCAAAATCATTACTTTTGCCATTTATATATGAATAGCCACCTACTTTATCACTTGTGTTCTTCAAGATGGAAAAAACTTCATTTGGAGATAAGTTTGGATTTATAGAAAGCATTAATGCAACAACGCCAGCAACTACTGGACATGCATGAGATGTACCGCCAAACCGCCCCGTATAGGACAGATGGTTTAGACCAAAATTGGGTAATAAATCCCCATAGTTGATTACATTATCAGTTAATTCATAGGGTGCTGGATTATAGCCATTATCTCCTGGGATGTCTAATGACCACATTTCAAAAGTTTCCCCTTCTATTTGATGTGAATATGCTCTATGAGATGGAGCAACGACATCAATCAAAGAACTTGAAGGACTATATTCTGCAATTTTATCATATCTATCACTAGCTCCTACTGTAATTAGGTTGTCAATGTTTGCACTTGCAGGAAACGAGACATATCCGTCATTATTAGCTGAATGGAATGCAGAATTACTTGCCGCAAAAACAACAACGACATTGTTTTCTATAGCATATTCTATGGCTAATACTATAGCAGGAATTAGAGTGGGACTGTCAGCAGCATAACCCCAGCTACAAGATATAATATTAGCCCCATTATCTACTGCAAATTTAATACCATCAGCCATCCCCGTAGGATCAGTATTATAGTCCCATCTCAATGGCATAATTTTACAATTAGGGGCTATACCTGCAATTCCTTCATTGTTATCCATACTTGCAGCGATTACACCTGCGCATGCATTTCCGTGATTTTCATTATTTTGAGGAGATGGATCATTGGGGTTTCCATAACCAAAATTACTACCATTTAACCTAATTTGTCTAGAGTTCGGTAAATCTGGGTGATTTGATGTAACACCTTCATCAAAAACAGCAACAACAACAGTAGGAGAACCTTTAGTTATTTCCCATGCTTCTGGTGCATCTATATCAGCATCATAGCTGCCAGAATGTCCATCATTAAAAACTTGCCCTGTGTTGTGACAAGTTATTTGATATGAAAAATAGGGGTCATTGGGGATATAAGAAAAAGATTGCGCATGCATGAAAAAATGAGGATATGCAAAATAAAAATTACCCGTTTGATATATTTCATTCGCAATTGTGATAGGATCGCTCCCTGCTGGAAGAGAATATACTTGATATATCTCCCCGTCTTTTTTTTAAAGTCATATTATATTGCCCCACAATTTTACTCATATCATAATTGACATTTTTAGATTTTATGACAATTTCTGGAAATAGAACAGCTTCGATTTTTTCATCAATTATATATACTGGCAAACTGGAAACCTTTGAATTAATATCCGAAAAAGTTTGTTTGAGTATTTTAGAATCAATATTTTCAATGATACATAAATCGTTATGTATCCAAGATACAGTTAAGGGATAGTGAGATAAAAAATCTTTGAGATTTTCATTAGTTCCCCCTTCATTATATAAAGCAGTTTTATTAGAAACTACTGTTATTGGAATTTGATTGTCCATACCGTAATAGTATAGCCTGTCACTATAAACATAACGACATGTTATACAGGCAAATAAAATAACTATGGATAGCTTCTTCCCGTTCATAATTTAGTTAATTTAAATGTTTTACTAAAACTTGTTTAAAGCATTCTATTGGATAAGCCATACTAGGGAGCATTGCATTTGAATTAGGAAATCTATAATGAACATAATCCTCATCAGATGAATTTAGTAATTTGAATGTAAATTGAAAAGGAATATCATATTCGACAGCATAGACACCACCTATGCCATAGTATTTGTCTATTCTAACCTCATCACTAAAGGTTAGAATTGAATCATTTGCAGTGGTGATAATGAAATATCCTTGTTTTGTACATTGATTGATGGTATCCATACAGCATATTGTCCCAACAATCTTACCAGATGATATATTTATACTTTCAAATGTAACACTATCCACTTTATATAATATTAGAGGTCTGAATAATCCTAGCCCGCCCTTGTATGAAAATGAATCAATAGTGAGCACATTTCCTTGTATAGAATAATCGGTAACAAATGAGAAAGGCACATTCTCCTCATAATGAGATGTCTCATCATTCCATACACTAGTTTCTCCAGAGAAGTGTAATTTATTATTCTTGACAGAATACTTCAAGGTTGCAAAGCTTCCTGCTTCATCAATAACTGTAGACCATGTTGTATCTGGTTTTTTTTGATAATGCGCAAATCCATCTTCATCAAAGTTAATAGATGCCACATAAATATCAACATGATACTGCTCCGACCATTTACCAATTAGTGCCTTTTCTTCTGGACTAATCGCTTCGCATGCGCTCCAAATTCCCGCAACTGCGGCGAGAAAAAGTAACTTAAACATCTTCATAACTATAAATTTACATTTTTTACTATATTAAATACTTACTTTCATAGTGATTGAAATAATAAAGTTAGTAACATTAATACCTATAGTTTTCGCCCTAAAATATCATATCGTTTCCCGTCTGGTGCTTCATAATACAACACTCCTTTGTTGTAAAAGAATTTTCTCTTCTCTAAAAGAGATGTTGTGTTATTCTCCAAGTCGGTCGATATTACACGATACACAAATGTTTTACTCAGCATGCATTCACCTATATACACCCTTAATATATAATGTCCTTGTTTTTCAAGAAACGAAACATCTATGGTGTCTCCTGATTGTACATCAAGTTTTCGCAATGGTTCATGTTCTGTATTTTCAATCCACACGCTATCAACACAAGGAATTTCTGCGCCGTTATTAGTAGTCAGATAATAAATCACGGATGATCTTCCGCATGGTATAATATTCATGTTAACAAGCTTATATTCTTCACATGGGTTCAACTCTGCAAAAATAGGTAAAGCCAATAATGCTAGTAATAGACATAATATTTTACTCTTCATATGAATCATAATTTATTCTTAAAGTGGATTCATCGTTTAACAAATAGTCTGCTATATCTTGTTCCATCTGCAAAGACATTGAGGATATAAGTACCGCGTGTTAAAGAACTAATATCAATAGGTTCACCGGGTTCTGCTGATGAAATTAACATAATTTCTCCTTGTGTGTTGGCTATTTGTACAAGATAGAAATACATTTTTCATGATTATAAAGTTTTTTAGGGTTAATAATGTTTTTATTTATTCTACTTCAAACTCACCAGTTACGACGGTGTTAGCAGAGTAGATTTGTACGACATACGAACCTGTTTGATTGATGGTAGTTTCAGTTTCATCTAAAAACTCTTCTTCTACCACCACTTCTCCAGTTTCTTGATTAATGACTTCCACATACGCAGGCACCTCTGTATATGCGCCAACGGATAATGAGTTACCATTAATAAAAGCACGGAATTGAGTGGGATTAGGTCTTCTTCCGCGTCCATCATCGTTTGCATCATCAATAGGCATAATAGAATACAATTCGGTTAAGATGATTTCGTGAGCCATTCCGAATACGGAAGCGTTGCACATACCTAGTACAAGCAATGCGAGAATAAATACTTTCTTCATAATACTGTTGATTTAATTTTTTGCAAAATTACAACAATACTATAAAGTATGCAATAGCCCAGGGTATTTGTTAGCGCTATAGGGGGGGGTATTATATTGATTATCAATACAATACAACATCACTTGTTAGCGTAGTATAAAAATGGCTAATATTCGTTTATAGGTAAATTACGTAAGAAATCAAGAAAATCAGCAGATGTTGTACCTAATTTTTTCGATATTCGTTGCTTAAAAACACGGATACCATGTTTGTCATAACATAGAAATTCTGCTATTTCTATATCCGTCATATGTGAGTAAACAAGACTGATTGTACAAAATATTTTTTCACGTTCTGACAATGGAAGTGTGTCCAACTTACACATCCATGTATGTAGCCATGGACTAAGATCTCTTTTCAAAGTCTTATATTCTTTCCAGCGCTTGTGTGGAGTATGATATCTATCTACGATATTAGATAATTTCTCTCCAAATTGGCGATAATACAACTCTTGAGATAAAAGAGTTTCTTGATCTTCTACATGTGTAGATAGTTTATCTATCTGCTCATGTGCTATGCGATTGCGTTGGCGATATACGGATGCACCTGTAGCTAAAATAATGCAAACCGCTAGTATAATAGTCAATACAATCCACACCCAACGCATAGGATAAGGATTGAGCAGATATTCTTCTATTCTTGGTAAAGCCTCAGCATCTTTTAACATACTATTACGCAATAATTTCTGCATATCTGTACGTATATGAGAGTATTTACTAAGTAGTTCTACATTGTTTTTACGCTTAGCATCTTGCATCAAACAATAATAAGCATTTACTAAATAATTAGGATTATCGGAGTGTTCAATAATTAATTGCGCATATGGTAATGCTTCCTCTAATACATTGAGTTTAAGGTATATTTGCACCTGTTTCAGATAACTAAAACATTTCTCTTCCTCGCTTTGCCAATAATTCAATCCTCTTTCAAAATATACTAATGCTGAATCGTATTGCTGTTGTTCGTAGAAATAAAGTCCCCATGTTTCGTAATAGCGTGCTTGATACGAATTATCCAATTGATATGATTGGGCTATCTGCAAAAGACTATCAGCTACACAATATTTGTGCAAGTTGATATGACATTCTGAACAATCTAATAA
>JAZNRY010000103.1:0-52615 GCA_045590995.1 Paludibacteraceae bacterium | reverse complement strand
GAATTTTTCTTTTTTGCCAAAGATTTTGCCTGAGGCGTTATCCACAGGCGCAAGGTAAGTGATTGATCCAGCCATAATTGTATTCGGCAATCGAACAAGAGTTAGAAGACAAAGGAGATTTGTTTTTTTGACGACAATACTGACAATGTTCCGCTCGCAATCAATATCCCTGCGAGCGGCAAGGAATAGTTTTTTATTGTTGTTTTTAATTGTTGATATTGTTGGAGAAATATTCCTCCTTGAAGCGCCCAAGGACTATTGATTTGGACGCAAATTGTCGGAATTGTCGTTTATTTCTTACTCCGTGTTCGGTATCCTCTATGCCGTGAGAGGGGGTTAATGGTTAATAATTTTGATTGTTTGATGAGGGAGAAGACAATGCAAAGGATATGTTTTGTTTATACAAAAATACGCTGCGCTTCGCTTGCTACAAAAATTTTTAAAAATATCGGGATTTTGTTTAAGACAATTTTGACAACTTTATAGACAATATCAACAATGCAAGAGTATTGTTTGAAGACAATTTACATCAATTTATCGTCAATTATTGTCAATTCATGGATATATCTCCCTTTGGTCGAATTTACTATGGTCTCCGAACTGACTATCGGTTTTGACTCGCGATACTGTATCGCTCCTGCATCTGCCTTCGGCATCTGCGTCAAAACACAGCCTCTGGCAATAATGTACAAGGGATTGTTCCAAGAATGATAATTCTGTGAGAGTCACTCCGTGAAAAATGATTCTGTTGAAAAACTATTTTGGTGAAGCCTATCATAGATAGGCGAGATAAAGTGGATGTTCGTGCGAATCGATGCTTGCATCAGTGAGCAACCAAACAGTCACTTTATCAGATGATGTCGCATACGACAGCATCACCAAAATATACCCTTGCATTGACGAAAATTGACAACCCAATTGACACAAATTGTCTTAAAGTTATAACACTTTATTTTTAATTATTTTTGTAGGGCTCAAAAGCCCGTATTTTTGTATCGAAACATCATCCGTTATTACGCACCAGGTTTTTGATAGATCTGCGCGATGATGTACCCGCGGAGGGTGATGTACTTCTTTTGTGCTTTGAATTTCGCCTCGTAGGTGGCGCGTTGCTCTGGATCAGCGAGAATCGTGGTGGCTTGCGCTTGGGCAGCCGTGAAAGCGTTACGCACAGATTGTTGCGCCTCGGAGTTACCGCCGTCATAAGGGTTTTTCACGCGCACACCAATGGTGGCATTGTCTTTCTTGCGGTTGCGGAAATGAATCTCATCCGAACCAGAGAACTTCTTCTGAACAGAGTCGAAGGGAGTGGAATTCTTGATAATAGCCATACTGTTTTAGTTTAAAGTAGAAAGATTAAAGTTTAAAGGCTGGGATTATTGTGCACGGATAATCACAGCGATACATTTGCGTAGCGGTTACCGAACGCGAGTACAAAGATACTACATTTTCCGAGGCTCTTACGGGGAAATGCGGTATAAGTCCGCACAACGCTGCACTAAACTACACTAAACCAGATAAACAGGAGTCTCTTTTAAGACAATTTATGTCAATTAGATGTCAATCTTTTGTCAATTCATGGATATATTTGGTGCAATGCTTGCTATCGCTGCTCATCGCCAGATAAATGTCCAAAACACAGCCGCTCAAATGTGATTTGGCGGCTCTTTTTTGTCCACTTATCTTATGTCCTGCTTTGGCAGTCCGTTGCACCAAATAGATTTCAATGTTCTTCGAACTGTTTACCGAATTTATCTCCCTATGGTCGAAATGTAATATTCTCCGAACTCTTCTGAGGTTTTGACTCGCGCTACTTCGTACCGCTCATGCATCTGCCGATGGCATCTGCGTCGAAACACTGCCTGTGGCAGGTAATGAGGTTAGAGGCAAGAGGCTGTTAAGCCTACCGCAGGTATATACATCATTCAGCCAAAGGCTGTGTTTTGCTCAAGACGCATAGCGGATAATATCGTTGACATATCCGTCGAGCGCCCAATGTGTTGTTTTGGGCGCAATTGTTGTTGGATTCGTTGTTTTAGTTGTTGTTGAAATAACCTCCCTCCCTTAAATATCAATGCAGTATTTTTCGCAGAGGTACTTCACTACCACGGGTGGGAGGTATTTTGTTTTCGGTTGTACATTGTTGGCACGCAGGAACTCTCGGTCGGTCTTCAGCCATCGACGGAAAGTGTCCCCGCTCACGCCCGCTGCGCGGGCTAATTCGGATTTGGTGTATGACTTCATGTTTTGCTTTTTCTCCAATCTCTAATGAATCGTTCTTGGTTCGCTTTTTCTTCGGGTGTTGGCACATGCCCCTTGCGGTTAGGGCAACGTTGCAGGATGTACTTGCCGTACATCCTGCGTATATAGAACTTCCCCTCATGTTCCAACTTACCTATTGCTCCTACTACGGGTGACTGAAAAGAAACTAACATAATACGCGTATAAACATTAGTTACATACCTTTTGATATATGCTATCTGTGTCGCGACCATTTCGCGACCACTATAGCACATCGCTTTCCTTTCCTTGTATCTTCATGCGGCTTTGTACATCTCTTGGAAGACATAGCCGTATATGGTTAGTGTCTTGTCTTTGCGGTTTTTCCATTTTTTCATGTAGATGGTAGTTAATACTGGGTCACGGAGGACCTTCCATGTCGCAGTCAAAGTGCGAACAAATCGAAGTTGATTCTTGGTCATAATGTAGATAATTATTAGTTGCGAGCGCAACAAATTGTTTATGTTTTTTATTTATTTCTCATTCTTTGTTCTGACCTCGCAGATTTCCCTGCGAGCCTTAGTTTATTTGCGGCCATCGGGCCATCGGGACATCACTTTTATAAAACTCACACCCGTATGCGCGTCCGTGAGTTTTATTATTTCGTTGTCCCGTTGGTCCGTTGGCCTTATTCTTTTAGTCTATTCTTGAGCGATTGCAACTCATCTACCGTTCGTTCATAGACCACCCATCCGCGTCGTTTAACACCGTCTATAGCAGCTCGGTGTGATGTGTATCCTTTGTTGGATAATATATTCCCAAGTTGTCGCAAGCCGATAGGTTTCTTGATGTTGCCGTAAGTCACCAGTTTCTCGCTGATCTCTGCTGTCGTCATAAACTTGCCTTTGCCTTTCGCAGGAATATCGAACAGCAGCGTGAGCAATTGCTCTTCACCCTCTTGCACACGAAACTCCTCGTTATGTTGCTCCAGAACCTCTATCTCGTCGGGTTCGAACCAATAGGTGAAGTATCCGCTTTCTACCAACTGTTTGGCTTGTGCATATAGCACTTCGTAGGGGAGGGTAGTGTAGAATGGATTCTGTATGCTCTCCACCTCAAAAGGCAGCCAACGGCGATTGCCCGTGATATCGGTGAGAAATTCTCGGTTGTTGGTACTTGCACAGAAACTTGCCAATCGTACGCGGCGTTCTTTGAGGCGACCGTATGCGGCGCGCTCGTTGATGTCGGTAGAGGTGAGTAGCGACTTGACGATATTCATCTCACGGCCGCAGATAGCATCGAGTTCGTCGATATTGAGCATAATGTTCTCGCATAGTCGCAGACGGTCGTCTTTGCTGATTTGTCCTGATAGAGGTAACTTGCTGCTATAGTCGCGCAGCTCGGGAGGGATAAGGTGGTCGAGCCAAGTGGTTTTGTATATACCTTGGCGTCCCACGAGTACCAGTACGGTATGATTGACTACCTCGTCCTTCATCCAACTCGCCACCATCGCTACAAACCATTTCTTGAAGCACTGGCGCCAGTATTGATTGGCTTCTTCGCCACCGATGACGGTGACTTGTTTGGCTATGAGGTCTATCCAGTCGATTTCATTAGAGGTGGAGGGAAGCGATTGTAGATAGGCGCGTGGTGGGTGTATGTCAGGGACTAAGTCTGAGCGCAGCGCGGTGATAATCTCGCTTACACCTATGCAACAACCCGTCTCTTGTACGCACTGGCAGACCATGGTGTTGATGTCTTTGTCGGTCATGTTGCGCCAATTTTCTGGCCTTTCGCCTTTCGCCTCTTCGCCTAATAACCTGATTTGGAGTCGATTGGTCACAATATCGTGACGAATGTGATCGAATTGCAGGTAGTTTTCTTTCAGCCACTCACAAGCTTGTACTTGCCGTAAGTCTTTATTCTTTTTCTTGATCATGATTAGAGATTTTGTTCATTTGTGTCCCATAAAAAACGGGGACTATATACGAGTGGACAGTGATTTTATTTTAGACAACAATTAAGGTCAATTTTGATGTCAATTTTTGTCAATTCAAGGAGCATATTTTGTTTGAGTTGGAAGAATGCGCTTGGCGCATTGGCAACTCAAAACAAAAGGGAACTATATACATGTTGGCGTATCCGTGTCAATCCGTGCTCATCTGTGGGACATATATTCTCCCACTGATTACACTGATTTACACTGAACTAAGGGTACCTATTTTCTTTGCGCGATGCGCCGTCAGTGGAAGGTAATCATACAAGCCGCTTTATTTTTGTAATCCACATAGATTTCTTTGTATTCATCTATCATATCGTACTGATGGTGAGTGGGGTTATGGTATTGCTGGTGAAACTTTTTGTAGCATACATTCTCGCCCAGTATTTCGGTCAGTAGTCTTGCAAATTCGCTTAGGTTACTCATCACATCTGCTCTGGAAATGATTTTGCTTTCTTCCATGGCGTGGATATGTGCCGAAAGTAGCACATATCTTCCATATCGGTTCTTTTGGTAGTCAGTGAGCACCATTTCCTGAATCAACTGCTCGAATAAATGTTTGTTTTGCATAATGGATTGTTATTAGTTGGTTGTTAATTAATGATTTATTGATTCCTGTGCTTGTACAGTAGGTGTGGATTATCGTGTACATGCGAATCACGCGACAAAATTACTACAATTGCGTGAGACAGAGGGGGGAGAAAAAGGGGAGATTTTTGCGTTGTTTAGCAAAAATGTGCAAAATTTCGCGATTTTTGCTAAAAACAGGGCTGTTTTTGGTGAAAATTTAGCAATTTTCGCCCAAAATTTGCGTATGTCAAAAAAAATCCGTACCTTTGCCGAGGAAGTTAGGATATAATTTTATCATAAATATAAATATAAATATGAATAAACTCTTATCCATTGTAATACCAGTTTATAATGTTGAAAAATACATTTATAAATGTTTAAACTCATTGTTAGTTTCTGAGTATTTGTTAGAATTATTGGATGTTGTGATTATTAATGATGGTACACCTGACAATTCTGCCATTATGGCAAAAGAATATGAAGTTAAATACCCGAATGTCTTTCGAGTGATTGATCAAGAAAATCGTGGGCATGGTGGGGCTTGGAATCATGGTACAGATTTAGCAATAGGTAAGTACCTCTTTTATCTTGACTCTGATGATTGGTTTGATACGGAAGAACTATCTAAACTTATCAATTTTTTACAATCGTGTGATACTGATATGGTGGTGCTGGATAAGAAGAATTACTATGCGGAAAACGATATATATGTTACTATTGAACATAAAAGTATGATTCCTAATATTGTATACGATACAAGTATATTTGATTGGTTGGGGTGTGGTGAAGGAGCTAATATCACATATGCACATAATACAGTGTATAGAACTTCTATGATGCAAAAGTATATGCCACTCTTTTGTGAACATGTGATGTACGATGATGTTTCACTTCAACTTATTCCTATCGTTATTGCAGAGGATTTTGTGTATGTGAAGTATAATGTTTATCGATATTACATCGGTCGTCCAGGACAAAGTTTTGATCCTAAAGTACGGGCTATTAAAGCATGTGATCATGTAACAAAAGTATTGAAGTTTGTAATGGATTGGAATAGACATAATAAATATATTGCCCCAGAAGGAAGCACCCGTAGAGCATGGGCAGATAATTTGTACTCTTCATTTGCTTCTTGGCATTATCATGAATTAGCTGAGTTTTCCTATACTATTGCAAAGCCAAGATTGAAAGAATGGGATGATTTTATCAAGAAGGAATATGCAGATATTAAAATTGATAGTGTAGTATGTTTGTATCGAATTATGCCATTTGGCATCTTCTATAGTTGGTTCAAGATATATCATTTTATTCAATGTGTGAAAAAATATCTTAAACGCAAGTTAAAAAATGATACGCTATGATTTTTTGATTGTTGGCTCTGGTCTGTTCGGAGCGGCTTTTGCTTATTTCGCCAAGCAAGCGGGAAAGCGAAGTTTGGTAATTGACAAACGCCTTCACTTAGGTGGCAATGTCTATTGTGAGGAGATAGAGGGTATCCATGTACACAAGTATGGAGCGCATATCTTTCATACCAACAATAAAGAGGTATGGGATTTTGTCAATAGTATCGTACCTTTCAATCGCTATACCAACTGCCCTATAGCGAATTATCATGGTGAGCTTTACAACCTGCCTTTTAATATGAATACCTTCCATCAGATGTGGGGTGTTGCAACGCCTACCGAGGCTGAAGCCAAGATTGCGGAGCAGAGAGCAGCCGCCTTAACTGCGCTCAACGGTCGCGAACCGCAAAATCTAGAAGAACAAGCCCTTTGCTTGGTAGGACGGGATATATACGAAAAACTCATTAAGGGCTACACTGAAAAGCAATGGGGGCGCTCATGCACTGAACTGCCTGCATTCATCATCCGTCGCTTGCCCGTGCGTATGGTGTATGACAACAATTATTTCAACGATGCCTATCAAGGTATACCTATTGGCGGATACAACCGATTGATTGATGGGCTGTTGGCTGGTGTGGATACATTGGTTGATACTGATTTCTTTGCCGACCGCGAGAAATGGGAAAATATAGCCGATAAGATTGTATTTACAGGAAAAATTGATGAGTATTACAACTACCGATTTGGAAAGTTAGATTATCGTACCGTGCGTTTTGAGACAGAAACAATAGATACTGTCAATTATCAAGGCAATGCAGTGATTAACTATACTGACCGCGAAACACCTTATACACGAGTAATCGAACATAAACATTTTGAGTCTTTTGGTCAGGCAGTGTATGATAATCCTGAAACGGTGATTAGTCGCGAATATAGTGTTGAGTGGCAAGATGGTATGGAACCTTTTTATCCAATTAATGACGATAAGAACTCTTCACTTTATGCGCAGTACAAACAACTCGCGGACCACGAATCGCGCGTCATCTTCGGGGGACGTTTAGCTGAATATAAATACTACGATATGGCTCCGATTATTGAAAAAGTATTAGAAATTTGGAAGAAATAAAGAAGGAATCTATTTATGCTCCTTTCTATTATCACCATAAACTACAATAACGCCGAAGGCTTGCGCAAAACGCTTGCTTCTGTGGCTTCGCAGACTTACGCTGAAATAGAGCATATAATCATCGATGGTGGTAGCTCGGATAATAGCGTAGAAGTGATTCGTAAATACGAATCTTCTCTTGCCTCTTGCCACTCGCCTCTCGCCTCTCGCCTAAAGTGGATTTCGGAGAAGGATAATGGCATCTACAACGCCATGAACAAAGGTCTGGAAATTGCATTTGGTCGTAGGGTAGTAACTGCTGATCACAATTCCATGCCTATAGCCAATAACCAATCGCCAATTGCCAAAACGGATTACATCCAAATCCTGAACTCAGGCGATATCCTCGCCGCTCCCGATGTTACGGAGCGAATGATGGCCGTGCTTGAAGCGCACAAGGTTAAAGGCGAAAGTTTAAAGGCTAAAGGCATGGAAAACAGCGAAGCTGATATACAAGCCTTTACACCTTACACCTTACACTCTACACCAACTGATGCCTCATCGCTTTACCAAAATCACCCTGCAATTTTGTACGGCAATATGATCAAAGTGAATGCTGCAGGCAAGGTCGTAGGAAGGAGTGGATACACAGAGTATTCTCTCCGCCAATTCTATAGTAGCACACTCAATCACGATTGTGCATACATTCGCAAAGACCTCTTTGAGGAATATGGACTATACGACGAGAATCAGAAGATCGTCAGCGACTGGAAATGGTATCTACAGGCGATAGGATTGGGTAGGGTAAAACCCGAATATGTGGATATCGATGTGACGATCTTCGACGATGGTGGAATTAGTGAAACAAACCTCGCATTGCGCAAGAAGGAACGCCGACAGGTATTGGAGGAGTTATTGCCACCTGCTGTGTTGTGGGATTATGACACGCATGCCTTTGAGATGGAGCAGATGAATCGCCTTCGCAGATGGAAGTTGTATCCGATAGTGTATTTTATGGAGCGGGTGCTGTTTAAGTTGGAGAAGTGGGGGATATTAGGCTAAAGGCGAGAGGTTAGAGGCTAAAGGTAAGGATTATGAAACGAATAAAGGATTTAATAGTATATCAAAAAGCGAAACAGTTGGTAATAGATGTGTATAAATTACTGGAGCAGTTTCCTGATTCTGAGCGATTTGCGTTATGTGGTCAGTTACGCCGCGCTGTGGTATCCATACCCTCCAATATAGCAGAGGGAATGGGGCGAGTATCAGGAAAAGATCAAGCGCATTTTTTGAATATAGCGTATGGTTCTCTTATGGAAGTATATGCGCAATTAGATATAGCCCATGATTTGGGGTATGTGAATAGTGAAACGTTTAACCAGTTGGAAAGCGATGTAGAAGAAATCAGTAAGATGATTTCTGCAATGGCTTCGTTAAGAAGCATATCTCCTGCCTCTCGCCTCTAACCTCTCGTCTTTCGCCTAAAAGAATTTGCATAATTCAAAACTTTTTAGTACCTTTGCAGCGATAAAAATAAAAAGAATATGAGTGCCTCTATTATTCCATTGAAAATATCACAATTGGCATTGTTGGTCTCGCAGCGCAAGCATATTCCTGTGAGAACTGCATTGGGCTATATTTATGACTCTCCCTTCTATGCCAAGATGTACGATGAAAGTGCCAAGTGGTGGTATCTGGATACAGAATCACTTTATCGCTTGTTGGAACAAAGTTGGTTGTCACATGGGCGTATCGTATCGAATAATGTGATTGTGTTTCTGACATTCTGTGCGGAAAATTATGCAAGAAAACATGACATGACCTCACTAGAGGCATACGCACTATTCCGCCGTTATGGGGTCGATGAGTATCTGGTGAAAGGCTTTGATATGCTTCATACACAAGGTAAGGACATGATTTTGCAAGATATAGATATATTTATCAACAATAGAAAAAAATAACAAAATGAAACTATATCATGGTTCAGTAGTAACAGTGAAGAAACCAAGTCTTCGCCAAGGTCGTCCCAATACAGATTACGGAAAGGGCTTTTATACCACAGTGGATTTCGATCAAGCTGCTCGTTGGGCATGTATTCGTCGTGATCGTGCGGGAGGAGGAAATGCAGTAGTGTCTGTATATGAAGTGGATGAT
Organism: Paludibacteraceae bacterium; assembly: GCA_045590995.1. GTDB lineage: Bacteria > Bacteroidota > Bacteroidia > Bacteroidales > Paludibacteraceae > Colicola. The sequence continues at coordinate 43,224 of JAZNRY010000103.1, read as the reverse complement.
AATCTATTGAGTGATGGTGTATTGAAGATAATGGAGTACAATGGTGCAAATAAGGAGTGGTTGGATTTCGTAGTAGCTAATCGTCGCTTTGCTCCGTTGCATGATTATGATATTGTACTTGGTCCAGTAGCGAATGATAACCTATATGCCACCATCAGTTTGTATGAGAATGGGGAGTTGAGCGCAGAAGCAGCTGTGGTGCAACTAAAGACACATGTGTTGTTTAATCAAGTATCGTTTCATACAGACAAAGCATTATCGCAATTGCAATTTGTGGAAGCGATAATTGTAGATGAGGAATAAAAGCGCTTTATTAACCGCTTCATGGAATTTTTTTTGCGCCAGATCTTGCAAGATGATATTATTAGTATAATGTAATAGTCTAATACCATGGTAGAAATACAAAATAAGATAGCTATATTGGTGGATTTTGATAATTGGTATCCGAATGTTCTAAAGTCAGAGGATGAAACTAAGATTCTAAATCTTTTGAATAACGTAATAAATCAAATAATACCTGATAGTGAAGAATTTGGATATATCTCAATAGGCATGTATGGTGGCTGGTATACAGGGAATGTATTAACACAAAAAGCTTCTGTTTTGTCATCCATGCTTCCTCGTTTGCAAAATATCTTTCCATTTCGTAAAACGAACTCACAAGTCTTAATTCAAGGCGAAATTAAATTAGCGACTCAATTATATGATGATGAAACCATATGGTATAATTCATATAGAGAGCATGTGGGGATACCTAAGTTACGAATTAAGACTGAAAAAATAGGATCTATATGCAATGAAAACTCCAAGCATTGTCCAGTACATATTCTACAAAATTTCACAAAGAATAAAAGTAGTTTGTGTAGAGTTAACGCATGCGATACAAAGCATAGTGAGGTTTTCTTTACAAGAGAACAAAAATATGTAGACTCAATGCTAGTATGTGATATCTTGTCGTATGGAGTAGATCCAAGTTATCATATGATTGTTGTCCTTTCAGAGGATTGCGATATGTATCCAGCGTTTGCCGCTCTGCATAGATTAAATGCTATAAACCATAAGGAAACGAGATTAGAATTATTTGTCCGTAATAATGAAGTTAAGCAAAATAATCAAACTCTATTAAATCAATTCGGGGTAAATATTAACCTTATAAATATTTAAGTATGAAACAATCAATCTTCAATACCTACAAGGATGAAATTTTATCATTTGCAGATGATATGGATGATGCTTGTGTTGTTCCTCAAACTGGAGAAATACAGTTTTGTCGAAATGAGGAAATACTTACGTGTTATTTGAGGGAAAAAGGTTCTGGTAATGTCATTGTTGAGTATGAAAAGAAGGAATATCCATATAAGTCATTTTTAGCGGAAGTTCTGGGCAAACTAGACATCCTTGCTAAAAAGATAACAACCCGTGACAAAGAGGAAGAAATCTATGTTGATACCGCAGCAAATTTACTGTCAGGGAGTCAGTCAAAAGAGGGGAGGGCTCTTGAATTGCTAAGAGCAGAATGTATAAACGAATCGGTGTATACAACGAAAATATGTTTTGTCACAGCAGATGCTGGCCATGGGAAGACGATGTTGTTAAAGACATTGGAAAGAAAGATGGCATCAGAGTATTTGTTGAAGAAAACGCCGTTTTTATTTTGGCATATAGATTTGCATGGGCGTGATTTAGTACGGCTGAATGAAGCAATCATGTATGATTTAGGGGAACTACGTATGTTCGGATTATATTACAATTCAATACTTACTTTAATACGAAATGGATTGATAGTATTGGCAATAGATGGTTTTGATGAATTGGCAGCGGAGACTGGTGGAGATGTTGCATTGGGATCTTTAACTAGTCTAATATCACAGTTAGATGGACAGGGAACCGTGATTGCGGCATCCAGACGTACTTTCTTTAATACTCAGGAGTATATACAACGCACTAAAATACTAGCTAAATTTGTCAAAGGATGCGACTTTGATGAACTAAGGTTGAAAAACTGGGGAGAAAAAGAATGTGTAGAGTATATGTCATATACATACAGTTTAAACGACTCACAAGAGGATTACCAAAGAATAATACATATATTATCAGCTCAGGAGAATCAAAGAGAAGGTTCTCATCCACTATTGGAGCGTCCTTTTTTATTTACAAAAATAGTCAAATATGCTAATGAAAACAATGAATATCCATCGGACTTTATAACCGCAGGTGGAATTGTCGACGACAATATAGGAGGGGTCATTAAGGCATTTGTGAAACGAGAGGTTACCAAGTGGCAAGATAGGGATAAAGATACAGGGAAACCATACCTGACGTATGAACAGCATTTTGAATTATTGGCTGAAATAGCTAAAGAAATGTGGGAGGAGCAAAAAAATTATCTGTCATTAGAAACGATAGAGTTTATCCTAGCAATATTATGTGATAAATGGAAAATAGAAGATACATTACGCCCAATAATAAGTAGATTTGTGCAATCACACGCAATGTTGCTCATAGCTCCCGAAGGTGATAAATATAGAACATTTGATCACGAAGAATTTAAGAATTATTTCTTTGCTTACTCATTGGTGAAAACGATAAAAGAAAGTAGCTCTCCTTCTTTATTTTTGAATTTAAAGAATATATTTACTAAAGCCCAGCTTCCAGACTCCGTTGCGATGTACATGGTTAATGATATAGAAGCAGAGAAGCGTAAAGCATTAGTAATAGGACTCTTGAAAGAAGTAGGAAAGGAGTGGAAGCAAACATATTTTCAACTAAATTTAGGAACAATGATTCCCTTTATGTTGGACGGAATGGATAATGATGACCAAGAAATTGTTATACAAACAAAAGTGACATTTACGAGTATAGCATTTGAGAATAAGACATTATCTAATATTTGCTTTAAGGGATGTAATTTTATAAATGTAAGTTTCAACAATACAGAATTAAAAAATATTATATTCGATGAATGTGAGTTTAGTAATCTGAGGTTTTGCATTAAATCCAAAAATGTATTTGATCATGTAATAATCACTGAAAATTGTCGAATAGCGAAAGTAACGGTTAATGAGACTATAGATGGCGCATCTAAATATATGGAATATTCGCCAAATAATATTAAATTACTCATTCAGAAACAAGGAATTATATATGGTGTTATGCAAACCGAGCCAGAGTGCAAGAATAATCGATATAGAAAGATGGTTAAACGCTTTTTGAATAGATACAATAGTAATTATATTCAATACGAAATTAACATCAGAGAAGAAAAGATTAACAATGCAGATATTTGTAAGTATTTGCTGAATGATGTCGTTCCTCTATTGGAAAAATATAACATTATACACAAAGTGGAGAATAATCAAACAAGACAAAGTAATAGTAAGGCTTGGGCGCTTGATGTTGACTTGGCTGAATTATTTAAAGCAGAAGAAGATAAGTCCGCCAAATTTTATCCATTCTGGAATGAAGTAAATCAACACGAGTAAGTTTAAAGAAAATTAAATGATGCGATAAAATATGTATAATGATTCGGAATATAAACTAGAATGCTAGAGAAGCAATGAGATTGCAGAATAAGAATAAATTAATTTGTAAATCTCTAATAAATTTACTATCTTCATAGACTTAAATTTGAGGTGAATGATGAGCATTGGACTCTATGCGAGATGGAGCAATGGTTATTAGATAAGGTAAACGCAGAATGTGGATATTGTACTTGGCATTGCTTAAAGTGGGATGTTCTCTTTCTAAAGATATCCATGATTTCATATACGAAGCCAAAGCACATGCATCCATCCACCACTTCGAAGATACATCCCACCACCCAAATGAGCAATATGCAGCGCAGACAATATTGAAGAACTGGAATAGAAGAATGAAGGAATTATCGAATGAGAGAAATAAGGAATGAACGATTATTAAACATTAGCAAATATGACCCTATCCATCATGCACCCACATTTCATCCTGTATATCGGTTATTGGTTTCGCAGATGTAAACGAATATAAATTAGAAAAATCGCTTCAAAATTGCTTATGTCAAAAAAAATGTGTAACTTTGCAGCGGAAAAAATACGAGAGGATAGGGATCGGGCCTTTCGCCTCTAACCTCTCGCCTTTCGCCTAAAAATAGAAATGAAATTCAGTGTCATCATACCATTGTACAACAAGGCACCTTACATCCGTAAGGCGCTTGAGTCGGTATTGGCACAGACATACACTGATTATGAGCTTATTATCGTAGATGACGGTAGTACTGACGGTAGCTTCACTATTGCGAAACAGTTTATAGATGAAAGGTTAAAGATTAAAGGCTCGGAAGATGAGGTTAGAGGTTATAGGTTAGAGGTTAAAGGCGAAAGGTTAAAGGTTAAAGGCTCAGAAAACGGCGAAGCCGACACGCCAGCCTCTCACCTCTCACCTCTCGCCTCTCGCCTAAGGTTGCTTTCGCAACCAAACGCCGGCGTTAGCGCTGCGCGCAACGCGGGAGTAGCGCAGGCGCACGCCGAGTATATCGCCTTCCTCGATGCCGACGACTGGTGGGAACCCACCTACCTCGAGCGCATGGCGCAGTTGATTAATGGCTACCCTGATGCGGGATTATACGCCTGCAACTATATATACTACAAACCTGGCAAGACGCATGTGGCACTCCATATACCTACGGGCTATATCAACTATCCGAAGGCTTATTATGAGAGTGATGCTATGCCCGTATGGACCGGTGCTGCTATGACCCCTCGCCATGTATATGAAGAGATGGGTGGATTCCCACTGGGGATTAAGTTAGGTGAAGATTTTCTGTTGTGGGCAAAGATTGCGTTGCGCTATCCTGTGGCGTTCTTGAATGAGCCATTGACATGGTACAACAACGATGTACCTGCTACATTAAGAGCAACAAGGAACTTGCATGCCCCTGAACATCATATGTTGTTTCGTTTGGATGCCTACCTCCAACTCCTCCCTAAAGGGAAGAGGGTAGAAACCTCCGATTGGAAACTACTGATAGATAAATTAAGAGTAAACGGTCTGTTAGAGTACTGGCTCAGCGATGAGTATCATAATCAGGCGGCAATTGAATTGGCGAAAGTCGATTGGAGTCAGCAACCAAGCAGCGTAAAGCGAATGTATAAGACACCAATCTGGTTGCTGAAGTTGAAACGACGGGTGATGCAAGTGGGGAGCATTGTGAAACAACATGTTATGAAGGCTATAAGGCGAAAGGTTAGAGACGAAAGGTAAGGATTATGAATAAAATGAAGAAAATATTACTTGTATTTGGCACTCGCCCAGAGGCGATAAAGATGGCGCCGCTGGTGAAGAAACTGCAGGAGATGCCTGATGAGTTTCAGACTGTGGTATGTGTGACAGGTCAACATCGTGAGATGTTGGATCAGGTGTTAAGGTTATTTAATATCACGCCAGATTTTGATCTGAATATCATGAAGCCGAATCAGGATCTCTACGATATCACCGCACGTATCATACTCGGTATGCGCGATGTACTCAAAGAGGTGCAACCCGATATGGTCCTCGTACATGGCGATACCACTACTTCCATGGCAGCAGCTTTGGCTGCGTTCTATCAGCAGATACCTGTAGGACATGTGGAAGCAGGTCTCCGCACAGGAAATATCTATAGCCCATGGCCTGAGGAAATGAACCGACTTATCACAGGTCGTATCACGACCCACCACTTCTCGCCCACAGCATTGGCGAAAGAGAACCTTTTGAAGGAAAATGTGGATGAGAAACAAATCATCGTTACAGGCAATACCGTAATCGATGCCTTGCAGATGGTGGTAAAGCGATTGGCAGAGGATAAGGCACTGGCTAATGAGGTAGTAACTAAAATTGACCAAATGGGCTATGATGTGCAGCGCTTGGATGGCAATAATCGTCGTGTGGTTTTGATTACGGGTCACCGCCGTGAGAATTTCGGCGAAGGATTCCTAAATATATGCCAAGCTATCAAGCACTTGGCGGAGCAATATAAGGATGTAGATTTTGTATATCCTATGCACTTAAATCCAAATGTGCGCAAACCTGTGTTGGAGATTTTGGGTGAGAAAACGGATAATGTGTTCCTGATTGAGCCATTGGACTACTTGCCATTTGTGTATATGATGCAACAATCTACTTTGATCCTAACCGACTCGGGTGGAGTACAAGAGGAAGCACCAGGTTTAGGCAAACCAGTCCTCGTAATGCGCGATACTACTGAGCGTCCAGAAGCTGTAGAAGCAGGTACGGTATTGCTTGTGGGTACCAATCGCGAGAAGATAGAGCAATGCGTAAGTATGCTCCTTGATGATGCAGATTGCTATCGCCGCATGAGCGAAGCGGTGAATCCGTATGGGGATGGATTGGCGTGTGAGAGAATTATAGAATATTTAGCGAACCGATGAAAGCATTAAGTACATCACAAAGTAATGCAATATCAATTATCAGAGTCATGGCGATGATTTTGATAGTGTCTTGCCATATCACCCAAGGATATGATCAGCAGATTGCGTTTATTTTGAATGTGGGTGTACAATTATTCTTCTTAATATCTGGATTTTTGTATGGAAAAGTAGAAATATCCTCTGTGATTGATTTCTATAAAAAACGCATTGTGAAGATTTATATTCCATTTATTATAGTTGTGCTGCTTTTTGCGGGTATCTATAAGATTTTTGGTGTAGAATCTCTATCATGGCGACAGTTGATACCTTATGCCTTTAATATGCAGGCTTTTGCAACGCCAATAGAAGGTTTTAATCACATGTGGTTCCTGACAGTGATCATGATATGTTATTTAGTCACTCCTATCGCAAAATATCTATTGAAAAATAAGCCATATTTATTTGTATCATTACTTGTAATTGCAAGTGTGGTTGAGTTTGTGTTTGTGCAGAAATTGTATAGTATGGCTGCATGGGTTGTATTGTATTGTATAGGTATGTGCTTAGGTTGTTATGATACGAAAATTGTGAATACAGCAACAACCATTATTAGCGGGCTTGGCTTAGCGATAATGATGGTATTTTTTCAATTACAACACCTTACAGATTCTGCGTGGGCACATTATAGTGTGTGGCTACATTGTGTGTTAGCGATATTTGTATTTACTTCGTTATATGCTATCTTAACTACAGTAGAGGTCAAATTGCCAAAATGTTTGCAATTTGTGAATAATATATCTTATGAGGTTTATTTAATTCATCATTTTTTGATATTAGGACCATTATCTTTACTTTTTGTTACTTCAAGTAAGACGATAAATATATTGGTGATTTTGATAGTCACTGTTGTATTATCATATATGTTAAGTCTATTAATAAATTTAATAAAAAGGAGAAGATGATACCCAAGATAATCCATTACTGCTGGTTTGGCGGCAAGCCAATGCCAGAACTAGCCCTGAAATGTATCGAAAGTTGGAAGAAATATCTCCCAGAATACGAACTTCGTTTGTGGAACGAAGATACCTTTGATGTAGATAGTGTTCCTTATGTGAAAGAAGCATATGAGGCGCGTAAGTTCGCCTTCGTGACCGACTACATCCGCCTATGGGCATTAGAGCGTGAGGGTGGTGTATATATGGATACGGATGTGGAAATATTGCGTCCATTAGACGACCTTATGCATCTACCAGCATTTACGGGCTATGAGGCGAGCATGGCTAATGCACCTGTCACTGGTCTAATGGCCAGCGCACCACATGGAATATGGGTGACCGAGCAATTGGCATATTATGATGAGAATCGCCATTTCCGAATGGAAGATGGTTCGTTGGATATGACACCTAATACCATAACTATTGCGGATATCATGGTGAAAGGAGGTTTCGTGATAGATGGCAAGTATGGGGTATATAAGGACGATTTGCATGTGTTTCCCGTGGATTATTTCTGTCCGTTAACCAGCACGCGCGTACTGAAATTGACGAAGAATACTTATTGTATCCATCACTTTGCAGGCAGTTGGGTAGAGCGTTCAGCATGGCAGAAATTGAAGCAGTTTATTACGCAGAAAGTGTTAGGAACGAAATTGACGGATAAGTTGGTGCAGTTGAAGAGATTGCTAAAACGAAAGTTATAAAGGGCATGATGACATATTCAATACAAAACGAAAAAATACAACCTTTTATCCCCAAGCATGTGACGAGTTGGGCGATGCTGACGTATGTGGCAGCAATATGTTGTTGCAATATCTTGTTTGCATCTCAAATGCTCCATTGGCAATGGTGGTTCTTTGGGGTGATAGAAGTATTAGGATTTTTCTATTTTGCCAATCGTTTATCTAAAGGTTGGTTGTATCTTAAACCTGTGCATTTTACACAAAAACTTTTTTGGATGTCGTTTTTTTTGCGTGCAGTATGGGTTGTAGTTTCTTATGTATTATATCAACATTGGACAGGTTCAGAATTTTCTATTGATGCTGCTGATGAGTTGTATTACAACGAAGTGGCACAATATGCGGCAGACATGATGCGCAATGGTGATTGGAATATATATAGTAATATTCAATCATATTCAGGAGGAACACAATTTTCCGATATGGGATATCCTATTTATCTAACATTTATATATTGGATATTCGGTGGTAGTATAGTGGTGGCACGATTGATAAAAGCTATTTTGGGTGCATGGACAGCAGTGCTTATGTACAAATTGGCATCGCGCAATTTTGGCGAACAAGTAGGAAGAATGACGGCAATCATGTGTATGCTTATGCCTAACTTAATTTATTATTGCTCTTTCCAATTGAAGGAAGTAGAGATGGTATTCCTATGCATTCTCTTCGCAGAGCGAGCAGATATTCTTTTGCGAAAAGGCAAATTGGCATTTGTGCCAACTGCTATGTTGATGCTTATACCCGCTGTGATGTTTACAATTCGAACGGCATTGGCAGCAGTGATGGTGATGGCATTCTTTTGCGCGTTGCTACTAAGTAGTGAGCGCATCGTAAGTTGGGGACGGCGAGCATTATTGTTGACATTGGCATTAGTATTTGCAGGTGTGGTATTGACAACAAGTACAAGTATCGGACAGGATATTCAACAAATGTGGCAGACTCGTGGTTCTAATCAACAATCTAATATGGAATGGCGCGCAGAACGAGATGTGGGACAGGGAATGACACAGAGATTTGCTAAATATGCGGGTGCAGCAGTATTTGCACCGATGATTTTTACGATCCCATTCCCTACTATAAATGAGGTGCCAGGACAGGAAAACCAAAAAATGATTCATGGCGGAAACTTTGTGAAGAATATTTTGTCAGGTTTTACGATTGCGGCATTGTTTATACTGCTCTTTAGTAGTGATTGGCGGAAATATGTGTTGCCATTGGCTATATTATGTGGATATTTGGTGGTGTTGGTGTTTAGTTCTTTTGCGCAGTCGGAGCGATTCCACTTGCCGATAGTGCCTTTCACGCTGATGTTTGCTGCGTATGGTATCAGCAAAATGAATGAGGTTTGGTGGATTAAGAAGTATTTCCCTTATTGGTGCGCGCTGATGTTTATCGCCGCCATCGCATGGAACTGGTTTAAGTTGGCGGGACGAGGAATGATTTAGTGAGGCGATTAGGCGATTAGGTTATTAGGCTAAAGGTTAGAGGCTAAGATAATGAAAGGAAAAAGAAAGTAAATGGAGAATCAATTTGTAGAATACAAACAGTCGTGGCGTGATGAGTTTATAAAGGAACTTTGTGCCTTTGCTAATGCACAAGGTGGTTCTTTGTATATTGGTGTGGCAGATAGTGGAGCTGTTTGTGGATTGAATAATGCTAGAGAACTATTGGAAAATCTACCAAATAAGATTTATTTGTCTCTCAAGATTATGCCTGCTATACATTTGCTAGAAGATGGTGAGAAACAATATATCGAAATACAGATTCCCCATTCAGAGATAGCTGTTAGTTACAAGGGTAAATATTATTTTCGTTCTGGTTCAACGACTCAAGAATTGGGTGGAGCTGATTTACAAAGTTTCTTAATTAGCAAAACAGGAAAGCAATGGGATGATTTAGTCTGTGAAGGTTCTTCGTTGGATGATATTGATCCACAAGCAGTAGAATATTTTCTACGCTATTCTATTCGTGCTGGACGTATGCCTTCTGAGGCTATGTCAGATTCAATAACAACGGTTTTATCCAATCTTAATCTGTTAACTGATAATAATACCCCAAAGAATGCTGCTATATTGATATTTGGCAAGAATCCTCAAAAATGTTTTATTAATGCCCGTTTCCGAATAGGAAGATTTATGGCTGATGATACAGATTTAGTTCGCCAAGATGAGATTGATGGAAATATTTTGCAAATGGCTGATAAAGTTATTTGGAAATTGCGAACAGATTATCTAACGGCGAATATCAGCTATGAGGGCATGCATAGGGTTGAGCAATTAGAGATACCCGAAATGGCATTGCGTGAGTTGGTGTATAATGCGATTGTACATAGAGATTATCTTGGGGCTGATACGCAAATGAAAGTATATAATGATCGCATTTGGTTGTGGAATGAAGGAGAATTGCCTATTGGTTTCGATGCTGAAAATGCGAATGTAGAACATATCTCTAAACCCCGCAATAAACTCATCGCTAATGTGTTTTATAAAGTTGGATTTATAGAATCTTGGGGACGTGGCATCAGTAAGGTATGTAAGGATTTTGCCTCTGCTGGTTTGCCAAAACCAGAATTTAGTAACTTTTGGAACGGAGCTTTAGTGCAAATTCAACGACCTCTATTGGAATCCTTGAGTGGTCAAGTAATTGACCAAGAAGATGACCAAGTAAAATTATTGAAACTAAAACAGAATCAGTTAGATGTATATTTGTTTATTAAGAGGCATGACCATGAAAGTGACCAGGTTACTACAGGTTATATTGCCCAAAAGCTAGGAACTTCTTATTCGACTATAAAGCGTGTATTACAAGTTTTAAAATCTAATAATCTAGTTTATAGAGTAGGTGGTGACAAAAATGGGTATTGGCAGGCAAGGTAGAACCTTATCTCTTTATCGCTTTGTTATCATATAGCCCAAATAGAATAATAATCAGGCCTTATCGCCCCATCGCCTAAGCGAAAGCGATTCGCCTAATCGCCTAAAAAGTATGAACAGATTAAAAGACTTAATAGTATATCAAAAATCAAAGGAATTAGTAATTTTTGTATATAAAATGTTAGAATTGTTTCCTGATACGGAAAAATTTGCACTATGCAATCAAATGCGTCGTGCTGTGGTGTCAGTTCCTTCTAATATAGCCGAAGGCATGGGGCGCATGTCTGATAAAGATCAAGCGCACTTCCTAAATATGGCTTATGGTTCTTTGATGGAAGTATATGCTCAAGCAGATATAGCACATGATTTAAAATATATAGATAACGAAAACTTTTGTAAGTTGGAAGAACAAGTAGAAAGTATCTGTAAGATGATTCAATCTATGTGCTACCTTAGAAAGAATCCATTGTCTAATCGCCAAAAATAGAATATTAACTGGCCTCATCGCCTTATCGCCTGAGCGGTAGCGGTTTCGCCTCATCGCCTCAAATATATGAAAATCCTCATCGTAGCATCCGATAAAAACGGGCACTTCGCGCCCTTCATTGAAGAGCAGATGGCTGTCCTTCAAGCGTGCGGCATGGAGGTGCTGCGCTATGGCATCACCGGCAAAGGAATCATCGGATACCTGCGTGAGTTGCCTGTGCTCAGACGCATGATTCGCGCGGAGAAACCTAACCTCATCCATGCTCACTATGGTCTGAGCGGACTGCTCGCAAACTTCCAACGCCGCGTGCCCGTAGTTACCACCTACCACGGCAGCGACATCAATGTACCATCTATCCTGCGTTTCTCCAAAATAGCGATGCGCCTCTCGGCGCACAATATCTTCGTGTCGAAGAGGAATGTGAGTTTGGCCTTAGGCGACGAGGCGATGAGGCTATTAGGTGATAAGGCTAAAGGCAAGGGGGATGAGGTTAAAGGCGAAAGGTTAAAGGTTAAAGGCACGGAAAACGGCGAAGCCGATATACAAGCCTTTACACCTTACACCTTACACTCTACACCAACTGAAGCCTTTACACCCAAAAACACCCTCCTCCCATGCGGGGTGAACCTAACCGAGGATCAGTTGCTTTCGCGCAGCGAAGCGCGTACGGCATTGGGAATAGCAGAAGATGTGAAAGTGATTCTCTTCGCTGGTGCTTTCGATAATGCGGTGAAAGATGCTCCATTGGCCAAGCAAGCGGTGGTAGTGTTAGAAGACAATATCAACAATATTGCGCTCAAATCAACTTCCTTGCGCGCTACAGAAGATATGGCTAAGCAGCCATTGATTTTTCAGGAACTAAGAGGTTTTACTCGTGCAGAAGTAACTCGATGGATGTGCGCAGCGAACTGCCTATTGATGACCAGCAAGACAGAGGGTAGTCCGCAGGTGGTGAAAGAAGCCATGGCATGCGGATGTCCTATCGTGAGTGTAGATGTGGGCGATGTGGCTGAGCGATTGAGTGGGATAGAGGGCTGTTTTGTGGTACCTACGCGCGAGCCGAAGGATATAGCGGAGGCATTGTTAAAGGCGATACAATTTGAAGGAAAGACCAACGGCCGCGAGCGGATTATAGCGATGGGGCTGAGCAACGAACAAGTCGCAAAGCGACTGGAGAGCATCTACAAGAATGTGCTTGCAGGAGTCTAATCTCCCACGAAGAAACATCTTTCCGTGGTTATGTTTTGATCACCGAACTTCACGGATTTCCACTGAACCGAGAGGGATGTTTCGATAAGACAACTTAGACAACTCAATAGACAATTATAGACAATTATTTTTTTTAGTCAAAAATACGCTGCGCTTCGCTTGCTACAAAAATATTTAAAAATCACGAGGGTTATTTGGCACTAATGCTCCGCTATGCGAAGCATTACAGATAATAGGCTAATCCATAGCCGCTAATGTGTGACATTGCGGCCCTGTCTTAACCTCTTATCTACCATCACCCTTCGACTGATGGTTAGTGCCAAAAATCCTTCTATGTTTTGCAAAAGCCTATAGTACCTGCGGTGCCTATAGAATATCCCTAACGCTAATCCATGGAAGAAATGCAATCTTTCATCTCGTGGATAATCTCTATAGCCTTTGCATGAGAGATACGGATACTCTCGGCTGCTTTGAGCATATCAGACTCCGTGGGAGTGCCATTCCCCATCACAGAAGTTGCGTGCTCGCCATTGTACCCCTGCACACAACGAGTTAGGTCGTATGCTGGAGCAAGATGCCACCCATCCTTCAGATGGATAAACGAGAAGTTCTTGGCATGATCATCCTTGTTGCCAATCAATACATTAAACACCATTCGTCTAAACATCTGCTCCACTTCCTTTGGACTCTGCGTGATGTAGCCCGTCAAAGCCAACAATACCTTATAATCCGTCTTAGGCGGATGGATATTCTCGCTCAACAATGCCGCGGCAGTCGCCACATGCAACATTTGACCAGTTGCATCGATATCAAAACGCTTGCTGGCAAAATACCTACCACTCAGCAATTTATATGGAGGGACAATGATGCCGCAGGCTTCAGCCAACTGGTTGTATCGATATTCTTGCTCTCCCATGTCTATTGGGTCGTAGGTGTGGCGGAACTTCACGAGCCATTGCCCCTCGTCATCACGATAGAGACATTTCGGACGACAACCGCCACTATTGCCACTATTGTAGTACAATGTGTCCACCCCCTCTGTGGTCTTCTCTGATAGCACATCCAGGGCCATCTGTTGCAGGATGTTGAGCTCGGGTAACAAATGCTTTTCGGCCTCTATCATCTCTGGTTCATACCGCAATGCGCCCATACCACTTGATCCTACTATTGCCAAACGCTGAAGGGACGACAACGATAGTTCATCTACACCATGTCGCTGCAATAGACGATTGAGCAGATACCTACCATACCCATCGGGCAGACTATCCTCAAAGATACCAAAATTGCCGTAGAACGGCGTAGGTTGAGCAATGAATAGCTCCGCACGAAGGGGCAACTCCAAGGGGGAGATGGAGAAACCTCTTTGGAGCCATTCTGGTGCATACTGGAAGGTACAACGCGTGTTGTCAGGTGTGCGACCGAGGGTGCCTACCCATTGCTGGCGGTAAAAGACCAGCAACTTATTTACGGAAAGTATTGCGTCCATGCTTACGATCTTGGTTGTTGCGTATGGTTTCTAATTCTTCCATCGTATGGTATATAGGCTGCGCCATCAGTTGTTTGACAGGCTCCTTATAGCCCAAGGCTTGGCATATCGCCACATACTGACGAAGCGAGAGAGTGGCTTGCTGTTCGAACTTGGTGATTGTTGACACGGGCACGCCACTCATCATCGACAGCGCCTCGCGCGATAGTCCGCGCTCCAGACGACGGGTCTTGAGCTGCTGCGCCAATAGGCGCATGATATCCTCGGTTGTTTCTGTGTCAAACTGGTATAGCAAATTACTACTATTGTATTCAATATCTCCCATATTGTGCAATTTTAGATATTATAGTGTTATTTTTCTGCAAAGGTACGATATTTTTTGGATATGACAAAATGTTTTTGCAAAATAGATACTTTTTTAGTCAAAAATATGCTGCGCTTCGCTTGTTACAAAAATATACAAAAATATTTTAACGAGAATTTGGTGGCTATGCTAAACTATAGTTTATCATACGAGTGCTGAACTGATTTGCCCTCACTCATGAAAGCATGGATTCGGACAATCATCCCATCACTCTTTGCCTGCTTTGCAGCCAATCGCCACCAAAGGCTTATAATGTTCTTCGAACTTTTTATAGTCCTTCGGAGTCTATCAGTCCTATGGACATTAGCTTTTGCTTCGTTGTGCCAGCACAACTCCCCAATCAGCTACGCGTCTTGAGCAAAACACAGCCTTTGGCTGTAATAGGATGGATATACCTGTGGTAGGCTTAATGGAACTTTAGCAAGATGATCGATGATTGATATTTTTGTATAAGAAAAAATAAAATGATAAAAAATTGCATAACTCAAAACTTTTTTGTACCTTTGCAGCGTGAATATGATAATGCCTAAAAAATGACAAAATCAACCTTTGATATCAGTAAATTATCTGAGTACAGAGAAGATAATTGTTTAGAGGTAAAAAAAGCGACTAATGGTCTTCCACATAGCATCTGGGAGACTTATTCATCGTTTGCCAATTCGGATGGTGGTTTGATTGTATTAGGCGTAGAGGAAGATAAAAATCATCAGTTGCACATAGTAGGTGTTAATAATCCCGATGAACTTATTCGTGACTTTTGGAATACAATCAATAATCCGCAGAAGATAAGTCTTAATATCCTGACGGATAAAATGGTGTCGCAGAGGACTGTCGAGGATAAGCAGATTGTGGTGATTGAAGTCCCTCGTGCGGAAAGAGAGATGCGTCCTGTGTATGTGGGTACAGATCCTATTCGTGGTACATATCGAAGAAATAACGAGGGTGATTTTCATTGCACACGTGAACAAGTGTCCGCATTTTTCCGCGATGCATCACCTGTCAGTGTAGATACTAAGGTTTTAACGGAAATGGATTATTCCGTTTTCTGCACCGATACAATAAAAGACTATCGTATGCGATTCAATGCTAAGCATGCTAACCATGTTTGGTCAAAATTGGAGGATGAATTATTCCTACGCCGCATTGGTGCTATGGGGCTTTCTCCTGAAGATAATAAGATTCATCCTACTGTTGCAGGTTTGCTGATGTTTGGGTATGAATATGAGATTGTTCGTGAATTTTCCGGGTATTTCTTGGATTATCAAGAGCGCTTAGACTCAACGATGCGTTGGACACATCGTGTCACTTCTTCTTCTGGGGATTGGAGCGGAAATCTATTTGACTTTTATTATCGCATCATTAATCGTTTGACAAGTGACTTACCAGTTCCTTTCCGTTTAGATGGTATGACTCGTGTGGATGACACTAAATTGCACGAAGCAGTACGCGAAGCATTGCTTAACACGCTTGTGCATGCTGACTATTATGGTCGTCAAGGCACTGTTGTGATTAAAGGATTGGATAAAATGTCTTTTGCTAATCCTGGTGATATGCGTATCAGTTTGAAGACGGCATTGGAAGGTGGCATCTCTGATCCACGCAATACTACATTGATGAAAATGTTTGGTCTTATTGGTGTCGGCGAACGAGCAGGTAGTGGTGTGCCAAGTGTTATTGCGGTGTGGAGCGATGTTACAGGTATGGTGCCTACTTACAAACAATCCTTTGCGCCAGAGAGGATGGAGTTTACCATAAAAATGAGTTCTCTGTCCAATACATCTGCTGATAATCTGTCAATAGCGAGTACTATAGGAATTGTAGAGAAAAGTTCACAGAAAAGTTCACAGAAAAGTTCACAGAAAAGTTCACAGAAAAGTTCACAGAAAATACTTGAACTAATTGCTGTTAATACAACGATATCTACACAGGAGATGGCCGATAGTATCGGGATTTCTCGGCGTGCAATCGCAAAAATAATTGCAAAATTGCAAACAGAAGGAATCCTTCGCCGAATAGGTCCTGACAAAGGTGGTCATTGGGAGATAGTAGAGTGAATTAAGAAATAACAACAAGAATATAGCTTTGTTTTGCTCATCCAGCAGCGAGTTGCTCTTTATGAGCAAAAGAAAGTATGAAACGAGATTTTTTAATATTTTTGTAGCGAGTGTAACGAAGCGTATTTTTGTTAGAGAAAAATATAACACTCAAAAGATGATTAATATACTAACATACTCCGACATCGACCCACAGCAGTGGCAATCCCTCGTGGAACGCTCCCCCTACGCCACATGGTTCCAAACGCCAGAGGCATACCGATTCTATGCGTCCGTGCATAATGAAATGACACCCTTTGCCTTCGGCATAGAGGATGATGAGGTTAAAGGCGAAAGGTTAGAGGTTAAAGGCACGGGAAACAGCAGAGCTGATAAACAGACCTCTCGCTTAAAAGCAGTATGCGTCGGCTATGTCACGAAAGAAAAGAGCGCAATGAAACAGTTCTTCACACGCCGTGCGATTATCATTGGTGGACCATTATTGGCTGAGGATGCATCGGATGCTGAGGTGGCAGCACTGCTGAAGGCGGTGAAGGAGTGTAAAGTTGAAAGTTTAAAGTGTAAAGGCACGGAGGACAGCAAAGCTGATAATCAAGCCTCTCGCCTAAAAAAGCCAATATACATAGAAACACGGAACTTCCATGACTACTCGAAATGGAGAACTGTGTTTGAAGCCAATGGCTTTACTTATCAAGCGCATTTGAATTTCCATGTAGATACCAGTTCGGTGGAGGTAGTAGATAAGAACCTCGGTAAGAGCCGTAAGCGCGATATTCGCACCACCATCCGTGATGGGGTAACGCCTGTATTGAATCCGACTATTGAACAAGTATGTGACTATTACGCCATACTTAAAGACTTATATACAACAAAAGTGAAGACGCCGCTGTTCTCGTGGCACTTCTTTGAGCAATTGTATCATACCGAAAATGGGCGATTTATCTTGACCGAATATCAAGGTAAAATTATCGGTGGTACCGTATGTGTGGTATTACCCAATAAAGCTGTATATGAGTGGTTTGTATGTGGTGTGGATGGTGTGTACGAACATATCTTCCCATCATCGTATGCCACCTACCTCGGCATACGCTATGCAGCAGAAAATGGTTGTCAAATCTTTGATATGATGGGTGCTGGCAAGCCCGAGGAAGCATACGGCGTACGCGACTTTAAGGCACGCTTTGGTGGCGAACAAGTGGAACATGGACGATATTTATGTGTTCGCAAGCCGTTGCTTTATTGGATAGGCAAGTTAGGAGTTAAACTATTGAAGAAACGATAAATGAAGAAGAAATCTACAATCTGGTTTGATTTGACCAATGTACCACATGTGAATTTCTTACTTCCAATTATTCGGAAGTATGAAAAGGAATTTGACATGGTATTTACTGTGCGTGATTTTGCAGAAACCAAAGGGCTTTTCGAAAAGCGCATAGGTAAGCCTTATATAGAAGTAGGACAACATCAGGGAGGTAATAAACTGAAGAAGTTAGTGGGGCTATTCAAGCGAATAATAATATTACATAAGGTTGTTACCAAATTTGATATAAAAATATCAGTTGGAGGAGATTCTTCTTCTCCTGTAGCTTGGTGGCGCCGGAAAATGGCGGTAACATTTGATGACAATGAAACCTCGCCTAATTGGATGTATGCACCCTTTACTGACCTTGCATTTTGGCCTAAAGTGATTGATACAAAGCAATTGAATAAACAATTTTTCAATAAAAATCTATATCAATATAACGGCTATAAAGAAGATTTTTATTTAGCAGATTATACACCAGATTCTACTTTCTTGAAAAAACTGCCTTTTGAGCATTATGTGGTTGTGCGTCCTGAGAATATCAAAGCCAGTTATGTGGAAGGTCGTCAATCCATTGTACCCGAACTCCTAAAAGAATTGGATTCGAAAGGATACAATATCCTGTTTCTGCCTCGTTACGAATCCGATCGTGATTATGCTAAGGGCATTAAAAACATTTATATCCCAACCGAGGCGGTCAATGGTTTGGATGCATGCTATTATGCGGATGCTATCCTCACTGGTGCTGGTACTATGGCGCGAGAAGCAGCATGCTTAGGGGTGCCATCCGTATCGTTCTTTGCGGGTGCTAACTTGCTGACTGTAGATCAATCATTAGTAGATGCAGGGAAAATGTTTTATTCGCGCGATGTGCAACAAATTATGCAGTATCTTGACATGTATAGAGGTTCATTCTTTGTTGAACGAGGAGGGGGAATCGCAGGCTTAGAGCGTTGCAAGAGTGTACAAAAGGAGATATTAGAGGTCTTGGATAAAAAAATACAGGAATACTTAAGCAAGTAACCTTCGTTAATCATACAACAACAAATGATAGCTCGGCAGAAATATAATTGTAGTTATATTTAACCGCCAAAAACGGCGATAAATATCATTGTAATTATATTTTTGCTGATTGGGTATTGGGTATGGGCACGATTATATATAAAGACAATTATTGACGATTAGGGCGTCAATTCATGTCAATTCGAGAGTGTATTTGTTTTTGCTCACCAATGCAGCGACGCTGCATTGGTGAGCAAAAACAAGAGAATGAACATAGAAACATAACATCAAGAAAGTATAAAACAAGATTTTTTGATATTTTTATAGCGAGTGTAACGAAGCGTATTTTTGTTAGCAAACATAATCATAGGATTAGAATAAAAAAGAGAACTCTATACATGTTGACACTAAAACTAAAAACAACAAGAATTATTTATTAAAAAAAACAACTTAAACAACTTTCGCGCTCGCGTTCGGCAATTGAAGCGCACAGAACTCGCTTGGCGAGTTGGAAGCGCTCTATGCCTCCGCTCTCCCCACAAATTGCAAATTTGCGGGGACCCCGAACGCTCGAATCGTACGGCAAAGCCGATCGTTCGACCGAAGGGAGATAAGAACTTCCTGGCGCGACAAGGAAAACAATACATAGTGTCAACTGGTATATAAATTCCATAAAAAATGCGTAAAATGGTAAATATATTATTTTTTTATCCATAAAATTTGCGTATGAGAGAAAAATTCTTTACCTTTGCAGCAAAATTATATTGAAAAGTGTAATAAAATGGATGTGAATTATATTGAAAAGTGTAATTAATTGCATGAAAAATCTATTGAAAAGTGTAATTTACTATGTTGAAGCGCAAGATTACTACATACATAGAAACGCATTTAACTTCTAATTCGGATAAAATTCTACTGATAGAAGGTGCTCGCCAAGTCGGTAAGTCATATGCGATACGCGAAGCAGGAAAGCGATTGTTTGACAATTATGTAGAGATAAACTTTGTGACTGATAATGAGAGTGAACAATTGTTCATGCATGTACATAATATAGATGAGTTTTATTTGCGCTTAAGTTCTGTAGCTGGCGAAAAACTTGGGCAATATAATAATACGCTCATTTTTATTGATGAGATACAATGCTATCCTCAGTACTTTACCCTTTTAAAGTTCCTGCGAGAAGATAAGAAATTTCATTTTATAGCGAGTGGCAGTGCATTGGGAATGGCATTGCGTCATACGACATCCATACCAGTGGGTAGTGTGATATTTAAGAAGATGTACCCACTGGATTTTGAAGAATTTCTTTGGGCAAATAATTATGGAAAAATTGCAATTGCTGATGTGTATGATCATTTCAATAAACAGCAATCTTTATCGGAGAAACAACACAATAAATTGTTGGATTTATTCCGTCGCTATCTATTAGTAGGTGGACTGCCTGATGTTGTAAATGAGTATTTGGCAACCCATAATATAATGAATGTACGCACATTGCAAAATGCCATTGCCGCGATGTACGAAGCAGATGCTTCTCAGTATGAGGAGAAGGCAAGTAGAAAGTTGTTGATACATCGCATCTATTCGATGATTGTATCGCAAATGGAAAATAAGAAAAAACGTGTTGTAGTCAAAGATATACAGGGACAGAAAGGAGACCGATATGCTCGTTATGTAGATGAGTTTGAATATCTATTATCTTCTGCCATAGCACTTGGAGTGAATGCTATTGCTAATCCCAAATTTCCTTTGTCAGAATCGCTACAAAAAAATCTGTTGAAGCTGTACCTAAATGATGTTGGATTATTGACTGCTAAGTTATATGATACCAATATTCAGCCTATACTGCAAAATGAACGAAGCGTTAATCTTGGGGCAGTGTATGAAAGTGTTGTTGCACAAGAATTATCAACACATGGCTATCCATTGTTTTATTATGATAATCGTCAAAAAGGTGAGGTGGATTTCATCATTGATGACTATCAACATACTTCTGTATTGCCGATAGAAGTAAAATCGGGTAGAGATTATACTATTCATAGTGCGCTCAATGGACTATTGAGTAATAAAGATTATGGCATACATAATGCGATTGTATTCTCTAATGAGAGAAATGTAAAGGTAGAGAATGGAGTTGCTTATTTACCTATATACTATGTAATGTTCTTTGATAAAGAATGGCAAAAAAATACCCTGCAGACAGTTACATTTTAACTGAAGGTTTAGGCAGAATCAAGTCATGGATATGCGGTGTCATCCCCCTGCCTTGAAACTATACACTTTCCATTTGAAACTAAAATAAAAAACTACGAATATATGTTAATCACCCTTATCGCAGGAGCGCGACCAAACTTCATGAAGATTGCGCCACTCATCAAAGCCATACAACAGGCACACAACGAAGGCAAAGACATTCACTACCGCCTTGTGCATACTGGTCAGCACTACGACAAGAATATGTCCGATACCTTCTTCGAGGAACTCGGCATACCCATGCCAGATGTGAACCTCGGTTGCGGTGGCGGTACACAAGCCGAACAGACTGCTAACATCATGGTGGCCTTTGAGAAGGACCTCATGGCTAACCCTACCGACTTGGTACTCGTTGTGGGTGATGTCACCAGCACTATGGCATGCTCCATCGTAGCCAAGAAACTCAATACGAAGGTCTGCCATGTTGAGGCAGGTATCCGCAGTTGGGACCTTACCATGCCCGAAGAAATCAACCGCATGGTCACCGACTCCCTTGCCGACTATATGTTTACCACCAGCGAAGTGGCAAATAAGAACCTTATTCTTTTTGGCGCGCAATTAGCTGACTATGAGAATAATAAACAATCGCAATACTACCATATCAGCCACACTACAACAGCTTTGCCCGAGGAACAATATGCGGCTGTCAAGACCCCACAACAGGTGTGGTGGGTAGGTAATGTGATGATTGATACATTGTTGGCTAATCGTCAATCCTTCCGCCGTCCTGCTGTCTATGACGAGTTGGGATTGCAGGAGAAAAACTATGTGGTAATGACTATGCATCGTCCTGCTAATGTGGACGAGGAGCAACACCTCAAAGCACTCATGGAGCAAATCATCACCCATGTACATGGTTTGCCTATCATCTTCCCCATCCACCCTCGTACTGCCAAAATCTTCTACAACCTTTGGGGCAACGCAGAGCAACTCGCAGAGCTA
The DNA here is from genome assembly GCA_045590995.1 of Paludibacteraceae bacterium. Lineage (GTDB taxonomy): Bacteria > Bacteroidota > Bacteroidia > Bacteroidales > Paludibacteraceae > Colicola. Next base: position 21,133 of record JAZNRY010000103.1, on the reverse strand, counting down.
TTCCCTAATCTGCATATCGTAGCACCTATGGGCTATTTGGAATTCAACTACTTGGTAGAGCATGCCAAAGTGGTGGTTACCGACTCGGGCGGCATTACCGAAGAAACGACCGTGATGGGAGTACCATGCATCACCCTGCGCGATAATACAGAACGCCCAGAGACATGCACAATAGGTACTAACCGCCTTATCGGCACGAATCCACAAGCCGTGAAACCTGCACTTGATGCCCTATTTGCAGGCGAATGGCAACTGGGAAACATACCCCCATTATGGGACGGACATACCGCAGAGCGTATTGTGGAAATATTGTACAATGAGTGCGCGGCATCTCCCGTGGATATAAACGGGTAAATTAGCTGGTTCTTTCTATCCCCATACCTCCTCGCAAAATCGGGCGGCGAGAGTAGGGATGGTGTATCACCTTTTGCTGGATTTGATGATGGTGCGACCGCTCTCGTCGTTTCGTTGGAATCGGCAGAATTGGAGGGCGTTGGAATAGCGAAGTAATGATGGTCGCGCTGAGAAGTGTGCTACCTATAATAATCACTCCGAAATAAGGCAGAATACCCCTCCAATGCAAAAATAGTACCAGGTAGCATGCTACGCATCCAGATAGAGAGAAAAGGATGAGTATAATGGTATTGAGTACATCCAAATGCATACGCCGTGGCATACTATGCCATTCGCCAGCGATAGTGACAACAAGATATGTCACCAAAATCACGCCTAACCCGAAAATGAGAATGAGTGCATAGGATAAGGCGAGGTCATCCATAAGGATGTCTAAGATGAGCAATGCAAAGCAAGCAAGCGTTTCCATAACCCATAGTACCCGAATCAGCCAAAAAGTACTGGCATGTCGCAGGCGATTGACAATAGACAATAGCATCATAGCAATAATCATTAACTTAGTTAGACTTCTTTAAAAAGCACTGCAAAGGTACTACATCCTTGAAGATTCTCCAAATTTCAACAATATTGTTACAAAACTAAGGGTGTACCCCCCGAGTTTTTCAACAATATTGTTGGGAATTTACTCTTTTTGATGCCTATTTTTTTTATATTTGAAAAAAAAATCGTATCTTTGCAGCATAATTCATAACAACACACCCATGCTAATCACCTATAAGGGATAAGTCATAATATGAAAAGACAATTGCAAGACATATCACCTGCTACCACATCCTACGAGATGGGACTCAAACGAGTACTCCTCTCTGCCAACGAGAGCGGATGCAGTGTTACACAGGTGGCAGTCATCGAACTGAAAGCAGGAGAACACAGCGCAAAGCATATACATCCTGACCTACAAGACCTATTCTTTGTGCTTGACGGCGAAATCAATATTACCATTGACGGCAAGCTGCATCACTGCCAGAAAGAGGATTTTGTACTTGTAGAACATCTCAAAGCATACGAACTACACGCCATCACCGATGTGCGGATGTTGGCTATGGGCTGCGTGGTGGAAACACAACGCACCAAACTCTATCCCATGCTGCTGGAACCGAATCTGCATACCAAAGTATGGGGTAGTAATCGCCTCACCCAATGGAAGCAACTCCCGCCACAAGACCATATAGGCGAAAGTTGGGAAGTATCGGCGGTGGAGAATGCACCTTCTATTATCGCCAATGGCACATGGGCTGGCTATACACTGACTGAAGTAATCAGCCAAATGCCAGAAGCCGTGTTAGGAAAAGCGGTAGCTAAACAACATGCGAATCAGTTACCCATCTTAGTCAAACTCATTGACACCAACGATAATCTCAGCATACAAGTACACCCCGACAATGCAATGGCAAAGCGTGTGCATAACCAACGAGGCAAATCGGAGATGTGGTATGTGATTGATGCGCAACCAGGAGCATCTATCTATGCAGGATTTCAAGAAGAACTCACTCCTGAACAATACACGCAGAAAGTGGAGGACGGAACGATACTTGATGCGCTCGCCAAACATGAAGTGCATGCAGGAGATGTGTTCTATCTCCCTGCTGGACGCATACATGCCATCGGCAAAGGGGTGCTGCTGGCAGAAGTGCAACAGACATCTGACCTCACCTATCGCATCTACGACTATCATCGTCTGGACCTCAATGGGCAACCACGCGAACTGCACACCCAACTGGCTACGGAGGCGTTGGATTATACCGTGTACAAAGAGTATCGAAACACTTATAAGGATACCATTGACACCGCAAATGCCTGTCTTGATACAGAGCATTTTAGCGTGCGTGTCGTATCGCTGCAACACCCTATGCACCGAAATATGGTGAGTTATGATTCGTTCGTGATTTCTACATGCATGCAGGGTAGGTGTACCATACGCATACGCAGCACACACGAGCAAGTGGAACTGCGCGAAGGATTCTCGTGCCTAATTCCTGCTGCCATTGCAGATTATGACATTATTCCACAAGGAGAGGGAGCGAAATTGCTGGAGTCCTATATCAACAATAAACCACAAAATTCGTTCCGACGAATGATATCGCAGTTCTTGCACTGGAGCCATTCTTGAGATTAGAGGCGATTATGAGGTCATTCGGTAACTAATAATGCCCGAAATACTTCTACACTACATATGGCAACAACGATTGTGGGCAGAAATGCCGCAAATGACCACCCTTGGGCAGGCAATAGAAATATTGTCCGTAGGACACCATAATCGCGATGCAGGACCCGATTTCAGTCACGCACATGTGCGCATTGGTGGACAAGAGTGGGTGGGAAACATAGAGATGCATCTGCGCGCATCCGACTGGCGTAAGCATCGCCATCACACCAATCCTGCCTACGATAGCGTGATACTCCATGTGGTGTGCCAAGATGATGAGGTGGTGTACAATTCTCGCGGCGAACAAATCACACAATGTGTATTGCACTATCCACAAGAAAAAGACTATCTGACATCCATGTTGGTACATGCACAGCATATGGATGATGCTTTTGCTACTATTCCATGCAGTCATCAATTATTGTCTATGCCTTCCATGCTGACCGAAGGATGGCGAAGAACACTCCTATTGGAGCGATGGCGTTGCAAAACGGAGTCCATAGAACGACTGCTGGCTATCACCAACCAAAACTGGGCGCAAGCTTTTTACATCACATTGGCACACAATTTTGGGTTTCATACCAATAGTCTGCCCTTTGAATCCTTAGCATTGCAAACACCGTTGTCTTGCATACAAAAGCATCGCAGCAGTGTCTTCCAAGTGACAGCCATGCTATTAGGGCAATCGGGACTATTGACCGATACCTCTGCGAAAACAGAAGAAGAATGCGCCTTATGGCATGAATACCGTTTCCTGCAACAGAAATTCGGACTTACTCCCATTGCATCAGCGTTGTGGAAAAAAGGGCGTATTCGTCCGCAAAACGCACCTGAAGTACGCATCAGACAGTTCGCTCAGCTGATGTGTCAGTCGGAGTTTTTGTTCTCAGAGTCATTGCAACAGACGGATATTGAAGTCTTGCGTTCTCTCTTGCACCTGCAACCACTCTCGGAGGCAGACAGCAAGCGCATAACAATGGCACCTGCCATTGGACAAGCGTCTATAGATATACTATTGATAAACACCATCTTACCTTATCGCTATGCGTATGCTATTGCTCACCACGATATAGCAAAAGCGCAACAAGCCATGGAGCTCATTGCGCTTTTACCTGCCGAGAATAATACGGTGATTCGTCAGTGGCGGATGTTGGGACAAACGGTGCGTTCTGCTGCCGATACACAAGCCTTGATACACCTTTATCAGCACTATTGTCAGCACGAACGCTGTATCAACTGCGAAGTGGGAATGCAGGTGTTTGCGTTGTAAGTGTATAGGGTGTAAAGTGTAAGGTGTAAAGTGTAAAGTGTAAAGGATAGGGTTATACCAACTTTTTAATCAACGCAAACAATTTGTAGGGCATATAGCGGAAAGGCATGTCCACCCATGTAGGCGTGTTGACTACCGAACGGCGGTGAGAGAATGCCAAGAAACTATCCTTACCGTGGTAACTGCCCATACCCGAATTACCTACACCGCCAAAAGGCACCTTGTGGTTCACAATGTGCATAATCACATCGTTTACACACGCGCCGCCCGAAGATGTGTGGCGCAGTACATGCTCGCCATTCGTACCGAAATAGTAGAGTGCCAGCGGCTTCTCGCGATCCGTGACAAATGTAATGACCTCATCTATCTCCTTGAATGTCAGCACAGGGAAGATAGGACCGAAGATCTCCTCTTGCATGACAGGGGCGTCGGGGCTGACATCGGTGAGAATGGTAGGGGAGAGGTAACGCTCCGATTTGTCGTATTTGCCACCGTAGTAAATGGACGCTTCGCTATTGGATATGGGCAGGTAGCTAATCAGACGCTCCAAGGCTTTGTCGCTGACTATGCGCACGAAGTGTTTTGCCTTTTGTGGGTCTTTGGTGAGCAGGTGTTTCCACTCTTTGACCAGTAGTTTGAGGAACTTGTCCTTGACCTCCTCGTGAATCATCAGGTAATCAGGCGCAATGCAGGTTTGTCCTGCGTTGAGTGCCTTGCCCCACGCCACGCGTTTGGCTGCCACCTTGAGGTCGGCAGTCTTGTCGATGATACAAGGGCTCTTGCCGCCTAACTCCAGCACGACTGGTGTGAGGTGCTTGGAGGCTGCTTCCATGACCATTTTTCCCAGCGAAGGGCTACCAGTGAAGAAAATTAAATCCCATCGCTCTGCTAAAAGCATCTGATTGACTTGACGATTGCCTTCTACAATAGCGATATACTCCTCGGGGAAAGTGGCGCGAATCATCTCGGTGAGTACGCGAGAGACATTAGGCACATAGGGCGAAGGTTTGAGCATGGCGGTACAGCCAGCGGAGATAGCGCCTACGAGGGGATTGAGCAGCAGTTGGACGGGGTAGTTCCATGGCGCAATAATGAGTGTGTTGCCCAAAGGCTCCTTGATAATGCGGCTGCTGGCAGGCATGATCGCAATAGGCGAACATTTGCGCTCGGGTTTCGCCCATTTACGCAAATGCTTGAGGTGATTGCGTATCTCGCCATAGACGATACTGAGTTCGGTGAGGTATGCCTCCTCGTAAGACTTGTGGAGGTCGGTCCACAGCGCTTCGGCGAGTGGTTTCTCGTATTGGTGCATGGCGTCAGAGAGCTTGCGAAGCATCTGACGGCGGAAGCAGAGGGGCAGGGTAGCACCCGAGCGGAAATAAGTACGCTGTTTGCTATGAGTAGTGGAAATGTATTCTTTCATAATTTGTTAATGAGGATGATCTGATTATTTTCTCTTAGTAAAGTCTTCTGTCGTTGCCGTCTCGTTGCCGTGTCGTTGCCGTGTTGGTCTCGAAAGAGATGGGCAAAATACAGCAGAAATATAGGTAATTATTTACGACCAGTGAAGTTATCCATTGCATGGTAGATACCAAAAACTGTACCAAAAACGAAGTCAAAGACACGGAAGGGCAGTATGGCTTGCCAGAAACGAATAAAATGGAAGCCGAAAGGTATGCCCGCAAAAATCTTGTTGCGCTCGATGGCCCGCAGGATCTTCTTTGCCGTAGGTTCGGGTTTGAGAATAGGGAAGATACTGGAGTGCACACCGTTGAACATACCCGTATTGATATAGTAGGGGGCGATGGTGGTGAAACGCACATTGGACTTCATCTGCTGGAGTTCGATACGCACGGAGTCGCTCCAACCAATCATAGCCCACTTGCTGGCACCATAGACGGACATCTTGGGATTGCTGAGCATACCGCCTGCCGAAGCGATATTGCAGATATGACCGCGGTTGCGGGCAATCATATCTGGCAAGATTTGCTGCGCAATGACCATAGGCGCAATGGTGTTTACATCAAAAGTGAGGCGGATGTCCTGCACGGTCTGTTGGTCGAAAGTCTTGTTGCCACGCACGATGCCTGCGCAGTTGATGAGGATGTCGATAGCACCCACTTCTTGCTTGATTTGCTGGTAGGTTTGGGCAACGAGCTCGCTGTTGGTGATGTCCACCTTATAGATATATACACGCCCGCGCGAGGAAAGTTCAGCCATAGTAGTTTCCAAAGCCTCTTGATTCACATCCCAGATAATCAACGCCTTCGCCCCTTTCTCCAACGCCATTCGCCCCATGATCTTGCCAATACCAGAAGCTCCTCCAGTGATTAGCACATTTGCTGATTTGATAAGCATAGTTTTAAGAGTTTTAAAAGTTTTAATGGTTTTAAAGGATTTGATACAAAATATATACCAAACGGTGGCAAAGGTAGTGTATTATTTTCGAACGATCGTTCAAAAAAGAAGAAAAAGTGCGTTTTTTTCGAACAAATGTTCGATTTTTATAAAAAAATGTTGTGTATATAAAATATTTTGCATACCTTTGCGGACGAAAAAGGGGTAATTTTGAATTATGAATTATGAATTTTGAATTAAGATAGTTAGGATTATGGTAGAAGATCGTAGGGATAAAATCCTGCTTAAGGCATTGGAGTTGTACATGGTGGAGGGATATGCCAATGTGTCTATAACAGACTTGCAGGCCGCTCTGGATATGGGGCGTGGGACATTGTATTACTATTTCAAGGACAAGGATGAGTTGTTTCAAGAGGTGGTGGATATGTTCTTGATTAAGCCCAAACAACGCGCATTGGAGCGCGTGAGAGAGACGAGTAGAATACCAGATATGATAGATGCCATGTTGTATTACCTGAATCAGTTGCAGGAGTTTTACAATCAGGTGGAGAACAAGAATATCAATACCTCGAATGTGGTTACAGTGATGTACACGGCGTATAGCCGATTCCCTGAACTGTACAAGAAAGCGCGTAGGTTGTACGAATACGAATTGAGTTTGTGGATACAAGCTATCAAGAATAGTATGCACAATGGCGATATTCGCGGTAATGTGCCCATTGAGACCACAGCTCATATGTTCCTGCATATCAAAGATGGTTGGGATCCTGGTCGCTCAGGTGCACCAATGAACTTCGATATTTTCCCTGAACAGTATAATTATTTGTACGATTTAATAAAAAAATAACGAAAAATTCGATAAATGTAAAAAAAAAATACAAATTTGAACGCTCGTTCGAAAAAAAAGTTATACCTTTGCAGCAAATCCTAAAAAAAGTGTTATTATGGAATTGAAACATTATTTGAGTTATCTCCAAAATACGATTACCAACAAGTGGTCGGATTTGGCGATGAAAGATTTGGATGGTACAACCCAATACACCTATGGTGAATTGGCTACACAGATTGCTCGTTTGCACACCACTTTCCGTTTGTTGGGTATCAAAGAGGGAGATAAGATTGCTCTTTGCGGTCGCAATTGCTCCAATTGGGGTGTAACATTCTTGGCTATTGAGACATACAAAGCAGTAGCCGTAAGTATTTTGCCTGACTTCACTGGCGAAGGTGTCGAAAACTTGGTAAACCACTCTGAGGCAAAATTGCTTTACACAGGTCCTAATGTGTTGAAAAAGATTAATGCAAAGAATATGCCTGCATTATCGGCCATTGTTTTGATGGACGATTTTAGTTTGCAATTTGCTCAAAATGATGAGGTAGAGAAGGCATACGCGGGCATAGATGCTGCATTTGCAGAGGAATATCCAAAAGGCTATAGCAAGACCGATGTGAACTACCCAACCGACAATATTGATGAGTTGGCATTGCTGAACTACACTTCTGGCTCTACAGGTAATCCTAAGGGTGTGATGATCAGCCACAAGAACTTGAGCGGAAATATTGACTTCGCGGTAAAGACTATTCCTCATACTACGGGAGATAAGGTGTTGTCCATGTTGCCTATTGCGCACATGTTTGGATTGATGTTTGAGTTTCTATATCAGGTGTGCGATGGTGCAGAAGTTTATTTTTTGACCAAAACCCCATCACCATCAGTACTGATGAAGGCTTTTGCACAAGTGCATCCATTTATGATTCTCACTGTGCCATTGGTCATTGAGAAAATCATCAAAGGCAAAGTGTTGCCAATCATCAGCAAACCTGTAATGAAAGTGCTGTGGAAAACTCCATGTATTAAGTGTCTGTTGCACAAAAAAGTACGCAACACATTACTTAACGCTTTTGGTGGGGAGTTGCGTTTCTTGATTATTGGTGGTGCAGCCCTCAATGAGGAAGTGGAGAAATGTATGAAAGATATGCATTTCCCATATTGCGTGGGTTATGGTATGACAGAATGTGCGCCATTGGTAACATACGAAGATTGGGATAAATATGTATATCGCTCATGTGGCAAAGGTATTGTGGGTATGGAAATGCGCATAGATTCCGAAGACCCAGCGACCAAAGAAGGTGAACTGCAATTGCGCGGTGTGAATGTGATGATGGGTTACTACAAGAATGAGGAAGCATCGAAGGAGGCCTTTACTGAAGATGGTTGGATGCGTACTGGTGACTTGGGTATCATTGATAAAGAGGGTAACCTGTTCCTGCGTGGTCGTAGCAAGAACATGCTACTCAGCCCTAATGGACAGAATATCTACCCAGAGGAGATTGAGGACAAACTCAATAGTCTGCCTCTCGTAACTGAATCTGTGGTAGTTGATCGTGAACACAAATTGGTGGCATTGGTATATTCTGATCCATCGTTGGCTAAACCAGAAGTGCTGCAAGGCAGAACGGTGGAGCAAGTGATGAAAGAGAATGTGGTTAAACTCAACAAAATGCTTCCTAACTACAGCCAAGTGACTGCCATTGAATTAGTTGAGAAAGAGTTTGAGAAAACGCCTAAGCGTAGTATCAAGCGATTTATGTATAAGTAAGAAAAAGAGGCGTGAGCCTCTTTTTCTTTTAGGTTATCTGGCTTCCGGCTTCTGGCTTCCGGCTGCTGGAATAAGTGTTTATCGGCTTTCGCTTGATAGGCGGCGAGCAAGGATTAGTCTGGCTTTGCCTTGATGGCGGGCACCGATGATATATCGGTCGTCGCCGTCTTTGAGTTTGTACTTTTTGCGCACTTGGTCGGGGGAAAGCGGATAGTTGCGCGTTAGAATAGCGTACTTGTGCTTCGTATCCAATTGACTATGTTTGCTGATAATCTCCTCTAACTCCCACACGCGACCTGGGAAATCGGGTAGGAGCGTATCGGAGGTATAGAGATGGGTGTGCGTATCCAATTTCTGCAGTCCATAACGCTCACCCACCAATCGAAATGCACCTGCCTTGATAATAGCGGCATTGGGTTCGTATATATACTGCTGCATATCAAATGCCATCTGAATGGGTGCATTTTTCTCATCCTCATCGTTGAAGACAAAGCGGTCGGTATGCGTAGCGCGTATATTCACCGCATGCGTAGCTCCTATGCCCGTAAAGAAAAGCACCTCTTTCACTTCGTTATTCACTGCCACCACATGCGTATCCCAATCCTTTCCCAATACACGCAACGCTGCGGTGATGTCCAGCATGGGGCTGAATTTGATTAAGATGCTGGAGGCGTGTTTGCGAAGAGCAGGGAGTATATCAATTACATTTGGTTCGCAGTTCTCAATGCGAAAAACCTTATTTCCAGATTGGCTTCGGCGTACAGGGTCGAGATAGATGAGGGTATTGGATATTGGATATTGGCTATTGGATATTGGCAAGGAGAGAAGGAACTCTTCGGCGGTGGTGTTGTGTACTTGTATCTTTGGACGATAGAGCGAGAAATTATGCTCCGCGATGGCGCACAAATCGGCATTGCGCTCCACATAATGCGCCTGCTGCATATGTTCTGCCATGAAGAATGTATCAACTCCATATCCTGCTGTGAGGTCGATAAGTATATCGTTCTTACACCCTATCAACTCGGCTTTATACCGTGCAGTTGCTTCGCTGCTGCATTGCTCGCAGGACAAGCGGACGGGGTACCACCAATCTGCTTTTTGTGCAAAAGTGGGCAGTTTGTCGTGGGTACGCTGCCTCCCTTCTATCTGCTGCAAAAAGAAGCGGAAATCGGTATCCGACAACTGCTCAAACCGATTCCGCTGCAATGCTAACTGCTGCACATCATCGTGCAGGTGCTCTTGAAGAAATGATTGCCATGTTATGGGCTTAACCATCACAGAATCAATAGCCTTGGGTAATCACGATACTAAAATCCATTGCTTCTGGAGCAAAAGCTTTATAATCGCCTGTGTCGTATGCAAAATCACTGACACGATAGTTTAATTCCAACCAACCCACACCATAGATGCAATCTACTGTGATTGTATATAGAAAATCCCCCTCTTTCATGTGAAAGACATCGGGGAGGATATGCTTGAACCACTCCTTATTTGTCTGATCGTAAAATAAACGATATGCTTGTACTTCGCCCTTATTAAACACATCGGGTGTGATCTCAGGCATGTCAATGACACAACGGAAGTAGTTGTTATCAACCATGTGAGTGTACTGCCAATCAGAAGCGCGCACATGTACATCTACGGTTTGCATTTCTAAATTTGAAACAGTAGTGTATGTACACCCTGTGAGTGCAAGACAAAAAATAATGCCAAGTAATACTTTTTTCATATCTAATATGTTGTTTTTAGTAGTGATTATACTATAGTTTATAGCAAAAACTATGCAAAGGTACTATAAATTTTGTATATTTGCAAATTTTTTTGTACCTTTGCAGCAAAATTGTATAATATGAGAAAATTAGGAACTATTATTCTGTTATCATGTCTGAGCATTGCGATGTGGGCACAGTCCAAAAACGCTGCTTATGAGGCATATATCGCTGAATACCGTCAGGTGGCAATCGAACAGCAACGCAAGCATGGTATTCCCGCTTCCATTACAATGGCGCAAGCTATTTTGGAGTCGGCGGCAGGAAAGTCGGAGTTGGCAACCAAAGCCAATAACCACTTTGGCATTAAATGCACATCCGATTGGCCTGGCAAAACATATAAGTATAAGGATAATCGCAGTAATGAGTGCTTTCGCAAGTATGCCGATGTAGCCGATTCCTACGAAGATCATTCGTTGTTCTTGAAGCGCAAGCGTTACGAGAGCCTATTTGCCTTGTCATTAGGCGATTATAAGAATTGGGCATACGGATTGAAGGCTTGTGGTTATGCTACAGATCCCAAGTATCCCGAGAAACTGATTCGTTTGATTGAGCTCTATGAGTTGAACAAACTGACTTTCGACAAGACTATCGTGAAGTCGGACAGCGACCTAAAAAAAAAACTTTTCATCGAAGAAGAAGGCACTGAAATAGCCTTTGCTGAACAAGAGAAAGTGGAGGATTATGCGATGCTACCGATGGAAGAATTGCGAATTTTCCACAATCATCGGTCGGGGTATCGCAATGGTGTTCGCTATGTGATAGCGGGTCCTAATGAGACTTTTGCATCTTTGGCATTGTTTCTGAACATGTACGAGCGAACATTGCGCAAATACAACGATGCGCTGGATACACGCGAACTCAAAGAGGGGGATATTGTTTATATTTATCCTAAAAAGAACAAAGCCAACCGCCGTTATCCTACTTATTACTTCAAAACGGGAGATGATGCCTGGGAAATAGCCCAAAAATATGGCATCAAACTCAAAAGTCTTTACAAACTCAATGGCATACCCTATGGGACACCATTGACTACACATCAACGATTGGACTTACGATAGATGGCGGATAGGGAGATACATAAGGCGCGCCCAATAGGCGAACTGTTGGCGGACTTTATACACGGCTCGGAGTTGGAGCAACCGCTCTTGGAGCGTAAAGTACTTGCGCTCTTGCCTATCGTGTTGGGGAAAACCGTGGTGCAGTATATGGGCGAAAGCGAAGTCAAGAATGGAGTGCTCTTTGTGCGTATCTATTCGGCGGCTCTCCGTTCGCAACTCTTTGATATTCGCCATGATTTGGTACGCAGACTCAATGAAGCCGCAGGTGCCAAGGTGCTCAAAGATATTCGGTTATTAGGTTAAATACCCAATGATATATCCTCAAAACATAGAGCAGAAGATTGATTTTCAGGTTATTCGTGATGGCTTGAGGGGTTGTTGTGTATCCACTTTGGGCAAGGAGCGTGTGGATGCCATGCAGTGGCTAACGCATTATCCTACATTGACTAAACTCTTGGCTTATGTGCGCGAGATGATGGCACTCCTTAGTGACCCCACATTGGCTTTCCCGAATGGCGACATTTATGACCTGCGCGAAGCACTTTCGCGTATTCGTATTGAGGGTCTCTTTATGGATGAAGCCGAACTCTTCTCCTTGAGAAAGATGCTCGACTACTCTGCGCAATTGGAACGCTTCTTCGCTACATTGGACAAGGTGAAGTATCCGCTACTATCTTCGAATCTCATTGATATATCGCCTTATAGCCTCATCACCTTGATTGATAAAATCATTGATTGTTATGGCAAGATGCGCGACAATGCTTCTCTTGAGTTGGCGCGTATTCGCAAGGAAATCAGTGCTTCTCAAGGTTCAGTAAGTCGTGCGTTGAATGCTATCCTGCGCCAAGCGCAAGCCGAAGGAATACTTGATAAGGACGCTACGCCCACCATGCGCGAGGGTAGGTTAGTGCTACCTGTTCCGCCTGCTTATAAACGAAAGATTGGTGGTATCGTACACGATGAGTCGGCAACGGGCAAGACGGTCTTTATCGAACCGCAACAGGTAGTGGAGGCCAACAACCGCATCCGCGAATTGGAGGGTGAAGAGCGCCGCGAACGCATACGCATACTGTTGGAGGTTACCGAGCAGTTGCGTCCCGAAGTGCCTAATATATTAGCCATAGAGACCTATCTCGGCGATGTGGACTTTTTGCGTGCGAAAGCCCTTTTTGCGATAGATATGCATGCCATAGTGCCAGAACTCTCTAAACGCCCAATGATAGATTGGCGCGAGGCATATCACCCCGTATTATTGCTCAATTTCCGCCGTCAAGGCAAGACCGTCATTCCTCTGACCATACGCCTTACCAATAGCCAATCGCCAATTGCCAATAACCGCATATTGGTCATTAGTGGTCCTAATGCGGGTGGTAAGTCTGTGTGCTTGAAGACAGTAGCCATGTTGCAATACATGTTGCAATGTGGTTTGCCCGTGCCAATGAGTGAGGCGAGTAAAATGGGATTATTCAAGCATTTGCTCATTGATATTGGTGATGAGCAGTCCATCGAAGACGATCTCTCGACCTATTCATCTCACCTTCGCAACATGAAGCACTTCGTGCGTTATGCCGATGCACATACGCTTTTGCTCATTGATGAGTTTGGTACTGGTACCGAACCTATGATTGGTGGTGCTATAGCTGAAGCTGTGCTTTCGCAGCTCAACGAACAAGGTGCTTTTGGGGTAGTGACTACACACTATGGCAACCTTAAGCACCTCGCCGAGCGTACCGATGGTATTGTCAATGGTGCAATGCTTTACGATCGTGGACAACTCAAACCATTGTTCCAACTCTCTATAGGGCAGGCGGGTAGTAGTTTTGCTGTGGAGATTGCTCGGCAGATTGGTTTGCCTGAAACGATTATCCAACGGGCGACCGAAATCGTTGGCGAGGAGCATATAGATTACAACAAGCAACTCCAAGATATTGCGCGTGATAAACGCTATTGGGAGAATAAACGCCAGAATATCCGTCAGAAGGAGAAACACTTAGAGGAGAAGATCGCCCACTACGAGGAGCAATTGGCGGGTATCAAAGCCAAGAAGCGTGCTATTTTAGAGGAAGCCAATGCAGAAGCGGCGAATTTGCTGCGCAAGAGCAATGCCACGATTGAGCGTACTATTCGTGAAATCAAAGAGGCGAAAGCCGAGAAGAAAGCCACCCAAGCTGCCCGACAAAAAGTGGAGAACTTGAAGACGAAAGTTAATGCTAATGGTCTGACAACCAATCGTTCTGACAGCCAAGCAATCCAACAGCCAAGCGATTTAACAGCCAAGCGGTTTAATAACAAGGTTCTCCGCGACCTCAGTGAGTTGAAGGTGCTGACTAAGAATCCTGCTAAGTTGATTCAATCGCAAGAAGCAAATAACAAGGTTTCTGGGAGCAGGACTTTGGGACAAGTACGAGTCAGCAATGTTGCGGATGAATTGCGTCGTAAGAAATTGGATTTTAAGCGTGAGTTGGATATTCGTGGACTTCGTGTGGACGAGGCGTTGGAGGTGTTGATTGCGTATGTAGATGATGCATTGATGGTGAATGCCGAGCAAGTGACTATTTTACATGGTACGGGTACGGGGGCGCTCAAGCAAGTGGTGCGTGATTATCTTGCCGAGCGTCAGAAGAGCATGCGTCGTCTTAAATCGGGCGATATTACTTTCCATGACGGTGATCCCGATCGCGGAGGAGCAGGAATAACGATAATAGAACTGTGACTCTTCTCTCATCTTTTACGGGTTCATAACGGGTTGTTGACGGGTTCATAAGGGCACATCGCAAGCCTATCGTAAGCCTATCGGTATCTCATCTATATCTTATTTATATCACAATCAATGCTGCTTTTGCACGGATTTTGAATGGTATTTGTTAGAGGTGCTTTTTGATTCGTCTAATTCGTTCAATTAGCCGTTTCAATAATAATTTTGATTAATATACTTTAATAAATTGCAATTTTGGTTGTGAATAAATAATTTTCGTTAATTTTTGGCTTAATTTTTGCCTAATTTTTGTTTTAATAATTATGAACATAAATCTTACCAATATGCTTAGCAATAAAATTCAATACATCGGTTGCGATGATGCGACCTTAGACCTCTTTGAGAGTCAGTACCCACTGCCTAACGGCATGTGTTACAATAGTTATCTGCTTTTGGGTGAGCGTGTTGCCGTGATGGATAGCGTGGATAAACGCAAAACGACGGAGTGGCTCCAGAAGATCGAGCAGTCCCAACACACGCCCGCTTATCTGATAATTCAGCACACCGAACCCGATCATAGCGGTTCGATAGGGGCGTTCTTGGAGAAATATCCCCATGCCACTATTGTAGCCAGTCGCGCGGCGCTTCAGTTCTTGGAGCAGTTTGGCTATCAACCTGCTCATACCCTTATGGTGAAGCATGGCGATTCGTTGGACTTAGGCGGCCTGACTTTACATTTCATTAGCGCACCCATGGTGCATTGGCCTGATGTGCTGATGACCTATCTGTCCGAGGAGAAGACGCTCTTCTCCGCCGATGCGTTTGGCTCGTTTGGTATGTATTCGGCGTTTTCGGCACATTGGATAGACGAAGCACGAAGGTATTATATCAATATCTGCGGCAAGTATGGCGCACAAGTGGCAGTGGCTTTGGCGAAGATACAAGCATTTGATATTCAGCGCATCGCCCCCTTGCATGGCTGTGTATTAGAGGGCAACGAGGTTGCAGAGGCATTGCGTTTGTATGACATCTGGAGTCGATACGAGGTAGAGACGGACGGTGTGCTGGTAGCGCATGCTTCAATCTATGGCAATACGGCAGCGGTAGCGCATTGTATCGCAGAACAATTGCGCAGTAAGGGTTTGGATGTCAATGAGATAGACTTATGCCGTTCGGATATGTCGGAGGCGGTGAGCCAAGCTTTTCGTTATGGCAAGATGGTGCTTTGCGCAGCGAGTTATGATGGAGGCGTCTTTCCTCCGATGCATGCGTTTTTGTATAAGTTAGGCATCAAGGGCTACCAGTCGCGTAGGGTAGGTATAGTGGAGAACGGCACTTGGGCACCTACGGCAGGCAAAACGATGTGCAGCATGCTGCAGCAGATGAAGAATATTGAGATTGTCTCTCCTATCCTCACCATCCGTAGCGCCTGGAAAAAGGACTATCAGCAGGACTTGGAGAAGTTGGTGGAAGGGGTGATTAGGGAGAAATTTCTGTAGCGGTGTTTTTCCATTTTTTGAGCTTATTGAACACATTTTTCACTCTAACTCTTGCGTATATCAAATAAAAATAGTACCTTTGCGGACAAATTGGGAATACAACTCCCATTTTGTCTAAACAAACAATAATAATATGTATAGCAGAGAGTTACAAAACAAACTTTTAGAATTAAGTGAGCATTGGTCTATCATTTCTGTGACAGGACCCCGTCAGTCTGGCAAGACAACGCTATGCAAAATGGCTTTTCCTGATTACGAATATGTCAATCTGGAGCGTGCCACAACGCGGGCTCTTGTTGAGCATGATATTGAGGGATTCCTATTGCAATATCCCAATGGACTGATTATAGACGAAGCACAGAACTTGCCCGAGTTGTTTTCTGTTCTACAAGTGGTAGTAGATGAAAACAAGTCATTGCGGTATGTGCTAAGCGGTAGTAGTGACTTTTTATTAATGCAAAATATATCTCAATCCTTAGCAGGTCGTGTAGCGGTTATGCGCTTGCTACCTTTGAGTTTGTCGGAATTAGGTGATGATGCGGACATGGATGTTAATGAACTGATGTGGCGTGGATTCTATCCTGCTGTTTGGGGAGACAAGAAAGACCCACACACGGTATATGACAGTTATGTGGCAACCTATATCCAAAAGGATGTTCGCCAGATCGTGAATATCAAGGATTTGAGTCTTTTCCGTCGCTTCTTGACTATTCTTGCTTCGCGTGTAGGAACAGAATTCGTGGCATCATCTATAGCTACGGAATTGGCTGTAGATCATAAGACTATTCAATCATGGATGAGCATATTGGAGACTTCGTATACAGCATTTTTGCTGCACCCATTTTATCGCAACATAGGTAAACGATTAACCAAGACGCCTAAGGTGTATTTCTACGATATAGGTTTGGTATGTTATCTCTTAGGAATAGAGACTGCTCAACAGTTGGCGAACCACCCTCTGCGAGGTGCCATATTTGAGAATATGGTAGTTTGTGACATGTTGAAAACGCGATATAATCAAGGATTAGAGAAGAATATCTTGTTCTATCGAGATAAATCGCGCGAAGTAGATATTTTGCAAGAAGAGGCTGGCAAAATACATGCATACGAAATCAAGTCTGCTGAACGCTTTCATCCAGACTTTTTGAATTCGTTGGATTATCTCAAAAGTTTGCTTAAAGATGATTTGTTGAGCATGAATATCGTCTATACAGGCTCAGAAAAGTCCGTAGGTGATACGCATCTGATAAATTACCAGCATATAGCAAGGAAATAGATTTATACACAGTAGTATCAATAGTTCACGCGGGAAGTGCAGTGTTTACTAGGCTTCCCGCGTGAGTGTGTTTTTTTGAAAAAAGTTTTCGTGTGCCGAAGATGGTGCAAAGATGTATCATAAATTCCACACACATACACACGTTAGGCGATCACTGTTGCTACGTCACAAAAATGGCATAGCAACTTTCACATGGATATGAACATACTATAATCTGCACCATCGTCAAGAATACTATTTCCAGTCGTTTCTACTGCAACTACAGGCACTATAAAATCGTTTTTTGTCTCACTTTGGTGATTGATAAACAAACCAATGAGTAACCCTATTGCGGCGGCAACGGGAGTGGTTATCCATCCCCAATACTGACTGCGAAGATGTGTTGGCGAATGCGTTATTTCTGGTGATGCTGCTACATGTAGTTTTGCATCTTGCGCCTCACGCAAACGGCGTGCAGAAGCTGTTAGTTGATCTTCAAATGTATTATTCATAATCTTTTAATTTTAGTCGTAGATGATTAGTTAGTGTGTGTAGGCGTGACTTGACTGTTCCTTCTGGTACACCAATAATTACTGCTATTTCGGGAACCGTTAACTCTTGCGTAAATCGTAATTCAAATAATAGTTGTTGTGATTCGTCTAAACGAGATAGTGCTTGTTGCAATGCTTGGTCAAAGGTGACGGCATCAAGTTGAATCGTTGTCGTCTCTTCTTCGATAGGTTCTTCAGTGGATAATGACTCTAAATATGCTTGTTTACATTGGTTGCTGCGGTAGGTATTCTTGCATAGATTATAGGCTACAGAAAAAAGCCAAGTACGGAATGGTTGACTTGCTGAATATGATGTACGTGATGTCCACACTCGTACAAAAGTTTCTTGTAGTAAGTCTGCTGCTTGTTGTTCATCCCCTCCTAATCGGCGAAAGAAAAATCCTTGCAATAATCGCGCATATCGGCGATGTAACTCGTTAAAGGCTTTTTCATCGTTCATCAGACGAACACGCTTCATGAGTTGTTCGTCTGATGTTGATTTATAATTTGTAAATAATGAGAATATCATTTCTGCTTGTCGTTTAGGAGATTAATGTATTTCACTTTCTCCTCATCTGGCAAGGATGTTTGTACCACGGCAGATATTAATGATCGCATCAATTGATTAGCGTGAAGCGTATCACCGCTTTCCTTGTAGCTCTTGACAACTGGTGCAAGCATAACTACATAATTGAGTTGAATGCGCTCGCTTCCCTTCCATTGTTCTTCGTAAACAAAGTTCGGCTCTGTGATATATTGCAGGTTATACTTCGTTTCGACATTATGTTTTGCAATAGCCATATTATCGTAACGCTTCGTACTATAACGAAATGCAAGTCCCTCATTATATAGATTCTTCTTAAAGGAATCTATTTCGGGATAGCTATCTGTTGGGAAGAAATAAATAGGGCGTTTGCTATTATCAATAATATGCTCTAATAAGTCTTGGAAATAATCATCCATTGCAGTGTACTCTTTCTTGACCTCAAAATCTTTGATACCCAGGAAGTCGCACAAGGCTTTGCGGTAAGTATCTACAAAAAGGAAGGAAACAGGAACAATGATTTTATCTGTATGTTGGTTGAGCGCTTCTTGAATGACCAAAGATGTATATCCGGGTACATCGCCATTAACAAAATAGATGGCGTTTTCCTCCATGCCTTGCAGCGAGTTATAGGTATAACGCAACAAATAGGACGGATAAGCATTGGTTGTGTAGAGATCTTGAGCAAACTTAGTGAGATGTTTCTGTTCTACATTAGGTGTTTTATCTTTTGCTAAGGTTTTGCCACTCATCCAAAGATAAGAGATTAGTGTCTCTGCATCTTTGCGGGCAATATTGTCTGGCATTAATTGCAGGGCTTGCTTTGCATACGGGGCTGGATTACCACCACGAACGGCTATTTCAGTCATGTACATGCAGAGATTATAAGTGAACGAATTAGGAATACTCTCTTTCATCTTATCGAGAATAGCCTGTTTGCGTTGAGTGCGTCCCCAGTCCTCAGCCAACATGTCTGCATAACGCGCTGCCTCAAAGGCTTGTTGCCATGCGTGCTCGTCTGTGGGGTTAGTTTCTGCTTTCTGTAGCCATAAGCGTTGCTGCGTTTCATACCAAATACTATCGTGTCTATCCACGACAATACCGCGTATCTCTTGTGGTTCTTCTTTCTTCAATGCTGTGAAGGCTTTAATAGTTCCAATACCGCCAAGCAGAAGAATTACGACGGCTGTAATAATAGTTTTGCGTTTCATTTTGTAGTTTTATTTGTGATTAATATTCGGATTCGAGTGCACTCTCACTACCGCATACACCGATCATTGGTAATCGTTCATTATTTTGACAAAAATTGTGCTAAATGAAACTATCTATTCCACATAATCTGATTTTAGTATTAATTGACAAAGAATGTGAGACAAAAAAACGATTTAATAATTTTTTAATATTTTCTTAATACCTATATAATGATATGGCAGTACTTTTGCACAGAATTTGAAAGAACAATTTTGAACAATACTATATAATTTATGGGAATTTTACAAATCTTTACGCTCCTGGGAGCGCTCGGAATGTTCCTCTACGGAATGAACCTAATGTCATCGGGCTTGCAGAAAGCTGCAGGTGATAAACTACGCGGATTCTTGTCTGCCATGACATCTAATCCGTTCAAAGGTGTACTTACAGGACTGGGCATCACCTCCATCATCCAATCTTCTTCTGCCACAACGGTGATGGTGGTGAGTTTTGTCAATGCAGGACTGCTGACCCTCACGCAAGCAATAGGCGTAATCATGGGTGCGAATATCGGTACAACCGTTACCGCATGGATGGTGGCCTTCTTGGGCTTCAAAGCCGACATCTCAATTCTGGCTATTCCATTGATGCTGTTCGGCTTCTTGTTCTCTAACTCGAAGAAAAACAAACATCAAAACATTGGCGAACTCATCGTGGGCTTCTCGCTGTTGTTCCTCGGTTTGTCGTTCATGAAAGAGTCAGTGCCAGATTTGCGCGAGACACCACAAGTGCTTGAGTTCGTGCGCAACTGGTCAAGTTATGGCTTTGGTTCGGTACTGTTATTCTTGGCGTTTGGTACAATCTTAACATTGGTGCTGCAATCTTCTTCTGCCACAATGGCAATCACACTCATCATGCTGAGCATGGGTTGGATACCTTTCCACATGGCGTGTGCGATGGTGTTGGGTGAGAATATAGGTACAACCATCACCGCGAATATCGCAGCAGCAGTGGGTAATACGCAAGCTAAGCGTGCCGCGATGTCGCACACGATTTTCAATGTGTTTGGTGTGATTTGGGCATTGATTCTGTTTAAGCCATTTACAGCGTTGGTGGGTAAGGTAATCGAACTCTTTGGTTTGCCTAACCCTGCAGCAGACGGTTTTGCAGTAGTGGAAGGCGATATGGGTAGCAGTACGGCAGCGTTGTACGGATTGAGTATGTTGCACACGATGTTCAATACCATTAACACCTTGATTCTCGTATGGTTTATCAAGTACATAGAGAAAGCGGTGGTATGGATTATCAAACCAAAGAACCAAGAAGCAGAGCCATTCCGCCTCAAATATATCTCTGCTGGCCCATTGGCTACGCCAGAACTCGCTGCTGCGCAAGCGTTTGATGAGATTGTACACTTTGCACAGATCTCTCGCAATGGTTTGGGCTATGCCAAGCAAGCGATTGCAGCCGATGCAAAGCATTTTGATGAGCTGCGCGAGAAACTGGTGAAGTACGAGGAGATTTCCGACCGTATTGAATATGAGATTGCTGCCTTCCTTAACGGTGTGTCCGCAGGCGATATCAGTGAGGCAACGAGTATAAAAATCAAGGCGATGTATAAGATTATCGGTGAGTTGGAGTCGTTGGGCGATTCGGGCGAGGCGATTAGTCGTATGCTTAGCCGCAGGAATGAGCACAAGAAGAGTTTTGATACAGCGACTATCGAGAAGATTAACTTGATGATAGCAAAAGTGGATAGCGCGTATGAGGTGATGATTGCCAA
>JAZNRY010000102.1:0-58528 GCA_045590995.1 Paludibacteraceae bacterium | reverse complement strand
CTTTCTCCCAAGTGTTTTTGGCAACTGTCCAAACATTTGCACGGCCACCAAAATTGCCTCGTGTGAGGCTCAAAATCTTCTTACGACGGTTGCGCGAAGCAACGTGATTGACTGATCTTGGCATAGTTTTACTAATTTAATAAATTTGGTGGTTAATAATTAACGGAGAACCAACATTTCGCGAACAGAGCGCAAGTTTGTTGAATCAACCAATGCAACATGAGTCAAGTTGCGTTTTTGTTTTTTAGTCTTCTTAGTCAGAATGTGACTCTTGTAAGCGTGTTTACGCTTGATTTTGCCCGTTCCGGTAAGAGCGAATCTTTTTTTAGCACCGGAATTAGTCTTTACCTTTGGCATTTTGTTAATAATTTGAATTGTTAATATTAATTTTAAGTCTCAGGCAGCCATTGGTAGCCCTACGACTGTTTTTTACTTTTTAGGAGCAATGTTTACAATCATGCGCTTGCCTTCGAGCTTTGGCATAGCCTCCACTTTGCCAAACTCCTCAAGGTCGTTTGCAAAGCGCGCAAGCAACAACTCTCCTTGCTCTTTGAAGAGGATACTGCGTCCACGGAAGAAGACATAGGCTTTCACCTTGTTGCCATCTTTCAAGAACTCTTGCGCATGTTTGAGCTTGAAGTTGTAATCATGCTCATCGGTTTGAGGTCCAAAACGAATCTCTTTGATTACCACTTTCGCAGAGTTAGCCTTAATCTCTTTCTCCTTGCGTTTCTTTTGGTAGAGGAATTTCTGATAATCCAAAATACGGCACACAGGTGGTACTGCATTGGCTGAGATTTCTACTAAGTCCAAGTTCATGTCATCCGCCATGCGCATCGCTGCTTCATACGAATATACACCTTGCTCTACATTGTCGCCTACAAGGCGAACTTCCTTTACGCCACGAATTGCATCATTGATGCGGTTGGGCATTTCTTTTTCTACACGGCCACGACGCTGTTGTGGACCTTTTTGTGGATTTGCTATAGTTTTATCCTCCTAAATTAATTAATAAAAACGCTACTGAAACATGCCTTACACATATTCGCGCACGAATCAGCGTGCAAAGGTACTGCTTTTTTCTCATTCCACAAAATATTTTTGAAAAAAAATCACATACAACAAGAATTTTGTTCATTTTGGCTTCCATTTTATTAGTTACACATTAGGCTGCTCTCATAGGAGTCCTTGCTGTGGGGTATTCATGGGATATTCGCGGGGTATTCGTAGAGTATTCACGGGGTATTCATATGTATCGGTTATGTGTCGGTTATGTATCGGTTATGTATCGGTTATCTATCGGAACACACTCGGCGCTGGGAGGGTTTCGACAACTTAGATGAAAGACAATAGATCATAAAGGACGAAAAGGACGATTTTTTTTATAACGACAATACCGACAAATTGCGCGGCAATCAACTCCCTGCCGCGCTCAAGGAATATCATGTAAGTGTCAACAGACATATAAGTCCCAAAAAATATGATGATATCGTGAAATAAATTGATAATATTTGTGAAATGAAATGATAATATTTGTGAAATAAAATGATAATATTTGTGAAATAAATTGATGATATTTGCATATATCAAATATTATTTGTACCTTTGCATGCGAATTGTGAAAAAATACATTTTTTTATTAACTTTATATTCAATTACAACAATGAAACTAAACAAAATTTTTGCAGCATTTATGCTGGTGATGGCAGTTGCATTTGCAGCTTGTAATCAAAACCCTCCTGTACCTGTAGGTCCAAACGGTAATGGTAATGGTAACGGTAATGGCAATGGCAATGGTTCTAACACAGGTCAAGGTACCCTCGAAAGTCCATTTACAGCGGATGATGTAATCGCCCTTAATGGTTCAAAAACAGGAACTTACTATGTAGAGGCATACATCGTAGGTCAAATCGCTGGTAAGTCTTTGACTGATAATGCTGAGTTTGCAGCTCCATTCTCAGGTAGCACCAACGACGATGGTTCAGTGAACCCTTACAACACTAACCTTTTAATTGCTTCTGCTGCTGGTGTAACTGATGTAGCAAAATGCGTACCTGTACAATTGCCATCTGGAGCACTCCGTTCAGGATTGAACTTAGTAGAAAACCCAGATATGTTGGGTCAAAAGATTCTTATTTATGGATCACTTGAGAAATATTTCGGCGCACCTGGTATCAAATCTCCAACATACGCAAAGGTAGGCGACAAGACATTTGGTATTGACCCAAGTGTAGAGCAAAAAGAGCCAGAAGCTAAAGTTGTAACCATAGCTGAGTTCATCGCTGCTCCAGAGTCTAACGAAGTATATTACGAGCTTACTGGTACAATCAGTGGTTTGAGCGCTGGTGGAAATGCTGTTATCTACGGTAACTTCGACCTCACCGACGAGACTGGTACCGTATATGTATATGGTTTGGATAAAGCATTTAAAGCTGTAGGTAATACCAAAGCTGACAAGTCATTTGGTGAACTCGGATTGAACGACGGCGACAAGATTACTCTCCGTGGTTTGCGTGGCTCATACAATGGCAAGATTGAAGTTATGGGTGCATACTTTGTAAAACTCGTTAGCAAAGGCGAGGGCGGCAACGACAACCCTGGTGGCAACGACAATCCTGGCGGAAACGACAATCCTGGCGGAAACACAGGAAATACTCCAGAAGGTGCTATCGTATTTGACGCTGATGTAGATAACGAAGGTGTAGGTACCGATTCTAACAATGCAGCTTCATACACAATCACTAAAGATGGCGTAACAGTGACTGTTTCATCAGGTATCCTTGGTGAATACAACGGCGAGAAGCACTACCGTGTTTACAAAAACCAAACTCTTACAGTTAGCACTACCAGTGGCAGCATCAAGTCTGTTGAGTTCACTTGTACCGCAAATGGTGATGCTAAATACGGTCCTGGTTGCTTCACCGCATCAACAGGTGATTATGGACATGACGGCGGCGCTGTAGGTACATGGACAGGTGATGCAAGTGAAGTTGTCTTCACTGCTGCTACTAACCAAGTTCGCGCATCTCAAATCGTTGTGGTTGTAGAGTAATACAAGACCTAATACAAACAAAAAAGTGTGTCCGTGGTGGGCACACTTTTTTGTTTGTATCAAAGTGATTTTAGGGTCATTTGGGTTAAACTGGAATATAAGCATTCACACCGTCGTCAATAGACAAACGAATGTTATTACTAACTCCTAACATCAAATTGCCAGCAAGGCAAGGAACAAGTAGGGTTACGGGCTGTTGGTATGTTTTCTTCGTTGTTGTTTTCATGGTAATATGCTTTTTAATAGAAGTGACCTTTACTGATTTTATCGTCTTAACGCAAGCGTTGTCCTTGCAGTGTAAACTCCGCTCCATCGCGGCAAATGATAAGCTGTCCATTACGCAACACCTTCGTAGGCAGGCACGAACTATCCTCATCCACAACAGACTCTATGTCGGTTGAAACCTCCTCTTCAAAAACAACCTTAGCACGAAGGTTCTGTAGTTGCTCTTTGCTCAAAGCAAACTTAAAATACGCCCTAAGCGCCAACATCGTATCCGCAGCATTGTTAGATAGTAGCTGGTTAGGCGCTAAGAAATAGAAATTATCATCGGGGTGTAATTCGCGGAAAGCATTGAAATCCATTGGCGCCAAGACCCCATGCATTTGCGCATAGTTCGTGAAAACCGTCTGCACATCCAACGAAAGAACTTGCTCGTGTACCACCGCACCACGCGTCAAGACTTGCGTAGGCAGCACCAGACAAGGCACAGCCCGCTGAACAGAATCTATAAAATCAAAACGGACATACAACCAATCGGACGATTTAAGATAGGAATGACCCATCACCGCTACATCTGTTCTATCGCCAAATACATCTTGCGTTTGCTCCTCTCCCATAGCAAAAGGCAATGTGAGCGTTTGCCAATACTGATTAGTAAAAGGACGAAGCATCTTCACATCCACAACGCTATTAGCAGGCATACTCTGATAGAATTTCATGGCATAAGATTTGGCATTGTCCTTATTCTCATCTATCGTAATCACCTTGCGCGGTGCAGGCACAAAACTGCGGTTCTCCTTCTTCGGCAAAGCAAAAGCATACAAGCGTTGCGTTGTGTGCGAGAGGACATACAAATTGCCCACAAAATCGAAAGCAACGCCATCAATATCAGCAGCAATCTCAGGCGTAGCAAGCCATTTGTCCAAAGTGGGCTTGCCATTGGAATCATAGGTTACCCTATATAGCGTTACGCGTTTATTGCCTGCAAAAGCTAATAGATTTTCTTTTTCAAAGTACGCCAACTGTCCTCTGCCCGAAGCTCCCCTACCCGACTCATGCGCAATACCACCATCATGCGTAAACATCCGTATCGTGTCTTCCGCACTTTTTTGTGTGACCAGAAAATCCACTTCGCCATTAGCAGCGACATGCGTTAGAATGGGATAAAAGTCCATCTGCTTTATATCCTCGCCCTTCGAATTTTTCACGACGGTATCTTTCAAAAAATTCTCTCGATACTGCGCCACCCACACTCCGTCATGCCCATCAGCAGCCAAAGCATTATCCATAGTAGGCCACAAGCCAACGATTTTATTATTGATATCCAAATTACCTTTCGTGGTTCCATCCACAAAAAGTTCCCAATCGGAATCCGACTGCTTATAGAGTTTACCCGTTGCGTAAGTATGCGGCGTATATGCCACATTGGTATTATCCATCACAAACAACGCACCCTCCTTGTCATAGCAAAGCGAATGTGTACGCACCAAAGGACTACCCAAAGCCACATCTATCGCATTGATATTCCGCTTATTCTTCGCGCACATGTCGCGCGGGCGTACCTCATATATAGAAGAGTGCAACCCAGCTTGACTGCGGCGATAAGCAAACGCTACATTATCATTCGTAGGATTGATAGCAATACGATGAAGATCGTGCCGCCAATCAGGCTCCATCACAATATTCGACGGCAAATACCCCTCGTTGGCAGGATTCAGTTCCTCAAAAACTGGGTTATAAACAAAGATACCTTTTTTTTGCGTTTTCGTTCGCTCATACTTTGCGGCATTATACCAATCATCGGTATCATCAGCATCATCCGTAGGGCGTCCATCAGCCGCTTGCGCAATGTAGATATTGGAAAAATACAAGGAGTAAGGATTGGTGTTAATAGCAATTCCCTGAGGGCAATAAAAAGTGATATTCTCGTCCGTAGGATTGGTGTACTCGACCAATTCAGCACCTTCTGCAATAGGCGCACCCGTCAACTCAACCGCCCAATTCAAAACCTCTAACATAGTCGCTAAATCGCCTGTCATTTGATTCTCTGGAATAGGGACACGCACCAAAGCACCGTCCATATCCACCGTTGCAGGGGTGAAAGGAACAGTCAAAGCAGGCGTGTGCGCTTCGGTAATATGCTCTACTGTAGGTAGATACAAGTGTAGTTTTCCTTCGGTAAAAGCAGTGTTACACTTGAATGTAGCATAGAAAACTTGATCTATAATTTCTGTTCTCAAATCAAATGCGAAGACACGAGCACGACTATCTTCAGCATGCAAATGCACGCTACAAACAAGTAGCAGCAAGCAGAAAAAGTGTTTTAGATTCATCATGTGTTATTATTATGGTAAAGATTAAAGGGGTATTATATCGTGCATAGTGGCGCTGCGCCAACTATCTATCTCATACAAAACATGCGCATACGCGCAGACCACAGAGGTATAGCGTCACTACAGCCACAGCTACTCCCAGCAAAATAGCAACTATCGCAATCGCCCATTTGCCACCTGCAGTAAGTTTCTTAATTTTGGCGTGCGGGTCTTTCAGTTTTACGATAGGATACTGCGCTTGCTCGGTGAGGGTATTACCAAACAGCACATTCACTATCGCGTCGGCGTTAATCGCCCAACCATTTGCATTCAAGAGCGGAGCCAAATTGCGTTTGCGGAGTTTCATCCATGCGAGAATCATTGAAGGTCCGCTGATAGCCAGTAAGATACAGATAATCAGCGTAGGAATAGCCCACCAG
This sequence comes from Paludibacteraceae bacterium, assembly GCA_045590995.1. Taxonomy (GTDB): domain Bacteria; phylum Bacteroidota; class Bacteroidia; order Bacteroidales; family Paludibacteraceae; genus Colicola. Next base: position 52,502 of record JAZNRY010000102.1, on the reverse strand, counting down.
CCATTTTTAGCAAACTCTCCAACTTCATTAAGCAATAAGGTGAGGAATGTTCCTATTGCACCAATCGCCATACCAATGGCAGCAAAGATACCAGCGAATTTGGCAATATCAAATGGAGCAGGTTGAGCCGCTTGCCCTGCTGCGGGTGGCGTTTGTAACTTAGTTGTCAAGTCAGCGAAAGACTTCTTCTCTTTCTCGGCAGCCGATTTCGAGATTAATCCGCTTACCCATTCGCCCAACTTGCGGTAGGGACTCCAGAAAGCTTGACCGATAGAGATTGGATTATCAATAATCTTCACTACCTCCGCCTCCCAGTCTTGACCTTGACGGTCATAAAAGAGGGCATTCTTACCTACTTTGAGATTGCGAATATCGCCCACGGTCATCGCAGCTACAATCTGCATGGTTTGTCCCGAAGCGTGGTGCTTGCAATTGCAATAGATAAGGAACATGCCGCTATCAATGGCTTGCGTATTATGCTTCGCCATGTCGCTCACTTTTAGACACAAGTTGCATGCGCGTTGGTCGATGACCAGTGTGCCTGCTTGGAAGATAGCCCATGGCGATTCATTGTCTGCGCCACGCCCAAGCAACGCTTTAGCACGCTTGGCATAAAAGTCTTGGAAGGATACGAAGTTGCGCAGCAAGGTTACATAATCGCGGCAGAGCAATAGCAATTTCTCCAATGGTTTATACCGCGCCTGTGCGGCCGCCAAAGTAGCAGCGTTAGCACTTTCGGCAGCAGCTTTGCCAGTTTCGTAATCAGTTATTTGCTTGCCCATTTCGATGAATTGCTCTTCGGTTAGCCCTGGTGTCACCACATCCGCTGGTAGTGTCGCCAACCCCAAGGATTGCAACTTGGCTGTTTGAAAATATTGAGCATAATCATTCTTGCACGCGTTATAAGCAGCTATAACCTCCGCAGCATATGGCGATGAAGGCAACGGTAACGCATCAATGGTGACTCCCGCAATAGCCGCCTTAACAGCCGCCAGAGAAACTACTCCATCAACAGCCAACGGAGCCGCAATCGCCAAAAGTTCCTCATCAGCAATAGCAGCCAAAGGCAGCGAGGCTTCTCCCGCAAACAGAACATCTGGATTACGCAACATCTGGCAGAGCCATTGAGCAGTAGATACAACATCGGATATGTGTATCTTCTGATCACCATTCGAATCCATACACCGAAGACTTTCTTCAGGTATTTCTAACCCCGATGTTGGGCAAGAAAGGACTGTCCAAAGTTTCTCATCTAATTCAGGAAGATGCTGAATATCTTTTCCATTTTTGACAATGACGCGTGTATTACCGCCAATATTGGCATATGTCCAGATGTGTTTCATAGGGTTTATTACTGAATTTTGGCGCAAAATTACAAAATTATTTGCATATATCCAAAAAAAGTTGTACCTTTGCGCGCTTTTTTGTGGTTCACCAGTGAAAAAGCATAGAAAATTATATGTTTAACCCCTTAAACTATGGGTACCGTTGGCTCTTTCCGCACCAACGAATCAGGTAGCAAAGCAACGGAGACCATAGACAATTGCTAAATCATTATGGCAGAAAATCTTTCACTTCAGAACTTCGACTGGGATGCTTTTGAGAACGAATCAAAAGGCATACAAAACGAAGAAATCCTTGGTAAGTACGATGCTACCCTCAGCGCAATCAAAGATCAAGAGGTAGTAGAAGGTACTGTAATTTCTATCAACAAACGCGAGGTTGTAGTCAATGTAGGTTACAAGTCAGATGGTATTGTTCCAGCTGCTGAGTTCCGTTACAACCCAGATTTGAAGGTAGGTGATACCGTAGAGGTATATGTAGAGAGCCAAGAGGACAAGAATGGTCAACTCGTACTCTCACACAAAGAGGCACGCGCAGCACGCAGCTGGGATCGCGTTAATGAAGCACTCAACAACAACGAAATCGTTAAAGGTTATGTTAAATGCCGTACCAAAGGCGGTATGATTGTTGACATTTTGGGTACAGAGGCATTCTTGCCAGGTAGCCAAATTGATGTTAAACCAATCCACGACTATGACATCTTCGTTGGCAAAACAATGGAATTCAAGATTGTCAAAGTTAATCCTGACTTCCGCAATGTAGTAGTTTCTCACAAAGCCCTCATCGAGGCAGAGTTGGAAGCTCAAAAGAAAGAAATCATTTCTCACCTTGAGAAGGGTCAAGTACTCGAGGGTACCGTAAAAGCAATCATGAACTATGGCGTATTCATGGATCTTGGTGGTGTTGACGGTTTGATTCACATCACAGACCTCAGCTGGGGCCGCGTAAGCAACCCTAATGAGATCGTGAAAGAGGGCGAGAAAATCAATGTGGTTATCCTTGACTTCGACGACGAGAAGAAACGCATCGCTCTCGGCTTGAAGCAACTTACTCCTCACCCATGGGAGGCATTGAATGCTGACTTGAAGGTAGGTGATAAGATTGGCGGTAAAGTGGTTGTAATGGCTGACTACGGAGCATTCGTAGAAGTTGCTCCTGGCGTAGAAGGTCTTATCCATGTTAGCGAAATGAGCTGGAGCCAACACTTGCGTTCTGCTAATGACTTCTTGAAAGTAGGACAAGAAATTGAGGCTGTAATCTTGACACTCGACCGCGACGAGCGTAAGATGTCACTTGGTTTGAAGCAACTCAAAGAGAACCCATGGGAAGTAATTGATACCAAATATGCAGTAGGCACACGCCACGCAGCTAAAGTACGCAACTTCACCAACTTCGGCGTATTCGTTGAGATTGAGGAAGGCGTAGATGGTTTGATTCACATCAGCGATTTGAGCTGGACCAAGAAAATCAAACACCCTAACGAGTTCACACAAATCGGTGCTGAAATCGAGGTTGTAGTTCTCGAAATTGACAAAGAGAACCGCCGTCTCTCATTGGGTCACAAACAATTGGAAGACAACCCATGGGAAGAACTCGCTGCAAAATACGGTGTTGACACCATCATCGAAGGCAAAGTAACAGAGGTTACCGACAAGGGTGCTACTGTTGTATTGGAAGAAGGTGTTGAAGGCTTCTGCACAGCAAGACACTTGCAAAAAGAAGATAAATCAGCTGTATCTAATGGCGACATATTGAATTTCAAGGTAATTGAGTTCAATCGTGATGCAAAACGCATTCTTCTCTCACACCTCCGCACTTGGGAGGAGCGCAAAGAGGCTCCTGCTAAAGAGGTAAAGGCTAAGAAAGAGAAAGAGGCACAACCAGAGTTGCCAAAAGTAGAGAAAACGACTCTCGGCGACCTCGGTGCATTGGCTGACTTGCACGCATCTTTGGCAGCTGCTGAGAAACCAGCAAAAGCTAAGAAAGCAACCAAGAAAGCTGCTGAAAAAACTGAGGAGACTGCAGAGTAATCTCACACAGCAAATAACACGCAAATCCCTTTCCGCTCGGAAAGGGATTTGTTTTTTTTAATACTTCATCTCATTTTGCAACTTGGAAACTACAAAAGTATTAAAGTTTCCTAAAATATTTGGTTGTTTCGTAGAAAAATAGTACCTTTGCACGGTTTTTGATGAAAAGACAATTGTCGTTAGGTATTCATAGAGTAAAGGTAGGGAAATGTTTCGTGTATCTACCGTATATCTACCGTGTATCTACCGTAGTTTATAGCGGAATGGCAAAGAAAACATGAATGACATAAGGGAAAATATATTGCAAGTGGCGATCAAACGAATGCAACAAGTGGGCATTCGTAGTGTGTCTGTGGATGATATATGTCATGAGTTGGGTATGTCGAAGAAGACATTTTATGTGTATTTTGCATCGAAAGATGATTTGGTACAAGCTATTTTGCACAAGCATGAGCAGAAAGTGGCACATGACTTAGATACCGCACTATCTAAACGCACCATCACGCAGGTGATTGTGGAATGGGCGAAGATAGCTAAATCCACTCAGAAGAAAGATTTGAAGACACCTGCGATGATGTATGATTTGGAAAAGTACTATCCGCAACTGTCTGCAGCACATAAAAAAGTGATGCGCCAAACGGCAGAGAAGATTTTGGTACAGTTTTTGGGGAAAGGTGTGAGCGAGGGAATCTTCAGGGCGGAGATTGATGTGGATGTGGTGGCGATGATGTTTTTGGACATGCAGTATCGATTGCTGGATTTGATGACTGGTGGGCAAATGACCAAAGAGGAAGTGCACCACATAGGACGTCAAAGAATGGATATTATGATGCGAGGCATATTGACCCACGAGGGATTTGAGACGCTGAAGAAACATGTAGAAAAATAACATATAATATATAAGGTATAAAAGATGATGAAAAAAATTGTTTTAGCCATTGGCTTGTTCGCATTTTTGGCGAGCGGCATGCAGGCAGAAGATCATGTGATGGCAGCTACAAAGAAAGCTGAGGTGCGTGAAGTGCCTGCGACATTAAACCTAAGCCTCACAGAGGCGCAAGATTATGCGGTGGAGACCAACCGCAGTTTGAGAAACGCCAGTTTGGCAGTGCAAAAAGCGTATGCCACCCGTTGGCAAACGATAGCCAGTATGCTTCCGTCGGTGGATATGTCGTGGGCATACCAATCTATGATGGGCTACAAGATGAACTTTGGTGGTATGCCTATTGAAATGCCAGACAATGGTACATTGGGTATCACAGCATCCGTAGGTATCAATGGACAGGCGATTGTGGGAGCATTGCTCAACAATACTGCGATTGAGATGCAAAAACTGAATCTTGAGATCAGCGAGGACAACCTGCGTGCGAGTGTGAAATCGAGTTACGCTTCGGTGTTGGTGCTGGAAGATGTGGTGAAGTTGCTGGATAGTTCGCTGAAGAACATTGAGAACTTGGCAGCAATGACCCAACGCAGCGTGGAAGTGGGTGCAGCAGAGCAAACGACGGCTGACCAAATCCTTGTGCGTGTGAACACATTGAAGAATAATATCAATGCTAACAAGCGTTCGACACAGTTGGCAATCAATGCGCTGAAAGTGCTGCTAAATGTTCCAGCAGAAACCGAACTGACCCTCACCACCCAACTCAGCGATATGCTGAGTGCGGAAGCAATAGTTGCATTGCTGGGTAAAGACTTCGTATTGGAAAATAACCTCAGCTATCAAACACTAGCCAAAAATGTAGAATTGGCGAAGAAGAATGTACACATGGCAGGTTGGGCGTATGGTCCAACCATAGGTGTGGGCTATCAATACAGCGAAAAAGACTATTTTGGTAAGAAAGAGGGCTTTAACATGACTCCTCCTAATGCGCTGAGCGTACAAGTGAGCATGCCATTGTGGTCTTCGGGTAAGCGTGCAGCAGGTGTGGTGGAGAAGAAAATCGCCTTGGAAGAGGCGCGCAATACGTTTGAGGAGACAGCCGATAACCTCGGAATTCAAAATGAGCAATTGCGCTATAACCTGCAAAATGCCTATGAGACCTACACCAACGAGCAAGAGAACATGGGCGTGACACAACGCGTGTTTGACAACACTTCGCTGAAATTTCAACAGGGTGTGGCAAGTAACTTAGACCTCGTGAACGCAAGTAACGACCTTATCACCGCACAATCGACTTATGTGCAAGCGGTGCTGACACTGGTGAATGCGGAAGTGGAATTGGAGAAATTTCTGAATTTGTAATCCCGGAAGTTCCGGATATTCCGGACAGTCCGGTTAACAGAGATAACTAATTAACAAAACGATAAATGAAAAAGATTGTATTAATGATGGCTGCCGCAGTTTGTTTGATTGGTTGCGGCAAGAAAGATGCTCAGGCAACTCAACAAGAAGCTGAGCGTGTGGAGGTGGTAGGTACAATAACCCTCCAAGAAAAAGAGATTGAGCGCGTGCTCAATATTTCAACTAACCTACAGGGCTATGTGACACAAAATGTAGCACCATCGCTGACAGGAAAGATAGAGCATATCTTCGTGGAAGTAGGTGATGAGGTGAAAGCAGGTGACATGCTTGTACGTATGGACCAAACACAGTATCTCACACAAAAAATCCAACTGGCTAACCTTGAAATCGAGGTGGGACGTTTGGAGGCATTGCTGGAAACAGGAAGCGTAAGCCAACAGACCTACGACCAGACAAAAGTGGCATACGACCAACTGAAGCAAAACCTCGCTTTCTTGGAGCAAAACACCTATGTAAAAGCTCCATTCGACGGTGTTATTTCTGCTAAGACCTACGAGGATGGCGAGCTATATGGCGGACAGCCAATCGTGGTGCTCACACAAGTGAAGAAACTGAAAGCGTTGATTGCAGTGCCAGAGACTTATTATCCTATGATTAAGGAGGGTATGAAGCTGACTGTGAAGAGTGAAGTGTATCCAGATGAGTCTTTCCCTGCAACGATTGAGGTGGTTTATCCAACCATCGATGCTGCGAGCCACACCTTCCAATGCAAGGTGGTTATACCTAATGCGAGCGAGAAGTTGCGTGGCGGTATGTATGTGACTACGACCCTCGGTCTGGGCAAAGAGAACACCATCGTAGTGCCTTATCAATCGGTAGAGAAACTGCTCGGCTCAAATGAACGCTATGTGTTCATCAACGACAACGGCTACGCTAAGCGCGTGAGCGTGAAACTCGGACAACGCTTTGACGAGAACATTGAAATCATTGCACCAGAAATCAAAGCAGGTGTAGAATACATCAGCGTGGGTCAACACAAACTGGTTGACGGTGTGAAAATTGAAGTAAAGTAAAACCTGAAGAACTATGGCAATTTATAAAACCGCGATTAAGAATCCCGTAACGACGATGCTGGTGTTCGTTGCGGTGATGATCATAGGTTTGTTCTGCTTCGTGCAACTGCCTGTGGATCAATTTCCTGAGATGGACCCACCATATGTGATGGTGATGACTACCTATCCAGGTGCGTCGGCGTCCGAGATAGAGACCAATGTCTCGAAAATCATGGAGAATAGTTTGACTTCGGTGGATAACCTGAAGTATATCAACTCTACCAGTAAAGATAACGTCAGTCTTGTAGTACTCGAATTGGAATGGGGGTCCGACATTACGGAAGCCGTCAACGACATACGATCGTTCTGCGACATGGCTAAGAACCAGTTGCCTGACGGTTGTTCGTCGCCTATGGTGTTCAAGTTCTCATCGAGCACCATGCCAATCTGCCAATATGCTATCACGGCAGACGAGTCGTATCCTGCACTCGACAAAATCCTCAACGATGAGGTGATTCCACAATTGAACCAAATCAACGGTATCGGTAACCTGTCTGTAGCAGGTGCGCCAGACCGCTATGTATATGTGGATATTGACCAACAGAAATTGGATGCTTTTGGCATCTCGCTGGAGCAAGTGGGTCAAGTCATCTCCGCCAACAACCTCAACCTCTCATCGGGTACGGTGAAGATGGAGAAGGAGCAATACCAAATGCAGGTGCGCTCTGAGTTCATCGAGAGTAGCGAGATTGAGGACTTGATGGTGACCATGACCCCACAAGGGCAACAAGTATTCGTGCGCGACATCGCTACCGTGCGCGATACTATCAAGGACCTCTCATTGGATGAGAAGACCAACGGTCGTGAAGCTGTGCGTCTGATTGTGGCTAAGCAATCGGGCTCCAATACCGTGCAAGTCTGCGAGGATGTGGATAAAGCATTGAAGAAGATTCAAAAGCAAATGCCTACCGACGTGAAGATTCAAGAGATCTACAACTCGGCTGACAATATCCGCAACTCCATCAACTCCCTTGAGGAGTCTGTGCTCTACGCATTGCTATTCGTGGTGCTCGTGGTGCTCTTCTTCCTTGGTAAATGGCGTGCGACACTCATCATCTCGCTTACTATTCCTATCTCACTGATTGTAGCATTTATCTACCTGAAGATGGCAGACTCCAGCATCAACATCATCTCGCTCTGTTCATTGACTATCGCAATTGGTATGGTGGTGGACGATGCGATTGTGGTGCTTGAGAATATCACCCGTCACATCGAGCGTGGCGAGAGTCCACGCGAGGCATCTATCTACGCTACCAACGAGGTATGGGTCAGCGTTATCGCTACTACACTCGTACTCTGCGCTGTATTCGTGCCATTGACAATGATGGAAGGTATGGCTGGTATTATGTTCAAATCCCTCGGATGGATTGTAACAGTCGTTTGCTGTACTTCTACTGTGATCGCTATCAGTCTCACCCCTATGCTATGCTCTAAACTGCTGAAATCCAAGAACTTCAAAGTAATTAATGGTAAGTTGGTAGATAATAGTGAAAAGAAATCGTGGTACGACCGCACTATCGTAGCTTTCCTTGACAAGGTAGACAAAGTTTACGGCAAATCGCTTGCATGGTGCCTGCGCCACAAGGCGTTGACTATTGTTATTCTATTTGCGTTCTTCGGTGCTTCACTCTTGCCATTCATTTTTGGCAAAGTAGGTACTGACTTTATGCAACAACAGGACAATGCTCGCTTGAGCGTAACCATTGAGTTACAACGCGGTACACGCATTGAGGAGACCCTCAAGACTGCACGCCAATTGGAGGAGCGTTTTATGGTGCTTGTGCCTGAGATTGAGATGATTGCTACCTCTGCAGGTTCCAATGATGATGACGGTACGGGTGCTATCTTCTCCACCACAATGAATAACACCATCTCTATGACCGTGCGTTTGAACAAAAAGTGGGAACGCGAGCGCACTATTTGGCAGATTGCCGAAGTGCTCCGTCAAGAGATGGCTCAATATCCTGAAATCATTGAGTATCAAGCATCTACCAGTGGTGGAGGCCCTGGTGGCGGCAATACTGTAGATATCGAAATCTATGGATATGACTTCGATATTACCAACCAAATGGCGCAACAAGTAATGACACTCACCAAAGAACTGCCTGGTGCACGCGATGTCTATGCCGACCGCGATGATGACCGTCCTGAGATAAAGATCGTAGTGGACAAAGAGAAAGCAAGTCGTCTTGGATTGACTTCTGCCACCATATCTTCCTACCTGCGTAACCGCGTGAATGGTATGGCTGTGGGCTTCCTGAAAGAGGATGGTTCGGAGTATGATATCCTCGTTCGCCTCAAAGAAGAAAACCGCAACTCTATCAGCGATGTACTTGACTTCTCTATCCCTACCCCAACTGGCAAGACTATCAAACTGTCAGAAGTCTGCTCAGTGGACGAATATTGGGCACCACCAAAAATCGTTCGTAAGTCACGTCAGCGTATTGTGACCGTCAAAGTTACACCGTTCGAGACTACATTGGGCGAATTGGCACAAGCCATTGAGACACAAGTACTTCCTCAAGTAGATGCCCCTGCTGGATACACTATGCGTATCGCGGGTGACTACGAAGACCAACAAGAGACATTCGGCAAGATGGGTATGCTGGGCATGCTGATTATCCTGCTCGTGTATATCGTGATGGCATCGCAGTTCGAGTCGTTCAGCAAACCTGCTATCATCATGTTCTCCGTACCATTTGCGCTCTCGGGTGTGATTATAGCCCTATGGCTCACCAATACTTCTCTGGATATGATTGGCGCACTGGGTCTGGTACTCCTTGTGGGTATTGTGGTGAAGAATGGTATCGTGCTTGTGGACTATATCAACCTCATGCGCGAGCGTGGACACGACCTTAACGAGGCCATCCAGATGTCAGGCGAGAGCCGTCTGCGCCCTGTATTGATGACAGCGTTCACCACTATTCTCGGTATGGTGCCAATGGCAGTGAGCCAAGGTGAAGGTGCCGAGATGTGGCAACCATTGGGTATTGTCGTAATCGGTGGTTTGACCGTTAGTACCTTCTTGACTCTATACATTGTACCTGTCATTTATGGTGCAATGTCTAAGAAAGGTGAACGCGACAAACTCAAGAAAGTGCGCGAGAACTTCATCTTCATGGATATTGAAGTGAAAGACTGCGAAGAAAACGAAAAATAAGCTCCTTAATCCAAATGTAATTATGAAATCTGTAATGATAGTATTCAATCAAGCTAACACCGAGCGTGTGGAGTATATGCTTGATATGTTAGAGATACGAGGCTTCACCTTCTTTGAGGAGGTACAAGGTCGTGGTAGCAAGAATGGTGAGCCACGCCGTGGTACTCACGCATGGCCAGAGATGAACTCATGTGTGATCACTATTGTACCTGACGAAAAAGTACCTGTATTACTCGAAGCGGTCAAGAAACTTGACAAGCGCAACGAGGAAGTAGGTGTGCGTGCTTTTATGTGGAATATAGAGGCAACGGTATAAATCCGATTGCCATAGTAAAAAAAGTGGGTGTGTCAAAAGTTGGCACACCCACTTTTATTCTTGTTTTTTACGGAGGAATAAGGGAGAAAGAGTGGAGAGTTCTTAGCCACAAGGGTACGACAACGCTTCGCTCTTCCTTCGGTAAAGGTTCAGAGTGGTAACGGAGTGGTATCGGAGTGGTAACGGGGGAAGTAGGGTATGAACCCGTTATGAACCCGTCAAGAACCCGTAATTGATAGCATGTAGGTAGTATATAACAAAAGAAGAAGCAGAAATGCTTCTTCTTGCGGTGCGGACGGGACTCGAACCCGCGACCCCATGCGTGACAGGCATGTATTCTAACCAACTGAACTACCGCACCAATTTGTTATGTCAAACTTCCTCTCCGAAAGCGAGTGCAAAGGTACTGCTTTTTTTTGACATGACCAAATATTTTTGAAAAAAAATGCAATTTTCTATCATTTTTTTGCATATCTGCTCAAAAAATAGTAACTTTGCAGTCTATTTGTAAATTGTAAATAGTCAAATCGTAAATAATCATGTCTGTACACACACATACTACGCGCATGACAACAACCCGTCTGCGCCAAATGAAGCAGCAAGGCGAAAAGATAGCCATGCTCACCAGTTATGACTTCACGCTCACTACTCTACTCGATGAAGCGGGTATTGATATGATTCTTGTGGGCGATAGTGCTTCTAATATCGTATGCGGCAACGCCTATACGCTCCCCATCACCGTGGACGAGATGATCTTCCTTGCGCGCGGTGTAGTGCGTGCAGCCAAACATTGTTTGATCGTGCTGGACATGCCTTTTGGTAGCTACCAAGTCAGCGAAGAAGATGCCGTACGCAATGCCCTACGCATGATGAAAGAGTCAGGTGCGGACGCTCTCAAGCTCGAAGGTGGCGAAGAGATTCTGCCCGCTATCCGCCATATGGTGCAGGCAGGTATCCCTGTGATGGGTCATCTTGGTCTTACCCCACAGAGTGTCAATCAATTAGGAGGATATGGTCTGCGCGCCAAAGAAGAGGCAGAAGCCGAAAAACTGCTGCGCGATGCTCAACTGCTGGATGAAGCAGGTTGCTTTGCCATCGTGCTGGAGAAGATTCCTGCAGCATTGGCTGAAAAAGTTACCAAAGCCGTATCTTGCCCTACTATCGGTATTGGAGCAGGTAATATCACCGACGGACAAGTACTGGTTTTGCACGATATGTTGGGACTTAATCAAGGATTCAAGCCTAAATTCCTACGCCATTTTGCCCAATTGGGCGAAGCGGTGAAAGGTGCTGTAGGCGAATACATTGATTCTGTCAAACAATCCACTTTCCCTAACGAGAATGAGTCATATTAAATCCTATATACTTTTATAGAACTAATCTTCAATCGCTCATAGAGAGAAAAAATGGTTTGCCAATTGGGCAAACCATTTTTTGATATATAAACGCGTACTTGCTATTATTTAGCGTAGGAAACAGCGCGTGTTTCACGAATAACGGTGATACGAATTTGACCTGGATAAGTCATCTCATCTTGAATACGCTTAGCAATATCAAATGAAAGCAACTCCGTCTCTTTATCGCTGAGTTTGTCAGCACCAACAATCACACGCAATTCGCGACCAGCTTGCAGCGCATATGTCTTAGTAACTCCAGGATAGGACATTGCTATTTGTTCGAGATCATTGAGGCGTTTTACATATGCTTCCACAATCTCTCGACGAGCCCCAGGACGAGCACCTGATATAGCATCACAAGCCAAAACGATAGGAGCAATAATGGACTCCATCTCACACTCCTCGTGGTGTGCACCTACAGCATTGCAAATATCTGGTTTCTCACCATATTTCTCACATAGACGCATACCCAATTGTGCGTGTGGCATCTCCATATCCTCGTCGCTAACCTTACCAATATCATGGAGAAGACCAGCACGGCGTGCTTTCTTCACATTCAATCCGAGTTCCGCAGCCATAGCAGCACATAGGTTAGCCGTCTCGCGTGCGTGCATCAACAGGTTTTGACCATAACTTGAACGGTATTTCATCTTACCAATAAGGCGAACCAACTCTGGGTGCATACCATGAATACCGAGGTCAATAGTAGTACGCTTACCCGTCTCAAGAATTTCCTCTTCTACTTGCTTAGTCACTTTCGCTACAACCTCCTCAATACGAGCAGGGTGGATACGACCGTCTTGCACCAATTGGTGAAGCGAAAGACGCGCAATCTCTCGACGCACTGGGTCAAAAGCAGAAAGGGTGATAGCCTCTGGTGTATCATCCACCACAATCTCCACACCTGTAGCTGCTTCCAGAGCACGGATATTGCGACCCTCACGACCGATAATACGACCTTTAACCTCATCATTATCAATATGGAAGACTGTCACAGCATTCTCCACTGTAGCTTCAGAAGCAATGCGTTGGATAGACTGAATAATAATCTTCTTTGCCTCTTTGTTGGCTGTAAGACGAGCTTCATCCATTGTCTCGTTGATATACGCCATCGCGGCTGTCTTAGCCTCGTCTTTGAGAGCATCAACCAGTTGCTTTTTTGCTTCTTCAGCAGAGAGGCCTGAGATTTGTTCGAGTTGTTGCTCCGCAGCTTTTTGCAAACGGTCAATCTCTTGGGACTTGTGTTCAATTGCTTTTTGTTGGTTTTCAATCTGTTGGCGTTGGTTATTCAGTTCATTTTGAGCTCGTTGCACCTCGCTTTGTTTTTGATTAAGTTGTTGGTCGCGTTGTTGTACGCGTTGTTCTTGTTGATGCAGTTTTTGCTCTGCTTGGCGAACATGATTTTCATGTTCAAGTTTGAGGGCAATAAACTTTTCTTTTGCCTCAACGATTTTGTTCTTCTTGATTACTTCAGCTTCTTCCTCTGCTTTGCGAAGAATTCCTGATGAATGGTAGCGGAAAAGGAGATAACAGACACCTGCTCCTATAATCAAAGCCAAAATGAAGACTAATGTGTTTACAATTAGAAAATTCATAATTTTATTCTTTTAAGTTGTTTTTTAATGTATTTATTATCAGTTGATTCAATTCTTGTATTTTTTCATCAATTGGTTGCAAACGATGTGCGTGTGCATCGGCCTGCAGATTGACAGCCATCTCTAATGCCACATATACCCAAATCAATTCTACCGATTTATCTGGTAGCGAGCGACGGTAATAGCGATAGCGTTCGTTGATATGCTCCGCAGCATTACGATAGAGCGCTTCCTTATCCGCCTGCACATTCAATGATATATGATGCGCATCCAGTTGAAGAGTGATATGTTGTTTGCGTTGTTCGCTCAATTTTGTATCCGTATTTCGTGTGTTAAGTACTATTTATTTCGTTAGCACATCCAGTGCTCTATCCACTTGCGCGATGAGGTTGGTAAGGCGTTGTTTTACTCTATCGCGTTGCTCTTGATCTGCGTTTTCTGCCAATAGAGCGTGTGCCATTTCAAGATGTTTATAGTCATCTTTTAGTTGTACTAACTCAGCATGTGTACGCATAATCTCCTCACGCTGATTTTCATTCTCGCGGATCAGTTCTGCTAACTGCTGCTGCAAAAGAGCATATTGCGTCAGCAATTCTTGTAGATTATTTTCAAGTGTAGAAAGCGACTTCATAGTTCATTCATCAGGAATTACAAAATTCCCGCATCAAAAACTATAACCTACGCCTAAACCTAATGTTCCCTTGAATTGCACTCGTTCAACAACACCATCGGCATTGGCAATCTTAACGCCATTGTAGTATTTGAGTGAAGTAGAAAGAGTGACATTAAGGCATTTAAGGAATTGATAGGAAATAGCCGTATCCCAGTCCACATCGAAATTACCAAAACGCTGATTATTGTCTTGGTAACCAACATACTCCATACCATCGTAGGACTGATTACCTTTTCCTAAGTCAGCATAATACTGTCCCTCAGCATCTTTATAAATCTTAGTTTTGTTCCAAGCGTATGGCGTGTATAGTCCGAGTGATGTGATGATTTTCAAATCCTTGTATGTATAGTTAATCGCTCCCTTGATAGACAGACCCAATTCGGCACGCATGTTGCAGTCATAGCTTTTCTCAACCAATCCCGTTTGCTCATCCACATCGTATTTCCACACTGCATATTTATCCTTCAAGTCTTGCTCAAGAGTCGCTTGGTCAGCAGCATACTTCTTAGCCAAAGCATCACTGACATATACCGTTCTTAGACGACCCGCTACAGGAGAGATATACACCGAGAAAATCGTATTTGGTTTCCAATCAATACCGACAGAAATATCGGTATAGGAAGGAGCAAGAAATTTAGAAATAATAGGATCATACGCCTCAGAAACACCGTATGTGCGTCCTGGAGCAAATTGGCTTTGAAAACCAGCGGAAGCAGTCAAATACCATGTTTTAGCCATCTCCCAACCGAACTTGGTGGTGAAGTTAATCTTGTCGCTTGACTTCTGGAAAGGGTCAAACTCTTGGTCTATATACGAAAGTCCATATTCCAAATCAAGGTTAGTTTCCCAAGACAAGTTGTCATCAGCATAAAGAAGTCGAACCTTGCCAAACGCTACTCCATTGATATTATTATTACCACCAGCAGCCCAATTAACCAATCCCGTTGCACCGGCATTCAATCCGAGCACACCAGTACATGACCAAGGCGATTTTTTTGCCTCAGTCTCCTGTGCAGACATGTTCAACGCCATGCACACAGCAAGAATAGAAAGTAGATATTTTTTCATTAGTTATGCAATTATTATGGGTTATTTTAATACTGCGCAGCATCATACACTTGATCTGCAATCTCACTATCAGCTAATTTCTCGATAATACAAAATGCGAAGTCAGCACTTAAACCAGGACCTTTAGCAGTAATGATATTTTTCGATTCTACGACCAATCCATCCATATAGCTTTCGCCCAAATACTCTTCAAATCCTGGATAGCAAGTGGCTTGTTTACCTTGTAAGATTCCCAACCTACCCAATACAGAAGGTGCGGCACAAATAGCAGCAATGAGTTTGTCTTGCTGGTTATGCGCTACAAGCAAATCGCACAAGGCTTGGCACTCATGCAGTTTAGTAGCACCGCCTGGCAAAATCAACATCTCTGCATCAGAAAAATCGGCATCCGCAAATAACATATCTGTCTTCACAGTAATATTATGGGCGCCAATCACCAATTCTTTTCCCGTTACGGAAACCGTAGTTAGTGCAATATTTGCACGGCGCAACAAATCAATTGTGGTAATAGCCTCAATCTCTTCGAAACCATTGTCTAAAAAAATGTAATTCATTGTAGAAACATTTAGTTGAGTTTGAAATTATATATTATCGTACCTCTTTGAGGTGTTTCTCCACCTGTAAATTTCGCTTTTCGCGCGGCATCTAACGCCAATTGCTGTGTATATCTATCGGAGATTGTGGTGCCATCACCAATAGAAGCTCCAACTACATTACCCGATTTATCCACAATAATATTGACCACCACCTTTCCTTGCTCCTTAAAGTCATTCGAAGGTTTTGGCATATCCCCCAATAAAGTTCGCCCTTGCAGCGACCAGATATTGCCATCCACTGAACCGAAGTTCTTACCCACAGGATTCCCTTTGCTGGTAGCAGTAGGTGTCGCAGCAGCATTCTTGGCATTCGCGCCTTCAGCAGTCGCCGTTTGTCCGAAGATAGAAACCAATGCTTGTGCCTTGTCTATCTTCTCCTGCTCTTTAGCCTTCTGTTCTGCCAAAGCTTGTTCTCGGGCAATACGCTCAGCTTCAGCCCGCGCTTCTGCCTCTTGTTGCTGACGAATCAATTCCTCTTCCTGCGCCTTTCGCTGCTCTTCCTCCTCCGTTTGTTGAGCCAAAGCGAGCGATTCTTCATCCTCTTGCACCAGCAAATCATTGTCAGATGGTTGTTCGGGAGCTGGCGCAGGTGCAGCAGGTTGCTGTTCTGGTTGCTCTATCGGATCCATCGGCAAGGCATCAGGCATACCGCCACCTTCGTCCGCGTTGCCAAAAGTAATAACAATACCCTCGTCTTCCAATTGAATGGGAGCATGCATTGTAATCTTGAAAAGAAGCAATAACAACAGCAACAATAGAACAATTGTTCCTATTCCCGCTATGATATGTGACTGAACATCTTTCACTTCTTCGTAGCCAAAATAATTTTCATCTTATGCTCATTAGCGATATCCAACACATTCACAATATCACGATAAGGGATATCTTGATCAGCATGCAATGCGACATACATTGCGCTATCTTGTTGCTGAATGGTACAGAGATATGCCTCTAAATCTTCCGCCAAGATAGGCATAGGTTTCTGACGACCAATAGCAACATAATAGTTGCCCAAATTGTCAATACTCACTTTTGCGACCACCTGCTTCGTAGTGGATTTAGCACGCGCTTGTGGCAAGTTGATTTTAATATCATTGGGCGAAGACATCGTACTCACCATAACAAAAAACAGCAACAGCAAGAAGATGAGGTCGGTCATTGACGACATTGCAAATGAAGCCTCTACCCTATTTCGTTTCTTTAAAGCCATTTTGATTTACAATTGGAGGTTTTGCGATTTACTTATACAGGTTCATTGAGCAAGTCCATAAACTCCATTGTTCGCGACTCGAGTTGGCGAATAACACGGTCAATACGAGAAACAAGGAAATTATACGCAAACATAGCCAAAATACCCACAATAAGACCACCTACCGTAGTCACCATAGCCTGATACATACCCTCAGACAAAGACGAAATCTCAATCACGCCACTCGCATTCTGCGCCATATTAAAGAAAGTTTGCACCATACCCAGCACTGTACCCAAGAAGCCAAGCATAGGCGCACCAGCAGCAATCGTGGCAATCAGTACAAGACCTTTCTCCAAGTAACTAACTTCCAGATTACCCACATTCTCAATAGCCACTTGCACATCCTGCATTGGACGACCAATACGCGTAATACCCTTCTCAATCATACGAGCCGATGGAGTATTGGTGCGCTGACATAATTTGGTAGCAGAATCAATATTGCCATCTTTAATATAATCACGAATACGATTCATGAATGTCTTATCTTCCTTTGTTGCTTTGGTAAGCACTACGATTCGTTCGATGAACAAATAAATGGCAAAAGCCAACAATAGCGCCAAAACAATCATAATCCACCCACCGTATTGAGCCATCGTCAGGAGGTTCATTGATTCTTCAATCGGTTGTTCCAAAACAGCCACTGTATCTTGTACGGCTGTCATCATTGTGTCCATGTTAGTTTGAATTTGAAAGAGCATATTTGTATTGTTTAATAGTTTCTTTTAATCCTAAATACAGCGCATCCGCGATGAGCGCTTGACCTATACTCACCTCATCCAACCAAGGGAAAGCTTGGGCGAAAGCACTGAGGTTCTGCAAATTAAGATCATGTCCCGCATTAAGCCCAAGTCCTAACTCTTTGGCTTTCAATGCCGCAGGGCGATACATCTCAATCGCCTTATCAGGGTCTTCGGGATATAATTCAGCATAAGGACCTGTATAGAGTTCGACACGATTGGCCCCCGCCTTATGCGCATACTTCACCATTTCAGGGTCAGGATCCACAAAAACAGACACACGGATTCCTACATTCTTGAAACGCTGAATAATAGCGGAGAGTTTGGCGAGGTGGGTTTTGGTATCCCAACCATGATTACTGGTAAGTTGATTAGGTGCGTCAGGCACAAGAGTCACCTGCGCAGGCTTCACATCCAACACAAGGTCAATAAACGCAGGTTCAGGATTTCCTTCGATATTAAACTCCTGAACGATATTCGCCTTAATATCATAGACATCCTTGCGTGTGATGTGCCTCTCATCAGGACGGGGATGAACAGTGATACCAGCCGCGCCATACGATTCACAAGCTTGCGCGAATGCCTCCACATTAGGCAAATTACCACCGCGTGCATTACGCAGAGTAGCTACCTTATTTATATTTACACTTAATCGAGTCATAATCGCTGCAAAGGTACAAAAAAAAAAGCACATATGCAAGATATGTGCTAATTTTCCTCAAAAAAAGTGAACAAAACACTCGTGCATCCATCAAGGAAGTCTCGGTGAAAGTACGGTAAAGTTTCGGTGAGGTCACGATGAAGTCACGATGAAGTCACGATGAGGTCACGATGAAGTCACGATGAAGTCACGATGAGGTCACGATGAAGATAGCAGGCAAGTGAGGGGCAAGTAGGTGGCAAACCAATGGATTAAACGGGGAATTAACGGAGAATTAAACGGTGAGATTAGGTTCGAAAAGCACTCGCATCTCATCGAAGCGAGCAACAGCATCCGATCCATAGCGCCACATATGCTGACGAATCTTGGACATTGGTTTCTCTTGCCCTAATTTGGTTTTAGAATAAAACTTATCGGCATAGCAAATGAGTTTTTCCTCCATTGTGCGAGGCGAATAATCTTGCAGAGGCAGTGGTAGATTCTCTTGAATAATCTGCTCAATCGTTATTCCCGTTCCAGTGTGCCGTTCGGCAACCGCAGCATGTCGAGGCAAACCCTCTTCACGCAACACATTCGCCCCCAAATAACCATGCTCAATATACTTGTGCGTTCCTAAACAATGAATCTTAGCTGCATCACAAAAGAGGACACCAATATCGTGCAACATAGCCGCTTCCTCTACGAAAACGGGATCTATTTCTCCTGACTCCACCCACTCTGGATGTAACTTCAAAATAGCCAAGGCACGATCTGCCACCTGACGCGAATGTGTGAAAAGAATATGCAGAAGTTCTTGATTTCCTGCACAATACTTTTTAATTATCCCTTCATAGTCCACCATCTTACAGTATCAATTATCACTTACCCCAATGCAATTTATCCTTGAGTGAGTGCATGAATGTTTGCCCATTAATACGCACTAATTTAATGGTACGCTGCGAGCGTTCAACATGCAGTTCCAATTCTTGATTCAGCACTTGACTGCGACCATCCACACTCAACAAAAAACTATCATTGCGGCTCGAAATCTTAATATCAATTTTGCTATCATCTAACACGACCAACGGACGAATATTCAAACTATGTGTAGCCACTGGCGTAAGAATAATAGCATTGACATGCGGTTCAAGCAGAGGTCCTCCTACACTCAGGTTATAAGCCGTTGATCCTGTTGGCGTTGCAATCAGCAAGCCATCAGCCTTATAATTGTGTAAAAACTCACCATTGAGCGTAACATCTATTGTAATCATACTACTCAACCCCGACTTCAAAACCGCCACCTCATTAAGCGCGTAAGGCAACGCTATCTTACCCTCCTGCTGGCAAGTAACCTCCAACATGCTGCGCTGTTCTATCGTATAGTTGTTCGTAATCAGCAACTCCAATACAGCATCCACATTATTGACCTGTCCCTCAGTCAAATAGCCCAAGTGTCCGCAATTAATTCCGAAAATAGGAATATCTAAATGTCCTATCAACGAGGCTGTCGTTAAAAATGTACCATCTCCTCCCACCGACAATGCAAAATCAATACTCTCGCCAGTTTGAGAAATATAATCTTCTACCGACGGAAACTCACGATAGAAGGCGTCGTGACGCAATTCCCGAGAAAGGACAATACCAACACCACGCTGCTGAAGAAACTCAACAATATGCTTTACTTCACGGATTGTCTCAGAGCGAAGCGCATTTCCAAAAATTGCAATAGTCATAGTTATTTACAATTTGACAATTTACGATTTATTTTTCAAGCCATTGAGCAGTGCTGCTGCATTCATACGCTTTTTACCCGGGAGTTGCAATTCCAACACATCCACATACCCATCTGCACAAGGAATAATAATATGTCCTTTCTGTTCAGCAGATTGCGCAATTGCGACTTCATACACTTTAGCACCCTTGAGAAGTTCTGCAAGTGGATGATTAGCAGGCATATCGCTAATCCACGCCGCAGGATATGGACTAAGACCACGCACATGATTGCGAATCTGCTCAACAGTACGCGAGAAGTCTATTGCGCATGTATCCTTGAATATCTTTGGCGCAGGACGAAGGTCTTGTGCATTGTCTTGGGGAATGGTTGGCAATGCCACACCTGTATTCTCTGCTTCTATAATTGCATCTACAGTCTGTGTAACCAATCCAGCACCCATCGTCATAAGTCTATCGTGCACCGAACCCACATTCTCATTCGGCGCGATAGGAATACGCTGTTGAAGAATGATATTACCCGTATCTATCTCATGCTGAAGCATAAAAGTAGTGGCTCCTGTTTCGGTATCTCCATTCATAACTGCCCAATTGATAGGAGCCGCCCCACGGTACTGTGGCAGGAGCGAAGCATGGAGATTAAAAGTACCCAAGCGGGGCATAGACCAAACCACCTCTGGCAACATGCGAAATGCAACAACAATCTGCAAGTCAGCACGATACGAACGCAACTCTTGCAAGAAGGATTCATCTTTCAATCGTTCTGGCTGCAATAGCGGCAATCCCACAGAAAGAGCATATTGCTTTACAGCAGAATACTGCAATTGGTGACCACGACCAGCAGGTTTGTCGGGCATCGTTACTACCGCCACGACATTATACCCCCCTTCCACTAAAGCACACAGGCTTTCAACGGCAAAGTCGGGTGTACCCATGTAAATGATTCGTATAGATTGTTTGTTTAACATTGTGTAGAGTTGTTTAGCATTGTGTAGAGTTGTTTAGCGGAAGGTATGAGAGAAACCGACACTAATAAACTCCTTGAATTGTATTTTAGTTTTTCTATTAGGATTGATTTCCACTGTACTATCGTATCGTGGGTGCAACATGACTTTTGCTGACAAATAACGGTTAATAATGAAATCAACATCGACTTCTAATTCCGTTTCGATTCGCTTGTAATTGGTAAAGAAATAGAAATTGGCTTCTATGATGACTTCTCGCAAAGGACGCCATTTCCAATCTACGCGTACAGAGCTACCTAATTCGCTCAAGATATCTTTGCCCTCTTCAATACCATAGTCAGTTACATTGACCTGTTCTGGATTGGCGTTTAAAGCATACACCACCTTATAGGTAGCAGGCGATATATTGATATCTAACCCCTTGATTGGCTTATAATCAATACCAACGCCCCATGTGAATCGTATTGGTGTCATAAAGGCAGAAGACAACTCATTGGTGTTTTTTTTCCAGTTATTCATTAAGTTAGTACGCAACTCAACCATAGTAGAAAGATACCAATGTTTGTGCACTTGATAGCCGACTTTGCTATTTATGCGGAAAAGATCATCGGTCGTATTAACAATTCGCAACGAATCTCCACTGACCGTATTCACACCCGCTCGCCATTCGCCCACGCTTTCCCAAGACAGGTTGTTTTTTTTATAATTGAGTTTGCCTTTCGCAGAAGCCAACATTGCAAAAGCATTTACCGAACCTTGATACCAGTTTTCTGTAGCATAGTTTTGCGTTATTTGAAGCGATAGATTTAATTCGCGTTTCCAAGGCGAATCATTATATTTCAGTGCGCGCTCTATATCCAAACGGTCTTCCTGAATATCCTTGACAATAGCTCGTTGTACTTCTAAATTCTCAAGTACCATTTGCTTCAGTCGGTTGGTATCACTGACCGATACATACAAATCTGCATGATGGGTCGTGATATATCTTCGCGCCTTAGCACGAATAGCAGGGATAGAATACGGATTTTGTTGGGTAGTGTCCGATAAAGAGGGGAAAGCAGCAGGAACATACATGAGTTGCATACACAAGGGATGAGGATACTTTTCCCAAATCGTATCGTTAGCATGTAGTAGTTGACTTTGCCTCGCCACAAGATATAGCAACCATGCGTCAGCATCTGCGGTAGAATCCTCTACGGCTTCTAAAGTATCTGGTAAAACGATGATTGTATCTTGATTTTCTACTGAAACCACAATCGTATCAGCCAACAAGAGCGTCAGCGAATCTGTTGCCAAGGGATCTATGAGCGTTGTATCAGCGTTGATTACTCTTTTTTGCAAAGTATGCAACATATTGATATCCAGCACATCACTTTCTATGGTTTGCGACCACAAAGGGAGTGACAGGCACAACACCAACATCCATATGCTACACAACTTTTTCAAGGTAATGCAGGACGCCTATATGCGCGTATAATAAGGTATATGCCCCAAATAACAAACGGAAGGGAGAGTATTTGTCCCATATTGAGCAAGTGTCCCGCTTCGAATAACTCTTGGTCGTTTTTGATAAACTCTAACATGAAACGGGTAAAGAAGATAATCTCTAAGAACACGCCCAAGAGCAAGCCTTCGCGCTTGTACGCTTTGGCTTTCCAATACATGAGCCATGTGACAATAAAGCCAACAATACAATAGAGCATTTCGTAGATTTGCGTAGGATGACAAGGTACGGTTTGACCATCACGAACAAAGATAAAGCCCCAAGGAAGGTCTGTTGGAGTGCCGTAAATCTCGGAGTTCATCAAGTTTCCCAAGCGAATCAAAGTAGCTGTCACACAGACACCTACTACAAGACGATCCATAATCCAAAGCAAAGAAGTATGGAACTTAGGTTCTTTGGAGAAAACTTTCTTATTGAGTAGCCAAGCCGCAGTCAGCAAGCCAAATGCACCACCATGACTTGACAGTCCGCCCTCCCAAATCTTCAACAATTTGAATGGATGCTCAATATATGGATTGCGATAGTTAATAGTCCAGCCAAAAATCTGCACGGGTTCAGTAGAGATTCCCATATACTGGCAATAGGCTTTCATGCCTGGCAAGGTGACATCATGCCACTCATAGAACCAGCAGTGTCCTACCCTCGCGCCAATAATCAGACCTATCACCATCCACATGAACAACTTGTCCGTCCATTCTGCGGGACAGTTCTCATTCTTATAGAGTTTGACTTGAATGAGATAGCAAAGATAGATACCTATTGCCCAGAGCAAGCCATACCAGCGGATTCCGCCCTCACCAATGTGTACCAATATTGGGTCTATGTCCCAAACGATAGCCGATAGCATAACTTTTAATTCTTAATTTAATATCATGCCTCCATTTTACCGTGGCATTGTTTATATTTCTTGCCAGAACCGCATGGACATGGGTCATTTGGACGAGGTTTCTTCTCTACGCGGAGTGGTTCAGGTCGTTGTTGTTCGCGTGTATCACGACTGGCAGCCGCAGCTTGACCACTGGCAGCCGCAGCGCGACTAACCGCATCTTTCTGTGTGCGATAGCGTGAGTAGTCATGACGCTGTTGCGCTTGTGCTTGACGCACCTCTTGTGGGTCTCTTGTTGGTATTTGACCACGCAACAAGATAGCGATAGTACGGCGATTGAAACGATCCAACATATCGCGGAAGATATTAAACGACTCCAACTTATAAATCAACAATGGGTCTTTTTGCTCGTAACTTGCATTCTGAACCGATTGTTTGAGTTCATCCAATTGACGGAGATGCTCTTTCCACTCATCATCAATCACAAAGAGGAGCATACGCTTTTCGAACTCACGCACGACCTCACGGCATTCACTCTCATAAGCGGCTTTCAGATTGACAGCCACATTGTAGGCGCGTTTACCGTCAGTGATCGGAATCAATATATTCTCATACATTGCGCCACGCTCCTCATAGACTTTCTTAATCACAGGATAAGCCACTTTTTGCAATGTTTCCATACGGCGCTTGAATGTTTCCATAGCTTCTTCAGCCAACTTCTCTGCCAGAACATTTTCACGAGTAGCACGGAACTCTTCTTCTGTGAAAGGCACTTCCATAGCAAACACCTGCATTACATCCATCTGCAAGCCTTCGTAATCCATCACCTCACGCGCATTCGCCACTAAGGAGTCGGCAGTGTCGTAAATCATATTGGTAATATCCACACCAATACGCTCACCCATGAGTGCGTGGTGGCGTTTTGCATAGATGACATTACGCTGTTGGTTCATCACATCATCATACTCAATGAGGCGTTTACGGATACCGAAGTTATTCTCCTCCACCTTCTTTTGTGCGCGCTCGATAGAGTCTGAAATCATCTTGTGTTCAATCATTTCGCCTTCTTGAAATCCCATACGGTCCATGAGTCCTGCAAGACGGTCAGAGCCGAACATACGCATCAAGTCGTCCTCCATACTAACGAAGAACACACTACTACCCGGATCGCCTTGACGACCAGCACGACCACGGAGCTGACGGTCCACACGGCGGCTCTCGTGGCGCTCTGTACCAAGGATAGCCAAACCTCCAGCCTCCTTCACCTCAGCGGTGAGTTTGATATCGGTACCACGACCTGCCATGTTGGTGGCAATCGTCACCATGCCCTTGCGACCTGCTTCGGCTACGATGTCTGCCTCGCGCTGGTGCAACTTGGCATTGAGAACATTGTGCGAAATCTTGCGCAGGTTGAGCATCTTACTCAGCAACTCACTGATTTCCACCGAAGTCGTACCCACCAATACAGGGCGACCAGCTTTGACCAGTTCAACAATCTCGTCAATCACGGCGTTGTATTTCTCGCGTTTGGTGCGATAGATACGGTCGTTCATATCCTCGCGAGCGATAGGGCGGTTGGTAGGAATAACCACCACATCAAGTTTATAGATATTCCAGAACTCGCCAGCCTCTGTCTCTGCAGTACCAGTCATACCTGACAGTTTGTTGTACATACGGAAGTAGTTTTGGAGAGTGATAGTTGCAAAAGTCTGTGTAGCCGCTTCCACTTTTACATTTTCCTTCGCCTCCACCGCTTGGTGCAGACCATCTGACCATCGGCGTCCTTCCATGACACGACCCGTTTGTTCATCCACGATTTTCACTTGGTTGTCATCGATGATATAATCCACATCTTTCTCGAAGAGCGTATATGCTTTCAGCAATTGGTGTACGGTGTGTACGCGCTCGGACTTGATGCTGTAATTTGCCAATATCTCATCTTTGCGTTGGCGTTTTTCTTCATCGGTAAGTCCTGCTTTCTCTACTTCAGCCACTTCGCTACCCACATCTGGAAGAACAAAGAACTGCGCGTCTTCCATATTACCAGTGAGAGTATCGATACCCTTATCGGTTAATTCTATGGTTTTATGCTTCTCATCAATAACGAAATAGAGTTCATCCGTAGCGATATGCATATGCTTCTCGTTTTCTTGCATATAGTACTCTTCCGTCTTTTGCAAGCGTACTTTCACGCCCGGTTCGCTGAGATACTTGATGAGTGCTTTGCTCTTCGGCATACCCTTGAAAGCGCGGAAGAGCGCCAACTCGCCTGCCTCTTTCTCTTTCTCATCTGCGCTGCTCATCTTAGCCTTTGCCTCGGCAAGCAGTTTGGTTGTGAGGGTATTTTGCGTGCGAACAAGAAGCTCTACACGATGCTTGTATTCATCATACATCTGGTCTTCGCCTTTTGGTACAGGACCACTAATAATCAATGGTGTACGCGCATCATCAATCAAAACAGAGTCCACCTCATCTACAATGGCATAGTTATGCCCGCGCTGTACAAGATCCATTGGACTGGTGGCCATATTGTCACGAAGATAGTCGAAACCAAACTCGTTATTGGTACCGAAAGTAATATCGCAAGCATACGCACGACGACGCTCGTCGGAGTTTGGTTTGTGTTTATCAATACAATCTACGGTCAATCCGTGGAACATATAGAGAGGTCCCATCCACTCGGAGTCACGCTTTGCCAAATAATCATTGACAGTCACCACATGCACACCCTCGTGGGTCATTGCATTTAGGAAGACGGGCAGTGTAGCCACGAGGGTTTTACCCTCACCCGTAGCCATCTCGGCAATCTTTCCTTCATGGAGTACTACACCACCAATGAGTTGCACATCGTAATGTACCATATCCCACACATGCTCATTGCCACCAGCAGTCCAGCGATTGAAGTACACAGCTTTGTCGCCCTCAATCTCCACAAAATCAAAGCGAGTGTCCGCAGCCAAATCGCGGTCCATTTGAGTAGCGGTAACCACGATCTCGTCGTTTTGCGCAAAACGACGAGCGGTACTCTTGACTATAGCGAAGACCTCGGGTAATATCTCTTGCAGCACGATCTCGTAGGTTGCCTTGATATCTTTTTCGATATGGTCTATTTCGTTATATACTTTCTCGCGTTTGTCTATCTCCAACGCCTCAATATTCGCTTTCAGCTCCACGACACGCGCTTTCTTATCTGCTACGCGCTCTTGGATACGCACCATCAACGCTGCACTGCGCGCACGCAACTCATCATTGGTCAAGGCATCTATTTCCTCATAGGCAACCTTTATTTTCTCCACATATGGCATAATCCCGCGCATATCTTTTTGCGACTTGTTGCCAAACAATTTAGTAATAAACTCTACTAATCCCATTTTGATTTACTATTTGACTATTTACTATTTAACAATTTTTCTATAATCAGAGCATTCCACTCCAATTTCGCGGCAAAGTTACAAAAAAAAAGGGACATATGCAAATTTATGTGCATTTTATAAGCAAAATCAGGGGGAACCCTGCTGAGTTCCCCCTGAAAAGTTGTATTATTCAGTATCAATTATTGAATTGTTGCGCCTTGTGCATTATAGCGATGACCATTGAGCAAGATATATAGATAGCCATTCTCAATCACCTTGTTGTAATCAGAAGGCGTTGCCACTTGCTCTACATCGGTAGTAGGCGAATTTACATACTTCACGCGCAAGAGGTCAATAGAAAATTCTCCCTTCTCTGACAAGAACGAATTTTGTCGAACCAGTTTGAAACCCATAAATTGATAATCCACACCTGCTGGCAAGGTGGACATATCCGCTTCTTGGTACAACCAACCCGCATAATCAAGGTCACAAATCTTGGTGTATTGGATATCGCCTTCCGCTGCCCATTTCGCATACAATGTATTGAATGAATAGTCAGAGTTGACATGCATACCCAATACGGATTGACTATTACCCTTGATTGCAGCCACATCATCTGCCACATAGATAGCTTCTGCATTGAGGTCGGCAAATGTATATGAGAACTTATTGGATGCCAATCCCTCGTATTTAGAGGTCGTATTTCGCGCTGTTAGTACAGAAGTCACGCCCAGCGAGTTTTCCTTATCGCCCTCAAAGAAGAGCGTATCCAAATTGTCATAAACTGCCACATCTGGCTCTATTTCATTACCTGTCGTGAAAGTAATGGTTACATCCTCATTGAGCAACACATTATCTACATCTTTCAGAGCTGATTCCAAAACAAATGTATATTGCGAGTTAGGAGCCAATTTCAACTCGAAACGAGCTGAACCATAAGGAGCAGGAGCTACGCCATTGAGTTTAATGTTACGAGTAGCAGGACTAATATTTTTACCTTCGGCATCATACACCTTGAGATATTTATTAGAGGTATTCGCCAATTTAGCATCAAAGATGGCAATGAAAGCGGGGTTAACAGGCACATTGGTTGAACCATCAATAGGATAAGTTTGTACTACACCTACAGCGCCTCGGTTGCTGGTAGTAAATTTGAAAGTAAATGGTTCTTGCAAATGATTATCATAGGTAGCATCTGGGTGGCAAGCTCCCGTACCCAATGTCACGGTATATTCTACACCGGGCTCAAATCGTGTAGCGGGTGTAAAGCGCAAGGTGTGGTTGTCATCTTCAAAAGTAACAGTACCCTCTATGGCTGGTGTAATCTCCAACGCAGCTGCAGTAGCGTCTATCTCCCTATCCCAGTTGAAAGAAATGGTTACGGTAGTAGATACCAGCACTTGTTCATCAGGTCCCACCTTTGGACTATAATCAAGTACCTCTGGAGGTGTATTTCTTGCCATAGAGAGAGCAAAAATGCCATACGAAATCTCGTTATTCTTAACCTCTAAAGTCTGCTCTTGTGGATAATATCCTTCTGGTTTTGCCTTCACGGTGTAAGTACCGGGTTGGAGGTTCCAGAAATAATATACACCATTGTATAGTGTATCAGTAACATATGTTTGCAAGAGTTGATCGTTTTGCCAAAGTTCTACTACACCGCGATTGATCGGACGATACTCATCGCGTGTACCCTTGCGAGGTTTGTAATCAGGAAACTCTTGCTTTTGATAAACATCGTGAATCTTACCACCAATAGCGCCATATGGCAACTGACCTTCGCAGAAATACTCATAGAAAGTTTTTGCAAATTGGAATGACTCTTGGCGTTTGTAGTCGATATTCATCAAGCGATAAGTCTCAGGGAGATAGTCGTGCATCATACCTTCAGAAATAGTACCAGGAACACCCAAATTACGCATCACACCATAGCCATTGCTCCATCCCATGATGGTGCGTGCAAAAGTCTTATCACCTGCGATATTTGGTTCGCGTGACCAGCAACTGACTTGATTGGAGTACTGATGTGAGCCCATCAATGTGGTGATTGCGCGTGCTTCGTTGCAAATCCATTCTGGCACTTTCTCTGGGTAACCATTCAAGCCATAAGGGTCACCTGGGGTAATACCCGAGTGTAAGTGAAGGATATAGTTAGAAGGATTACCTGCATTGGAGTGGATAGATAGCATAAAATCTGCCTTCCATTGGGTTGCCTCTGCCGAAATACCAGAGAGGCTACGGTCATCAGCAGTAGTATTGCGGACACGCGACATCTTGGTTTGGAATCCGAGGTCACGCAACATGGTATCAAGACGCATACCTTTATCCAAGTTAGAAACACTCTCCCAGAATGTTTGCTCTTGTGTATATCCGCCCGCTGAGTTAACAATACCGTCCACAAAAACTGGATATAATCCCATTCTGCGGTCATCCGAATCATAACCGCCATGACCTGGGTTGATATAAATCTTATAATCGGCAGGATCATTAGAAGTTGCTCGTTTTGCCTGACGCTTCATATTATCAAGCAAAGTAGCATCAAGCATCTTCACCATGCGAGGCAGCGTTTTGCGAATTGGCTCTTCGGTTAGATTCAATTGCAGCAGACGAATATCGCCATCTTCTGTGTTATATACGATACGACCCGATTGGACATCTACATTTGGATACATACCAAAGCCCTTGGGATCGGTCAATCGTTGCACTATTTTGCCATCTACCGAAGCAATCATGATGGAAGATTCGATATTATAATAACCATCATGGTTATCATCCATACCCACCACATAATCGTTGCCATACCAAACAGGAGCATCAAAATCCTGACCCAAGTTGATGATTTCATTACCATTGAGGTCACAGATAGCCGTACCATACTTGGTATTAAAGAGAATCATTGTTTGATCAGGAGATAGCGAAGACCAAATATAATTGGCATCGCCATGAGGTTTGAGAACCACTTTCTCGCCATTGCGATAGAGGTTAAGGTCAAGATTCTCGTTATCCACGCGGAGTGCTGCCTCTTCGTTCTGAAGGAAATAGGTTGCTTGCCCGTGTGCGAGATAAGTTACTGTTTCTGCATCCACAAAGCGTGGGAAGAAACCTTCGCCTATTCGTGTGTCACTCAACACGCGAATATCTGCGTTCATTGAGAAGCAAACGCAGAGTGCTGCTACAAAAGTAAAGAGTTTTTTCATAAATATTGAGTTAAAAAATGAGTTATCGGATAAGGACATTATTTGAGGGTACCAAGGATGGTGTAGGTTTGTCCGTTGCGTTGGATAAACAATTGACCACTCTCAATGAATTTAGTAGGGGCAGTAGTATTGATATTATTTTCAATGCCTGTGCCCACACCGGAGTTATCGCTATATACCTCAATAATACCAGGCAAGGTTACATAACATTCGCCTTTCGGGGTAGCAGAAGTAGGAACCATCTTTAGCGAAAGGAAACGCAATGGATAAATAGCGGCATCCGCACCAAATCGTTCCTTCACATCAATCTCGAAGATATTCTCTTCCCCTACAGCAGGATTCAAGAAGGTTATTTGGTCGGTTGTATTCGAATTATTGGCACGAATCATAATAATTACCTTCTCAAAGGTTGCATTGGTAGTCATTGGAACCAAGATTTTCTCTGGCAAGGAATACAATAGCGAGTCTTTGGATAATTGCACAAATGGGTTGCGTCCAGAAGCATATGTAAATAGCAAGTTCACAGGTGCATCTATATCTTCTGGTACAGAAAGGGATGGCTTGAAAGAAGTAGGCGAACCTTTCACTTCCCAAGAAGCAGCATTGCGAAAATCATCCCATACCTGCTTATTTGCCTCTGCCACTTCCACATTCACAATAATACTATCCGAAAAATCGCCTAATGTACCCACGATGAGTACTCTGCCATTTTTGTGTCCAACCACTTCGCCTACCTCATTCACAGAAGCAATAGTAGGATCCGCACTAATCCAGTCCAGCGCATCGGCAAGGACTTCTACGGTAGCATTTCCTACAGTACCTTGCACTTCCACTTTGTATGGGTGCAATGCATCGCAGAGGACTGAATCCAGTCGTATTGCGATAGGTGCAGAGGTAATGATACGCACATCAAGTTCTGTGGTCACCTCTCCCCATGTTGCAGTCAGCGTGCCACCATTCTCTCCCGAAGCCAAGAAACGCCCATCGGCTAAGATCTCGCCCACTTCAGGTTCACAAGACAGTTGCACACCAGTCACATTGGTTTCCACCAAGACACCATATTTATTATATCCCAAAAATTGTGGTGCCGCTACGCCATAGCGAGGAAGGTAATAGTTAGGCATGTATGGTGCGATAGTAACAATGGCATTATCCACTTCTGGCACATCTGCCACGGCAAACATACCATTACCACAAGCGCGTTCTTGACCATCAGAACCATTATTCATAGGTCCCAAAGGTCGAACATAAACGCAGGAACTACCTCCGCCGTCCCAGTTTACAGCGTTGTATGCGCCATAGTGCTGAAGTATCTCGCCCAAGACTTTCGTTGTACAACCAGCACTTACGCCACGACCATCCACTACCAACATATATACTGTATCACGGGTCAGCGATGTGCCAAAACCTGTACGGGGGTGCAACTCATTCCAGAAGCCATCTTGTACCACATTGCCATTGAGAAGGATTTGATTGTAATTATCCGAACCTATTGCTTGAGCAATATTAACCACATCTCCATCAAAACGAATCTCAAAGTCGAGTGTCAATTCATCGCCCACATTGAGTTTGCTCAACTCATCAGCCATCGTACCGTGACCCGATAGGACAGCATGCTCTTTATCCAATGGCATGGACCCCACTTGCTGCTCCACTTTAATGACTTTGGCTCTCATAGTGCCAGTTGTCTGCCATTGTTCGCCGTCGAGTAATTCGATTTGTACTTCTGTTCCATAGGCATTAGTAGCTGTATTAGCGCCATTATGGTAGTTGTATATAACCAACTCATTTTCTCGGCGCACATAATTGGCATGAGCAATATCCAAAGTAGTATCTGCCAACTGCAGTTTCATCGAAATGGCATGCTGAATAGCTGTAATACCTTTTCCGTCCGCATCAATAGCACCCAAGCGGCGTTCAGTACGATTGGCAACAGGCGTATATGCATACTCACTATTCACAATCGTTGTACTAACAGGTATCCCCACTTCGTAATACGCAGAGGTAGATTGATCATCCAATGTAGTAAAGAAGTCACCATTGGCGCCTGCAAAGAAGATATTGCTATCTGTCGTGCTACGAATAGCCATCTTAGAAGGCGTTTCTGTACCCGTGATTTTACCAGTACCCAAGACTTGTTCTACATGGACATATGGATTACGCGTATCTATTGCGAGCAAGAAAGCATCCAAACGCCCTTTGCCATTATCCGCACGCAAAAAGCGCAACTCATAGTAAGTTGTGCCAGGTCCTACAGGAAACATGGACAAGGTGTCAATGGTGTACTCGATGTTATTCAACGAGATATTGGAAAAAGAAAAAAGACTAACGCATAGAGCGAAAATGGACAGTAAAACTTTCTTCATGGTATAAGTGATTTACAAGTAAATATACAATAATTGTAATTTGCCTGCAAAGTTACTACTTTTTTGGGGATTATGCAAGTGTTTGTGATTTTTTTATGAAAAATATTATACCTAATGGCTTTTTTGTTTTTCGCTGATTTTTCTCGTTACCACTCCGTTACCACTCGGTTACCACGCTGTAGTTTCCCTAAAAGCCCCCCGCTGAATACAAAAAAAAGAGTGCACCCCGAGGGGCACACTCTAAATAGTATTTATAAGATTTATTTTATCTTATTTTACTTCAGCACCAAGGATGTTGAATTTCTTGTCACCCTTCATGATGAATACTTGACCGTTCTCAACAACCTTTTGAACATTGAGTTGAACCTCAAGTTCCTCAAGACTTGTTGGAGCCTTTTCACCATTGGTTTTGAGCGTATAAGCTGCATAACCATTGTTGGTGGTGTAGAGGTAAAGAACTGCAGTATTTTCGTCGATAACCTCAACAGAAGGCACTGCGGTACGGCAACCTACGGTAGTGGTTCCAAGACCATTCTTAGGGAAGTACCAAAGTGGCTCCATACCCTCGAAGAGACGACCTTCATCAGCAAACTTGTAGAGAGCGTAAGAAGACTTAACCTTAGCATGCTCGTTGTTAGTAGCAGCCATCAAGAGGAAGTATTCCTCACCAACTTGGAACTCAACAAGACCGTTGAAGTTAGCATTCATAGCGATGGTATCACCTGGGTTGTTCCATACATTTACACCTGTAGGTACATAGATGAAGTCATCTACCAATACAGCACCTTCTTCTGGGTTACCGTAGAACAACATTGGCAATGTGTTGAAGCCATCCACATAGAACAAGTTACCCCCTTCATCTTGTGGGAAGATTTGAGGAGCTGTACCATAACCAGCAGCGTTGATAAAGAGTGATTGGTCAACGGATGGATCAAGCAGTACAGGAACTTGCTCGCCTTCGCCAGCTACACCGTCAGTTACCAACCAACGATAAACATTCCAAGAACCGTTAGCATCAGCTGCCATAATAACACCATTCTTAGTAACATCACCAGCTACACCAAATGCGTCGAAACGGAATGTAACACCGTCCAAACCTGGGTTCTCCCAAAGAACATCCTCGATAAGTTTTGTACATTCACCAGTCTCAAGATCTACTACATAGATGAAGAATGTTTGGCACAGAGTAGCACCAGCTACGCAAGCACCTATTAAGCAGTTGCCAGCCCAGTCAAACTTAATATCATTATGAGCTATTGTAACAGCCTTCTTCCAAGTTCCTGTTGAATCTGCAACTTCAAAGAGGTGATCTCCTACCAGTTTGATTGGTTCTAACATCTCACCAGTCTCTCCATCCACTCGAACTATTTCACCCAATAGAGGGGTAGTTGAATTAGTACCACTATCATTAATACTATGAATGAAATACATGATACCATCTTTAGCAGCCATACCACGAACATGGTCATTAGCACCTGGTTTATTGGCAGCATAGTTACCCTCCATGTTAGAGATTACCCAATTGTTGGTAAGGGTGTATTGACCATTCTCACCGCGTACAGGATAATCGAATGCATCTTTCTTGCCAAGAATCACAAGTTCCAAGCCAGCGATATCACCTTCGAATTGGAAGACGCCCTTGTTGCTTGAAGCTACTGCTGTGAGAGAAATCTTCTTACCTACAGGGAATTTGGTTTGATCTGGAGTCATGTAGTAGCATTGGATCTTGTTAGAGCCATCCTTATCAGCAACCCAAAGATTACCATATGGAGAATCATACTCAGCTACATATACACCCAATACTTGTACGCGTTGACCAAAGTATTTCAACGATGTAGTGTCAGCCAATAAAGCAGACAATGTAGTTTCTACTGGTGGGAACAATTCGCCCTTCTCAGTAGATTCAATAACAGCATTGCTCAATTGAGGTTTGCCATTGAAAGAACCACGAGTACCCTTAACAATAATCTTAGTACCTACAGTAGCCGCCAAGTCCTTGTTGTAAACGAGGAAACCACCAGTAGCATCTTGGATGAATACATTGCCACCGCGTGCCCAGTTAACTACACCAGAAACTTTAGTTTCAGTACCCTCTTCCATAGCCAATACTTCTTCAATAGTTGGAATATATTCAGCTATTTTAGCATAGAGTTTTCCGCCAGGAATTACAGATTGTGGGCTAAGAGTAGTCACTTTCTCACCAGAGAAGTCCTCAGCTGCGTACCAACCGTAGAAAGTAAGTTCTGGGTGGTATGGAGCATTCAAAGTAACCTCAGCAACGATTTCAGTTGGGTTAGCAAAACCATGTTTCCATATATGCTTGAAAGAATCAAAAGTACCAGCTACCTCGTAAGAAGCAGCAGCAGGCCAAGAAGTCTCAGCTGGAGCGCAGAGGAAGAATGCTGACAACTCTTTACGATAAATAGCTTCTGATAAATCACCGGTCAAACCAGCAGCAGCACGAGCAGCAACGATGATTTCGTTCAACCACGCATATTTGTCATTACCCTCAATCAAGTTTTTGAGGTTGTCAGTAGTGTTATAAGTAACATTTTGGATAAATCCTGCAACAGTACATGCAGTACCTACAGGCACTTGGTCTTCGCGAACCCACTCTCCACCTAAGTTGTAGTAGATGTAGCCATTCTCTTCTTTAGCCCAAGCCTTAGTTGTACTATAAGCAGCATTGTAAGCCTCTTGCAATTCAAGAGCTACAGCACCCTTGCTTGTCCAGCCAAAGTCGTTGGTGATA
This sequence comes from Paludibacteraceae bacterium, assembly GCA_045590995.1. Lineage (GTDB taxonomy): Bacteria > Bacteroidota > Bacteroidia > Bacteroidales > Paludibacteraceae > Colicola. Next base: position 17,643 of record JAZNRY010000102.1, on the reverse strand, counting down.
CCACCATTGAGTACATATTCAACTACCAATACGCTTGTAAATTTAGCGGTAAGAGCGAGATCTGCTGTTACAGCAACCTCGATAGTATAGTCCTTAGCATACAATGCGTCGCCATTGTACCAGCCAGAGAAAGTGATACCCTCAGCAGGAACAGCGGTCAAAGTAAGAACTGTACCATAAGCCACAGAGTTCTCACCCAATACGATACCTTCTGGGAGAGCAATATTACCCATGGCAGGATCATTAACAGCCAAAGTCAAAGTCTTGTTCTCCTCTGCTTGGAATTCAGCAGTCAAAGTAACATCACCAGTTACAGCGAAAGTGTATTCAGCGTCTGTAGAAACAACTTCGTCACCATTTTTCCAAGCTACGAAAGAGTGGCCGAGAGCAGGGATAGCCTTAACGGTAGCATTGCCACCTACAGCATAGTCACCAGCACCCTCAACACTACCCATAGCAGCATCGTTAACATTAAGAGTAACAGTAGCAGCCACAACAACACTGAGTTTATATACAGCTACACCGTCTGCATTGTAAACATGGATGTATGCATTGTTGTCATCAATCTTATTTGCATTAATCCAAAGAGCAGTAATAGTAGAGCTTGCAGTAGAAGTCGTGTTAGCAAAGAAAGTAGTCGCACCGTCCTTGTCAGAAACAAGAAGACCATCAGTCATATTGCGAACAAGGAATTCTGAGTTGTAGTTGGTTGCACCAGTTGGGTAAATATAGAACTCTTTACCAGCCAAAGTGATGATGTCACCACCGAGAGTAGTGTTTTTGTGACCTGGCATATCAAGAGCAGTTGCAACACCACCTTCAATTTGCTTCCAAGAGCCAGAAGAACGGTGATGAGCGATTTGCACCTTGTCGTCACCAGCGATAACATAGTTACCACCACTAACACCAGCTACAGCAACTTCAGCAGGATCACCTACCAACTCACCATTAGCGATTGTGTAAACCAAAAGGTTTGCACCGTTTCCGTAAACGAAAACATAACCACCTTCAGCAGAGAACACATCACCCACAGCATTGATGTAGTCTGTACGACCAAGACCAGTGATAGCGAGGTCCTTAACTACAGAACCATCAGCCTTGCGAAGAACGAGGTGTGAAGGAGTGTTTGGGAAAGTACCCTCCATTACAAAGTTACCTGCATCGTCCATTGCATACGCTGTACCATCCAAAGCAGCCGTTACACCTTCAGCTACAGTAAGAGGACCAACACAAACTGTGTCTTGACCTTCAGCTGAAATAGCTACAAGTGATTGATTAGACTTGTTGAGCAAGTAAACTGTACCGTTGAAGCCAGTACCCTGACGAGTGTCAGCGATAGTAGCACCAATCTCAGTGACGGTCTTGCTCCAAAGTTTCTCAACAGTTGCAACCGTTGTTTGCGCAGAAACTGTAGAGAATCCAAGTATTGCTGCAAGAGCAAATACTGAAATGAAAGAAAATAATTTCTTCATACAATTAAATGTTTTTTTGGTTAATAAATTGCTTCCTCATCCGTTGTGGAACTCGTCCACGGTGGACCTCGGTTGCGTTAAGTAAAAATTGTTATTTTGTTTATATCTCCTTTGCGCCCATGACGCAAGAAATCTTATTTAATCTATTTTGCAGGGAATCCGAGAATATTATAACGGATGCCATTGCGAAGGATATACACCTGTCCGTTTTCAATAACCTTTGTTGTTGTAGGCGTTTGTAGCACATTGTCCACATCAGTAGGAATAGTACCATCTGCACCACCAGTCACTCCCATCTGCACAGCCACTGCTGGCGAAGGATCTGTATATCCTCCCTCCGCCGCAGCAGATACACGAATATACCACCATCCTGCATCCAACTTTGTGCGGGTGTAAGAGAAAGTTTCTGGGTCAGTAATGCGCACTTTTGTGGTAGAGCGTGGAGGAAAATTATTTTTCTGACTAAACTCCACTTGGAAGCCAGAAGAAGGTTGTTCCTTCCAAACGACCATTAAATCACTACCTGCAAATTCCATGCCATCGGTTGGCCATGTGATAGTAGGCACTGGTACAAACTGTGGTTTCGTGCGGAACTTAACGGGTAGAGTCTTTACCTCCACATTGTTGAACAAAGCAGTAGCTTTCACATAATAATCGCGAGAAGCCAACAGACTGACTGGCAATGTATAACGAGGCACAGAGGATGTACCCACATGCGCCAAAGATGCCTCATCAAACTTCGTATCGGTTGCTATCTCAAAGGTATATAATACCTCATCGTAACTAACGCTATCGCACACAAAAGTAGGATTAACAAAATCACATGTATCTCCCTGAGCAGGGGACTGCATGCGGAAATATGTAGCATTGAACGAATGTACATCCGTGAAAGAGTCCTCCTTGTTTATACTACGCGTACGCACGCGCCAGTAGTAGGTGCCATCGGAATTGAGCCAATACACTTTGCCCAAGTAGAATGTGGTATCTGTAACCTCGTACTCATAGTCCAATGTAGCGAAGTCCGCCGATTTTGACATCTGGAAGAAATACGAATCGGCATCCTCCACCCTATTCCAAGATACATTACAAGGAATAATAATATTGGAATTATTCACAGGATAAGTAACCTTTGCTACGGGTGATTTGCCCCAGTCCGTATTATTCATTGTGCGAGCAGGGTACTCATTACCAAAACGATCAAGAACAGCAACCGCATATGTGAGCGGAATAGCTGGCTCTTCGCTTGGCAGTTGAAACGAATTCGTATAGGTAGTACCCAAGAGGTTGCGACTTGTGCCTACAGCCCCATGTTGCCCAAGTTCTTCGGTTGGGATTTGATATACAACATAGCGCAGGTTATCGCGTGGCGCATCCCATTTGAGAAGATTACCTTCCTCGCGAATATTGCTAACATAGATGCACTCATTCGTAGCAAGCCATGTCATCTGAGGAACCACCGCAGGACGGGAGTTGACATCTTCGCCGATATACTTGAAGAAATCCCTTGTTGTCATACCCGTACTAAAACCATACCAACAACTACCCGGTGCGTCCATACGATCGTAGAGTCGATTGAGCGCGATTTGCGCACCAATCTCATCCTTATGGAATTGACCACTTGATAACGATTGATTATCCGAAATCATAGCACTCAAACTATGGCTGACATACATATGGCGATTGAAATGGCACGCCATGTCAGACCACCATTTGGCAATGACATCATAGTTGGAAGTAGAGTTGATGGTCCAATAGATTTGTGGCGCCATGTAGTCAATGGTGTGCTCGTTGTACCACGCAAGTGGGTCGGCATAGATTTGATTGTACTGCCAGTCGGAAGAAGGCGTAGGACAAGGCTCTACCCCATAAACAGGCGCAGAAGTGTTTTCTTTACCAGCCACACCCGCAGGACCGATACCGAACTTCACCCATGGTTTGATAGCCTTGATGGTCTCATTGACCATGCGCACCATGAGGTTGTTTTGCGCACGACGCCAGTCTGCACGCGACATACCGTTGCCTGTTGCTTGATATTGTGCTTCATCGTAGGAATTCAAATAGCCCGATTGATGGAAATAGTCATCGAAGATGATGCCATCCACATCGTAGTTCTCCACGATGTCCGCTACCACCTTGCAGATTTGCTCTCGAACCTCAGGCACCGAAGGATTAAGTATGGTAATGTCGTTACACTTTACCAACCATTCTGGGTGGGTGTTGTAGTAATCCAACGGGTGGTTTTTGCCAAATGTAGCATCGGACGAAGCATAGCGATAAGGGTTCAGCCATGCGTGTACCTCCATACCCCGTGCGTGAGCCGAGTCAATAACGAGTTGGAGAGGGTCGTAGGTAGGTTCACCACCACGCGTGCCTGTAAGATATTGGCTCCATGGCTCGTATTGGGACTTATACATGGCATCGCAGAAGCCACGCACTTGAAAGAAGACAGCATTGAGTTTTGCTCGCTCATGCAGTTTGAGCAGCGAAATCATGTACTCTTGCTGTTTCTGTTGTCCAGCAGCAGATGCTTGACTATGTGGATTAGGCCAATCAATAGCCCACACCGTAGTCAGCCATGACGCACGAAACTCACGCTTGGGCTGTGCATGGAGCGTGAGCACCATGCACAAGCCAAGAGCAAGAAATGCTATTTGTTTAACGAATTTCATTAGAACAATTTAGAAGGAGTATTATTAACAGCTACACCGTAAGCACTTACACCTTCTATCAAACATGTAACGGCGCCAGTCACGAGATTGTAGCAGTAAATACCTGTATTAGGTTTTTCAGAGGTGTCGTTTCCGTTATTACGATATGCGAAATAAACACACTCGTTCATATCATCATATGCCATTTGTGTAATACCCACAGACTCTACACCCGTACCCTCTACAGCAGGGAGGTTGCCGTCCAAGTTGCTTGCGAAAGGCAAACCATTGAATGTAATCGCTTTTTTAGCAGCTTCCATAGCACCTTCCAAAGATTTCCATTCATCATAGGTACATACACACACATGGTTTCCAGTAACCTCCATTACGCAGAACACAACCTTGTCATGCTTTGGAGAATAGTGGAAAGAACCTATCTTTGCACCATCCAAAATGATTCCTTCTTCTGGGAGGAGGGCCTTATCACCTGTAGAAACAGGATCCTTCAAGATATCATCATCCATGAAGCAGTAAGTACCCGTTGCCATGTGGCATGTGGACCAGTGCCAAACGCCATTTATCTTGGCAAAATTACGAGAAACAGCACCGTAAGCCAATCCTAAACCATAGTATTGGAGGTGATTATGGCGAACAAAGTATGGATACTCGGTGGTATTATACATTTTGTCGCGGTCGGTGAGTTTTACCTTCATAATACCTGTGTTACGGTTTGCATAGTAGAGGAAGTCGCCATCAATAAAGCCATAGAATGGGTCATCGAAAGCAGCTTGACCAGCGTTAGAAATCATTGTTTCCACTTTCTTACCATCTTTGGAGATAACGGAGATTTTGCCATCACCCAACACACCGTCCACATCATTTACATAGTAGAATTGTTTACCTGCATCAAGGACATAGAGCGATGAATCCTTGAAGAGGATATTAAATGGGTGTTGTCCTGAAGCAATACCAAGATCGTAGGAAGCAATTTCCATATCTGCAGGTTGTTTGCCACCCGTGAGTTTGTGCGCCATGATGCGTCCACCTTGCACTGCATAATAGAGTGTAGGTACAGGTTCGTTGTAGCCCACTTGAACATTCAAGAATACAGGTTCCAAATCTTCTGCTTCACCTGTTTCTGGATCTGTTAGTGTCACATTCAAAACGACTTGTTGTGAACCAATATGCGAGAATTTCACAGGAGCAGGAAGGTCATCAACACCTTGTCCCACGAAAGTAGAATAATCCTCACTTGATTCGCTCTTAGTATCTTTTGGGAACTTCCAACTGAAGGTAGCAGGTTTGTTGCGCGGGTTAGGCAACTCTACTTCGAATGTAACCAATGAAGAGCGCACCTCGCAAACAGAATCTGCAAGATTGATTTTCACGATAGGCTTAATAGGGGCAATCATTATGACTTGCTCCTTGCTGTAATCGCCAATGGTGAGTTTCACTTTGTATGTACCCGCCTTGGTATAATAGCAATGGCAGGTGTCATTACCCACTTCTGCTTGTTCAGCCACTGAATTTTCGCCAAATTCCCAATGCACTTCTCCTTGTGTAGTAGCAGGAGAAGTATTGACAAAAGTAATGCGCGAATCCACATAAAAATCCAAATAGTATTTTGGTTCTTCCGTTTGATCTATGTAGTAATCAAAAGAAACAGCATCTCTCGGAAGCACTTCTTCTTCTGGTATATTGTCAATACAAGACACTGCACAGATTGGCAAAAGTGCTATCAAAAGCATCTTCAAAAAATCTCGTTTCATATTCTTGTGTATTATCAAAGTTATGTATATTAGTTAATCGCAATCTGTTTTGTGTCGGTCTTACTATAAGTACCCTTCTCATCGTAGATACGCAATTCAGCATTGATATAGTACTCGCGTTTGTACTCAATAGAATAAGCGCCCTCTGAGTTTTGAATCAAGTTATAGAAAGTAACATGGTTCTCCCAAACACTGTCAATGGCATGCTTGATGTCAGAATATACTTCAACAGCAGAGAGGAAGACAGGATGAGTAATGTAAGCAGTATCCGTATAGTAAGTAGTATCTCTCTTACCAGTACGGTCAGGCTTACTCACGCTGAAAGTATCTTTAATGATAATGTCAAGCGTATCAAATTCTTCCTTACTCCAGATTGTATCCATTCGTTTGAAGTCTTTTTCCCAAGATGCCGTGTTAGCATTGTAGGTAGAGTCAATCATCCATTGTACAAAAGGCATGCGGTCGCCATTGGGTGTAACAATCGTATCAATCAAAAGACCCAATCCATTAATCACCTGCATATATGCCCTATAATTACGCTCTTCCGCTGAAGGATTCATCTTAAGCGTGATTTGGTCCTTAAACTCTTTGGCAAAATTCTCGCCAAAATATGCGGTTAAGTTCTTATTGAATCCCACGGTATCCTTTGGCTGTACCCATGAAATAGGTGCTAAAGTATAGCTTACAGGGAACTGATCAGTAAGAATATATGCACGCTCGGTTTCATCCCATAAGTCTTCAGAGTGAGGATACGACTGAATAGTCTGCAAAGCGCGTTTTTGGGCAGATGCATTGCTTGTGAAGCTATGATTGAATGCTTGTATGAGTGAAGCAGAAACCAGTTTATCCTCTTTCTCAAACAATTCGTACCACACTTCAGAATGGTCAATTCCTGCCACTGTAGAGTAATACTTGCCCACGAATCCCATGTATTCACCCGATTTCACTGCACTACTTGCTATCTCCCATTTCGCTTCTGGTCCAACGGCACCTGTGATAGTATTCTCATCGAATGGGTCATGCTTATCGCAAGAAGCGACCGTTGTGAGGAGCAAGCCTATTGCTAATGTTTTGAATATTGTTTTCATATTAGTCTATATTTTTGCTTATTTATAAATTACATCCATTCTATTTGGTCATCCGCACATTGCACCACACTTGGATTCTTTTTTGCCCAAATGAGGCGTTTTTTGAGGATACGATAATCCAAAATCTTCTCACCATCCGCATTCGTAGTATAGTATCCTATGCGGTCCAACTCTGCCCTATTATACTTGGTTTCGGTCTCAGTATCCGCATTGAGGCGATTTACCCAAGCATTAGGCGATAGCGTAGCACCTACACCATAGTCATCTGGTGTATCCCAATATGGCGCGTATAGATTATAAGGACGGCGCAAGTGGAACTCCAATTTGAAGTTCTCAGCGTCCTGTGCAAACAACGCTGATTTACCATTATGCACATTCTTGACATCATATATTGCCACTGGAAGTTCGCCAGGCACTATATAACTAATACCGTTTTGTGAAGAACTATAATTGTAGCGACGCATATCAGTCCATTGCTCTGGTTGGAGATACATGGCAACATACTTTTGTTGCATCAAATCTGCAATGGTGAACTTGGCAGCACCAGGCAACTTAATCTCCCAGAAACGGTCGTATTGATTTATCGCATCTTTATTATTTACCGAGTCCATAGCCAGTTCCATAATATTGATGCCATAGCGTTTCATATTCTCCAAAGTAGCATCAACCGTAGTTGCATATGCTCCATTCTTGTCGCCCGCCCACATTTGAGCTTCTGCTTTGATGAACATGAGTTCCTCTTTGGTAATAAGAGCGATATAGCCTGTATTTTGTGTATAAGGGTTGCTCTTTTGACCATTGCAAAGCAAGTCTGGGAAGTCGGTAATAACATCGGTTTTTTTATCGTTATTAATATCTCCCACACCAATATTGTTTTCAAGATGCCACATCGCCTTTTCAGGTCTTGGTTCCATCATACGCGCAGCACGAGGGTCAAGTGCATAACCACGGGTTCGTTGGTATTGTCCATCAATACCACCTAAAATACCATGCAAGAAGAATGTAGATGGCACAGATGCCTCAAGACGATTAGCACGACTCTCCCAAGAGTTGATAATTGGTTTGAAAGGTCCCCAAGGGCAGTTAGACTCCGTTACACCACCAGGATAATGGTAGCGTGGTTCTACAAAAGTAGCAAGTGCATCATCTGCAAGACGAATAATCTCTTGGCAAACAGCAGGGTTATTTTCCCAGTTAGGCAATTTGCGCAACCAAAGGCGTGCTTTGAGGGCTTTGCAGAATCCTTCCCACTTCGCCATATCACCGCCATAGATACGATCCATTCTATCGTTGATGAGCAAATTGGTCGTAGCATTAACCCATGCAGGGTCTTTATAGAGTTGGAGCAACTCGTCCACTTCTTGATACATCCATTCATACACCTCTGCCTGCGTATCGTACTTTGGCGCAGTACTTAGATATGCTTGCGAACGAGGCATGTCACCAAAAGCGTCTGTAGTCATCATAGTGGACATAAGCATAATGGTTCTGCTGATGAGAATAGCATTATAGTTACCATTTTTTTCTGCTATCTCATTCATCTTTTGAAGATTCGCACCGAGGTCATAGAAGTGGCGACGCCACATTGGGTGACGGTTTACACCGAGGAACTCCCAACCTTGGCTCATTGGGTAAGAACCTGTTTGAGCCTTATCGAATGTGGTAAGTGCTTGGCACATATATACACCATATTCTGCATGGTCATAACATATTTGCGAAGCATAGAATGTAGCAATAGGCAACACTTGATCCACCGATGTAGTGGTAGGAGAGTCTTTACTCATGTTAATATCCAAGAAGTCCTCGCAACTGGTAAAAAACATTGCTCCCAAAAGAGCTGGTATTATAAATAACTTTTTCATATTCCTTAATATTATATTCGATTAGAATGAAGCTGACAAGCTGACATTATAGCTGCGTGTGCTAGGAACAGGGCTATTGTCAATACCCGCATTACCTGTACCCTTAGCAGAAACAGATGCGTTGCAGACTGGATCAGAGCCTGTATATTTGGTCAGCAAGAATACATTGTTGCAAGTAAAGTTAAGTTTCAAGCCCTTGAAGAACTTCTGATTCTTCATGAGTTTAGCAAAATCATAGCCCAATGTCACATAGCTCAAACGAATGTAAGAACCATCCTCTATGAAGTTGGTAGATACATTGTAGAAGTAGTTGATAATGGTGGTTTGGTTCAGCGTAATAGGCTTGGTATTAGGCAGATATACTGTATTACCAGCCTCGTCAGTAGTCTCATATACACCATCGAACACTACTTGACGACCACGGTATTGCTCAAGCATCTTGTGATTACCATTGGAGATGAGGTTACGACCTGTGACATTCACAACATCACCGCCAAGGCGTCCGTCAAAGAGGAATGAGAATTGCAGACCGTAGATATTCATACTACTGGTAAGACCTGCTTGGAACTTCGCCTCGCGGTTACCAATCAATTTATTCTTGGTAGGATCAATCTTAGGATAACCATTCTCGTCCACAAGCACTTGTCCTGCTGCATTGCGTTGGTAATCCTTACCCGTCAAAGCAGTAGTAGATCCGCCCACATACGCAGAAGGGAAGATATCACCATACTGACCATTCGTAATCTCAAGCAATTGGTCTGGGAGGAACACCAAAGTACCACGGTTGAGACCGAAGTTGAGACCCAATGTCCAATTGACATTCTTGCGTTTGATAACATCTTGCTCAAAAGTGAATTCCACACCGTGGTTGCGGATGTCACCCTCGTTACGGGTTTGAAGGATATAACCAGAAGAAGGCGATACACGCACTGTAACGATTTGGTTTCTAACTGTAGTAGAATAGTATGCCACATCCAGACGGGTCTTGTTGTCAAAGAGTTTGAGGTCCATACCTACCTCCCAAGAGTAAGACATCTCAGGTTGCAAGTCGCGTGAAGCAGATGACATACCAGCATCAATACCATAACCAGAGTCTGGGAAAGAAGCCCATTGTTTGAAACGACGGTCATAAAGGTATGCAGGAGCATCCTTACCTACCACAGCGTAGTTACCGCGAATCTTCCAATAAGAGAACCAGTTGTCCTTGGTTTCGTTCAAACCAGGGATCAATTCAGAAAGAATAACACCACCCGTTACAGAAGGATAGAAGAATGGGTTGTTATTGATAGTAGAAGACCAGTCCCAACGACCAGTAACAGAAAGCGAAGCTAAGCCCTTGTAGTCAGCGCGAACCTCGCCAAAGTAACCAAAACGGTTAATACCACTATGGCTCGCTGTACGATCAGAGAGTTCCAAATGATCACGATTCGTATTGGAGAGGCTATATGTACCAGGAATGATGAAGTCATAACCCTCATTACCCATAGAGAAGCCTTGCGACATCTTAAGTTCGGTACCTGCCATAATATCAATAGAGAAGTCCTTTGGCAACTCAATCTTATAACTTGCATTAACACCAGCTGTGAAGAGTTGGCTACGGCTCATGGAAGCATAGTATGCGCCCAATGAAGAAGATTTACCCAAATTCTCAATATCATCGCTGGTCAAAAGATAGTTTTCAGGATTCATATAACCACCTGTCAAACCAAGCAAGCTGAATTGCTCGTCTGCAGATGTAGAGAGAAGCCAGCGTTGGTACTCATCGTATTTCTCCCAATCAGGATATGTGCCAGGAGCTGCTTCCTTAAAATCAGCAGGACGCTCACCCGTAGGTGCCACCACAGATGGAACTACATTGCTATCATCCCAACGAGGAACGGTATAGCTATCCGATGAAGAATGGCTAATATCGTAGCTCACACGACCTACGATTTGCAAGTTCTTCACTGGCTTGAAGGTCACACTACCATTAATCACATTACGCGTTCTCTTGCTAATGCCATCATCTTCATAGATACCATAAAGCGGACTCATAGGCGAACCTGTCTTATTACCATCAGCCCAATAGCGATAGCGTGGCAAGCCGTTGGCATGCTTATAATCGGTAATATCATCGGTGATAGGCCAGCCATAGACAGTACTTACGCCACCTGTTGAACGAGATTTCACATCGGTGATATTGATACCCATTTGGAATGTAACCCATTTAGCAGGCGTGAACGAAGCCTTGATAAGAGCACCAAAACGCGTTCTATAATCCTCTGGAATAACACCCTCCGCATTAGACCAGTTAGCTGAAGCATAGGCATTGAACTTCTCGCTACCGCCCGTTACAGAGAAATCATACTTTTGGTAGAAACCAGTCTTGAAGAAATTGCCAAGGTTGTCATAAATCGTTGCATCCTCACTCAACACAGGTCCCCAGCCACCACCAGACTTCTCTTTGTAGAATCCTTGTGCACCAGGACCATAGGTTTGTTGGAGTTCTGGCAAGCGAACAGGTGTATCCCATTGCCAACTACCATTAGCTTGCACTTTAATCTTACCCGCTTCACCTTGTTTGGTAGTAATCATGATGACACCATTGGCAGCATCTTGACCATACAAAGCGGCAGCAGCAGCACCCTTGAGGACTGTGATATTTTCAATGTCGTTAGGGTTAATATCCGCAGCATTGGTAGCACCACCAGAAATAGCCACACCGTCAAGGATGAAGAGAGGCTCGTTACTCTGACTTGTGTTCACAGAAGAGATACCACGAATAATAATTTGGCTACCTGAGTTAGGCGAACCACCAGCATTAGTCACAGACACACCCGCGATTTTACCTTGGAGCGAATTGACGAAGTTGGCGTTTTGGCTCTCATTCAAAGCATCACCACCGATGTTCTGCACAGCAAAGTTCAAGCGTTTCTTCTCTTGAACCACACCCATAGCAGTAACCACCACTTCTTCCATGGCAATAGCATCAGCACTAAGACGGACATCCAACTGAGGACCAGTGACTTTCAACTCTTGAGTTGCCAAACCCACATAACTCACCACAAGCACTGCACCGTCTTGTACCGTCAATTCATACATACCATCAAAATCGGTAATCGTACCGTTCGATGTACCTTTTTCAAGGATAGATGCACCAATAACTGGCAAACCATCCTCCGTAGAAATAACCACACCACTCACCGTGACACTTGCCATCATAGCAACTGACAACAGCGAGCATGCGAGCACAAAGAGTAGTTTCTTCATAAAGATTAGATTGTTTATTGTTTTTACTGTTTTTTTAATTTTGATTAGCAGCGCGATAAGCGTCCATCGCTTTCTTCACACTACCATGGAGCAAGAGCAAATCTTTCGCCTTGTCATACTCCAATCCTAACTCTTCCACGAGCATACGCGTACCGCGGTCCACAAGCTTCTTGTTAGAGAGTTGCATATTCACCATCTTGTTACCCTTCACACGACCCATTTTAATCATTGTGATGGTGGTAATCATATTGCACACCAGTTTCTGTGCCGTACCTGATTTCAAACGAGTTGAACCTGTTACAAACTCAGGACCCACCAATGGCTCAATAGCAATCTCCGCTACTTGACCTACAGGAGAACCTGGATTGCAAGATACAGAAGCGGTCAGACAGCCGAACTCGCGTGCGCGCTCGAGCGCGCCTATTACATAAGGTGTAGTACCCGAAGCCGCGATACCAACAACCGTATCAAGCGTGGTGATATTATGATCCAAAAGCTCTTTCCAAGACTTCTCTGGATCATCCTCCGCATTCTCCACAGGGTTGCGCAACGCGTGGTCACCACCCGCGATAAGACCAATCACAAACGAAGGTGGCATACCAAAAGTAGGAGGAATCTCGCTGGCATCCAACACGCCAAGACGACCACTGGTACCAGCACCCATATAGAAAATACGGCCGCCTTTCTGCATGCGTTCAACAATACCTTCTACCAATTTCTCGATTTGAGGAATACACTCCTTGACAGCCAACGCCACCTTTTGGTCTTCCTCATTCATCTCTACAAGCAACTGACCAACAGACTTTTGGTCAAGATTATCGTGCAATGAACTTTGTTCTGTAACTTTTGTAAAAGCCATGATATTTGTACTATTTTGTTTCACCTACGCTTCCCGGACCCTGCGGTATAAACCCGTCATAAACCCGTCATGAACCCGTAATTGATCAGAGAACGATAGGCATTTGATTTTACATTGTAGGGACAATATCCTTCTTATGGTACTCCTTCAAACCCTCCATAGGACCTTGAAGAATCTTACCCACTTGGAAGCCGTTATCTGCCAATACTTTCTTCAACACATCTTGGTAATAATAAGCAATTGAACCAATAAAGCCAACTGGCAACGCAGGATATTGTGGCAAAATACGCTTTGCAAAATAATCGAAGTGATCGTAAACGAGTTGCGCAATCAAAGGATTGTCCATATTCTCAGAGCAGAACTTACTCAATGAAGCCAAATAACGATTAGGGAAAGGCTTACGATAAACATTCTCAATAATATCCGCAGCAGTAATACCATATTGTGTCAAGAATTTCTCCTTCAGATCATCACTCAGCTGGTTCTTCAATAGGTCTGCCACAAGGCGTTTGCCAAGCACAGCACCACTACCCTCATCACCAAGGATAAAACCAAGAGCAGGAACATTCTTCTCAATCTCTTTGCCATTCCATAGACAAGAGTTAGCACCCGTACCCAAGATACATGCCACACCTCTCTCAGCACCCAACAATCCACATGCAGCACCAACCATATCAGAGTACACCTCAATCTTAGCGGACTTAAAAATCGCCTCCAAAGCATACTCTACTACAGGTATCTTCTCAGGCGTACAACCCGCACCATAGAAGAAAATATGGCTCACACTACCAGCCCACATCAAATGAGCCATCTGAGGGAGAAGCTGGTTATTTACACTATTCTTAATTGCATCCGAAGTTTGTTGGAAAGGATTAATACCATCCGTAAAAAACTCCTCGCAATGGCCGTTAGCCGCCATCAAACACCAATGAGTCTTGGTAGAACCTGAATCTGCTATTAAAATCATATCTATTGTTTTTTATGTATTATTTCTTTTTCAATTGTAGCGCAACAGCAAAAAAAACGCACGCCACTCCACAAGTAGCCCACAAAGGTACTACTTTTTTTTTACGCGCGCAAGCATACACCCCCGTTTTATGTTGTATAACATATAAAAATCGTATTTTTCAAAAAAAGTGACAAAATCGTTTGCGAGTATATACAAAATAATGTAACTTTGCACACAATTTATTGTGGATTATTGTGCCGTGAAAGCTGAAAACTGAAAATTGAAAATACAATATATAAAAAATCATGAGAAATAATCTTAGCCAACTGATTTCTCTTAGCAAAATCGAAGAGAAATTGTACCGCCCTGCGGACGCTTACGAGCAATCACGCGTAACCCGCATGGAACATGTCAACACAACTATCGTAGAAAAACCACAAGAGGGTATTGCTGCTGTAGCAGCTCGTATCGCCAAACTGATTACCCGCCGCGCTGAAAACGGACAGAAAACCGTTCTCTCATTGGCGTCAGGTCGCTCTATGCGCGACCTCTTTACGGAACTCGTTCGCCTGCACAAAGAGGAGGGATTGAGTTTCAAGACCGTAGTCGTATTCGGCTCATATGAGTTCTATCCACTCGCAGACAAGAATCTGGGTAGCATGGCACAAATCCAAAGCCAACTGCTTGACCATATCGACATTCTCCCTGAGAACATACACACTTTCCCTGGCGACTTGCCAAGAGAGACCGTATTCACTTTCTGCGAAGAATACGAGAAGGCTATCATAGAAGCTGGAGGTATTGATGTACAAGTATTGGGTATTGGTCAATGGGGAAACATCGCCATGAACGAGCCTGGCACACAGCCTAATTCATCTACCCGCCTCGTGATTATGGACAACAATTCACGCGTGGATGCCAAATCGCTATTTGGCAATGTGACACAAGTGCCTACATGCGCTATCACATTGGGTATCAACACCATACTCCAAGCCAAAGAGGTGATCCTCCTCGCGTTCGGTCAGCACAAAGCGAGTATCGTGAAACAAGCGATTGAGGAAGTTGTTAATTCTGCTTGCCCTGCTTCATACTTGCAACTCCACAAGAACGCGTCATTCGTGATTGACCTTGATGCAGCTGGTAAACTCACCCGCATCAATCACCCATGGAAAGTGACCAATTGCGAATGGACCGATCAACTCGTCCGCCGCGCTGTGGTATGGCTTTGCGAGGAAACAAAAAAGCCAATCCTCAAACTCACCAACAAGGACTATAACGACTACGGACTCAGCGAACTCATCACCAAGTACGAATCTGCATACAACTGCAATATCAAGGTATTCAATGACTTGCAACACACTATCACAGGATGGCCTGGTGGCAAACCTAATGCAGACGACACCAATCGCCCAGAGCGTGCTAATCCATTCCCAAAAGATATCGTAATCTTTTCTCCTCACCCAGACGATGATGTCATCTCAATGGGTGGTACCTTCCAACGCCTTATCAAGCAAGGTCACAATGTGCATGTAGCATACGAGACCAGCGGTTGTATCGCCGTTTGCGACGAAGAGGTAGTACGCTTCATGGACTTTATGAAAGGCTACAAACTCATGCACATGCCTGAAGATCAAGTGATTGACAAGAAGTATGATGAGTACATGAACTTCTTCCACAACGAGAAGGTGGGCGACAACGACACCCGCGAGATTCTCAACCTCAAGGCGCTCATCCGCCGTGGTGAGGCTACTGCAGCTTGCCGCTACATGGGTCTTCCTACTGAGAACATTCACTTCCTCAACTTGCCATTCTACGAGACTGGCACAATCAAAAAAGGTCCTCTCTCACAAGCTGATGTGGATATCGTGAAAGCACTTCTCGAGGAGGTGAAACCACAACAAATCTTTGCTGCTGGCGACCTCGCTGACCCTCACGGCACACACCGTGTATGTCTTGACGCTGTGCTCGCAGCTCTTGACGAGCTCAAGCACACCGCCGCATGGGATGAGTGGTTGAAAGACTGCCGCATCTGGATGTACCGTGGTGCATGGATGGAGTGGGAACTCGACCTCGTAGAGATGGCAGTGCCAATGTCACCAGAGGAGCTTCGCTCTAAGCGCAACGCTATCCTTCGCCACGCGAGCCAAATGGAGTCTGCTCCATTCTTGGGCGACGACGAGCGTCTGTTCTGGCAACGCGCTGAGGACCGCAACCACGACACTGCGAAGATGTACTCCGACCTTGGTTTGGCAGAATACGAGGCTATCGAGGCATTCGTTCAATACCATATCCTTTAAGGCTATTAGGCGAAAGGTTAAAGGTTAAAGGTTAAAGGCGAAGGGATAGCGGCTATGCCGCATAATCCCTGCCTCTACACCTTACACTCTACGCCCTACACTAAACAAAGAAAAATAATCATTTTATTTATTAAAATTTATGAAAAATATCACATGTTTTATTCCTTTCCAAAGTGAGGAACAAGTAAAAGCTACAGTGGCTAACTTGAAGGCTCAAGAGCTCGTAGCTGACATTCATTTCTTGCACGGTGACATCCGCTCAACAGCTACTGTTCGCGAGATCGCTGAGAAAGCTAACACCGAGTATACCTTGATCTACACCAAGTACACCACCCTCTCTTTCGTTCTCTTCGCGCTCGAGCGTATGGAGGCACTTATTGAGGACACCAAGGCAGCTATGGTTTACGCAGACCACTTCAACCAAGTAGGTGAGGTTCGTACCAATGCTCCTGTGATTGACTACCAATTGGGTTCTATCCGTGACGACTTCGAGTTCGGTTCTGTTCTCTTCTATCGCACTAGCGCTGTGAAAGAGGCTGTTGCTCGCATGGATGTGGATTATCAATACGCTGGTCTCTATGACCTCCGCCTCAAAGTGAGCCAAAAGGGTGCTTTGGAGCACATCAACGAGTACCTCTATTACGATGTAGAGCTCGACAACCGTACCACTGGCGAGAAGAACTTCGACTATGTGGATCCTAAGAACCGTGGTGTACAAATTGAGATGGAGCAAGCTGCTACCCAACACTTGAAAGATATCAATGGTTACCTCGCTCCTGGCTTCAAAGACATTGACCTCCAAGGTGGTGGCTTCGAGTATGAGGCATCTGTGATTATCCCTTGCAAGAACCGCGTTCGTACCATTGGTACAGCTATCAAGAGCGCGCTCAGCCAAGTGGTTAAAGCTCCTTATAAATATAATGTTATCGTTGTGGACGACAACTCTGAGGATGGTTCTGTAGATGTAATCAAGAGCATCGTGGCTGAGGGTCACGACAACCTCGTTTATATCGCTCAAGATAAGACATGGCACGCTATCGGTGGCAACTGGAATGTAGCTCTCCACCACGAGAAATGCGGTCGTTTCGCTATCCAACTCGACTCTGACGATACATACTTCGACGAGAACACCGTACAAAAGTTCATTGACGCTTTCCACGAGCAAAATTGCGCAATGGTAGTAGGAACATACCAACTCACCGACTTCGACGGTAATATGATTCCTCCTGGAGTAATCGACCACAAAGAGTGGACACCAGACAACGGCCGCAACAACGCTCTCCGTATCCACGGTCTTGGCGCACCACGCGGTTTCTATACTCCAATGCTCCGCACTATCAACTTCCCAACCACCAAGTATGGTGAGGATTATGCAGTTGGTTTGCGCGTAAGCCGCGAGTATCAAATCGGTCGTATCTATGACGTAGTGTATAACTGCCGTCGTTGGGAT
>JAZNRY010000101.1:0-73298 GCA_045590995.1 Paludibacteraceae bacterium | reverse complement strand
TGTATGCACCTTTCTCCTTGTCAGCGCAGTTCTCAGCAGCCACAGCGATTGGACTATCCTTCAGGAGTTCAGCCACAGTAGCCAAGTGAATGAAAGGAGTGCCGATAACGACAGCGCATGCAGGGTTAGATACTTGATTTTTCAACTCGGTAGCCAATGCTACACCTTCTTGCAGGGTCATGTTCATTTTCCAGTTACCTGCAACCATTTTTGTTCTCATAAATTGTAATTAATATTTAATAGTTAATAATCAATGTCTATTGTAAGGTCATTAAGGTCGTTAAGGACCTTAAGGTCTATTGCGGAGATTATACTTGTCGATGACGATACCGTTTTGGAGGACAATTGCGCCTGGGTTAGCGCGGACAATCGTCTTGAGCGTTACGGGGTCGCATGTGCAAATATAGTCGCTCAATGCGGGGTACTCCAAGCAGAAGTTGATAATATCATCCGTGCCTGAGCCCGTGAGGATATAGAAATTAGGCGATGAGGCGATCAGGTAATCAGGCGATGAGGCGAAAGGCGAGAGGTTGGAGGCAAGGGCTTCCACCTTCGCCATTTGCTTTTTGTCGGCTTTGGCGAGATCGTACATCACTATCAATGTAATAGGTTCTTCGCTTTCGAGGATGTCCCATGTGAGGTCTTCGTAGTCTGCATTTAGGATCTCCAGATCGTGGATAGGTGGTTCGTATCCCTTCTTGATGAGGCGTGAGTCTTGACGCACGAAGGTCCATGTGCTATCGCCCTTGGGATAGTTCTCCAGCGTGAAGGTCTGCTCTACTCCATCTTTGGCATACACAAAGGATATGTCGTATTGATCGGGTTCCGCATCTTCGGGATACTCCATGAGCGTAGGCAGGTGGTTGCCAATCTTATATGGGCGGAAGTCCTTTACGGGCAAGTGAAGTCGTGTCCATGTCATAAATGCTATCGCAGCAATGATAGTTAGCGTAGCCAGTACAACTTCCATCCAATTGCTCCACAACTGGCGTGTATGCTTGCGCAATGCCACCAATAGGATTGCCAATAGGATAAGCACTACATTCTTCCAGAAGGTCTGCCAGTTGGTAAGTACGATAGCATCGCCAAAGCAACCGCAGTCGCTCACAGGGTTGGTGAGTGCGATATAGAGGGTGAGCGGTGTCATCACGAGGTAGAAGATGAGTGATATCCACGATGTCCACTGTGTACGCACATTCAGCACCATGCACACACCGAGCAGGAGTTCAAGTATGATCAGTCCCCATGCAGCCACTTCTGCCAAAGGCAGGAGTTCGGTGAAGAAGCCACCAAACGCTTTGAGGTAGTCTTCGATTTTATACACCGTACCCAATGGGTCAATGGCTTTGACCGCACCAGAGAAGATAAACACGAACCCCAAGAGGGTGCGGGATAAGCCTGCTAATATAGATACTGGCATCCGGCGTCTGGCATCCGTTTTTTTGTTATTTCGCTTCATTTTCCATGAGTTTTATGAGGTAAAAGACTGCGTAGTTGAGCATATCGAAATAGTTGCCATCTGCGCCTTCGGAGATGAGTGTTTGATTGTCGTTGGCAGCAATGGATTTATTGCGATTTATCTTTGTGAGAATGATATCCGTTAAGCTGGAAACGAACATATCGCGCCATGCCTCGCCGTAGTCGTGGTTCTTCTTGAGCATTAGTGCCTTCGCCTCAGCCATATAGTGGTCGTATAGTTGGATAGCGCGTTCTGCGGACATATCCACCGAGTCGGCATAGCCTTCGTGCAGCTGTATGAGTCCGATAATGCTATAATTGACTATCGCCATCATTTCGCCTTCGATACTCTCGCCCACCATATTCACACCTGTCTGCTCAATTTCGCGCACGCGCTTGGCTTTGATAAACAGTTGGTCATTGACGGTCTGCGGGCGCATGATACGCCAGCTGGGACCGTAGTCCTTCATTTTCAGTTCGTAGATGCGGCGGCATTTGCCTGCCACGATATCAAATTGCTCTGGGGTTTGCATAATAGCGTTGTTTAACGGTTGTTTGAAATGGTTTAGAATTGGGCTATTAGTTCATCCAACGAAAGGAGTTGTTGCTCGCCCGATTGCATATTCTTGAACATCACTTTGCCAGCAGCCATCTCGTCTCCACCTACGATAGCCACAAATGGAATCTTCTTGCTATCGGCATAGCCCATTTGCTTTTTCATTTTCGTTGGTTCGGGATATACCTCTACGCTCATGCCTTTCTCGCGTAGTGCTTTTGCCCATCGGAGGGCATAGAGCAATTCCTGTTCGCCGAAGGTGGCAAAGAGCAGTTGGGTGGTGGATTGCAAGTTCTCGGGATAGAGGTTCAGTTCGCTCAGTACATCATAAATGCGGTCAGCGCCGAAGGAGATACCCACACCCGACACATTCGGCATACCGAAGATACCTGTCAGGTTGTCGTAGCGACCGCCACCTGTGATACTACCCATTTGTACATCAAGCGCCTTCACCTCGAAGATAGCACCTGTGTAATAGTTTAGTCCGCGTGCGAGGCAGAGGTCTAACTCAATTTGGATATTGGACGCCGCTTCAGCGGCTATTGGTAATTGGCTATTGGCATAGAGTGCGAAGATTGTGCGCAGTTCTTCAATACCCTTGAGACCCGTTTCGCTGTTAGCAAGTATTTGCTCCAATTGGTCGAGTTTCTCGGTGTTGGTACCGCTGAGGTGGAGGATAGGTTGCAGGGCATTGACAGCCTCTTGTGGAAGCCCCTTGTCGAGAAGTTCTTTATTCACATTGTCGATACCAATCTTATCCAGTTTGTCGATAGCTACGGTGATGTCGATGATTCGCTCGGGCTGCCCGATGACTTCGGCAATACCTGCAAGGATTTTGCGGTTATTGATATGCAGTGAGACACGGATACCGAGGCGGCGATACACTTCCTCCACGATTTGGATGAGTTCCACCTCGCTAAGCAGGGAATTGGTACCTACCACATCCACATCGCATTGATAGAACTCGCGGT
Source organism: Paludibacteraceae bacterium (assembly GCA_045590995.1). Taxonomy (GTDB): domain Bacteria; phylum Bacteroidota; class Bacteroidia; order Bacteroidales; family Paludibacteraceae; genus Colicola. The sequence goes on along the minus strand of JAZNRY010000101.1, from coordinate 70,313 downwards.
AGCAACCTTTCTGCGGGCGGTCAGCACGCCATACGGGTTGTATCTGATAGCGTTTGAAGGGGAACTGTATCGTGTCGCGGTGTTGCACCACGAAGCGTGCAAAAGGCACGGTGAGGTCGTAGCGCAAGCCTTTCTCGCTGACCTTGGTGGTCAGGGCGCCGATGGTGGCTTGGTCCAGTGCCTCGTGGGAGATAGCGCTTTTCCAGTCGCCTGAATTGAGGATTTTGAAGAGCAGTTTGTCGCCTTCCTCGCCGTACTTACCCATGAGGGTGGATAGGTTCTCCATGGCAGGGGTTTCTATCTGCTGAAAGCCATAGAGTGAGAACACCGACTTAATGGTGTCAAAGATATAATTTCTGCGTGCCATCTCTATTGGAGAGAAATCACGCGTGCCTTTAGGAATACTTGGTTTTTGTGCCATATGTTTCTTTTTTTTATTTTCTGTTTTTGGGCGGCCGGGGGCTGGGGGCATATTTCCCGTTTATTGGCGGCCGGGAGCCGGGGGCTGGGTCCTTAGAAGATTTCCCGATAAATCTTCTCGGTGGCGCCGCACTCGCTTTGGACATAGTCGGCTGCGGCTTGTCCCATCTGCTCTTGTTCGGCAAACGCTCTGTCTAATGCCTCCGCGAATTCGCGGTAGTTCTTCACGCTGATTGCCGCTCCTGCCTCTTGCAGTCCTTGCGCTTCGCGGAACTTCTTCCAGTTTGGTCCAAACACGACGGGCATGCCATATACCGCCGCCTCCAGCGTGTTGTGAATCCCCACGCCAAAGCCACCGCCTATGTATGCTACCGCACCATAGCGGTAGATAGAGGACAACAATCCCATCGTATCCACCAGCAGTACGCGCGCCATAGACACACTCATGGGAGAAGCCTCGCTGTAGCGCACATAGCGTCCCTCGAAATACTGGAAGATTTGTCGCAAATGGTTCTCATGCAATTCGTGCGGCACCAATATCAAGCGTATATCTTCGCGTTCCGCTACAAAGCGTGCGAGCATCTGCTCTTCCTCTGGCCATGTGCTACCTGCCACCAATACGCGCGTCTTTTCTCCTGCGAACATTTGCACGACAGGCAGTTCTTTGGCTGCCGAACGCACTTCGGTCACGCGGTCAAAGCGCGTATCACCAGCCACCGTCACAGGTTCTATGCCATAGCGCAATAACAATTGTGCAGAAGCCTGGTCTTGCACATAGATATGCGTGAAACAATGCAGCAATCGACGATAGAGAGTACCCCAAGGTCGGAAGAACAATTGCTTAGGACGGAAGATGGCGGAAATGAGATAAGTGGGGATATTCTGTTTTTTCAGGCGCAGCAGGTAAGCAGGCCAAAATTCATATTTGACGAATACCGCCATCTCTGGTTGCAATGCGTGTAGCCATTTTTTGGCATTGCGCTTTGTAGCGAAAGGCAGGTAGAGGACTTTGTCCACCTTGTCGTAATCCTTGCGCATCTCATAGCCCGAGGAGGAGAAGAAAGTCAGCACGATTTTGCGCGCGGTACGGTTCTCGCGCAAGCGCTCAATGATAGGACGCACCTGCTCAAACTCTCCAACGGACGCCACATGAATCCACAATACGGGTGCAGTAACAGCCGCACGCCATTCTTGCAGCGCAGTGATTGCCTCGCGTTGCCCTCTGACTATTTTCTTCGCTTTGCTATGCCCGAAAAGGGCAGCCAATCGTAGTATCCAAAAATATATAAACATAGTTTCTTTACCCCCATAACAAGGGGAATATACAAAATACCGCGCAAAAGTACAAAAAAAAAAGGATATACACAAATATTCATTTATTTTTTTGCATATTTCAAAAAAAAGTAGTACTTTTGCACACCCTTAAAACTTTTTAATCAATACAAATACCATGGAATTACCTTTTGCTGAATCGTGGAAGATTAAGATGGTAGAACCCATCCGCAAATCCACCCGCGCAGAGCGCGAACAATGGCTGAAAGAAGCTAAGAACAACATCTTTATGCTCCGCAGCGAGCAAGTTTACATTGACCTTTTGACCGACTCGGGTACAGGCGCTATGTCCGACCGCCAATGGGCTGCATTGATGCTCGGCGATGAGAGTTATTCGGGTAGTAAGTCGTTCTTCGAACTGAAGGACACAATCACTCGTATCACCGGTTTTCAGTATGTTATCCCAACGCACCAAGGTCGTGCGGCGGAGAATGTACTCTTCTCTCACCTTGTGAAAGAGGGACATGTCATCCCTGGTAATGCGCATTTCGATACGACAAAAGGGCATATTGAGGCACGCAAGGCACACGCTTTTGATGTAACTATCAAAGAGGCGAAGAACACCCAATTGGAGATTCCTTTCAAGGGTAATGTGGACTTAGAGCATCTGGAGCAATTGCTGAAAGACAACCCAGGCAATGTGCCATTTATGGTGCTGACCGTAACGAATAATACTGTAGGCGGACAGCCCGTTTCGATGAAGAATATCCGCGAGACATGCGAGCTGTGCCATAAGTATGGCGTACCTGTGAATATGGACTCTGCGCGCTTTGCGGAGAATGCGTATTTCATCAAGACCCGCGAGGAAGGTTATGCAGACAAGAGTATTCAGGAGATTGCCAAAGAGATGTTCTCCTATGCCGATAGCATGACCATGTCCGCTAAGAAGGACGGAATCGTGAATATGGGCGGATTCATCGCTACTAATCGCGAGGATTGGTACGAAGGTTGCAAACGCTATTGTATCCCATACGAGGGCTTTATCACCTATGGCGGTATGAACGGTCGCGATATGGCTGCTTTGGCCGTTGGATTGGAGGAAAACACGCAGTTTGACATGTTGCAAACGCGTATTCATCAGGTGGAGTATTTGGCTGAGTTGCTCGATGAATACGGCATTCCTTACCAACGCCCTGCAGGTGGTCACGCTATCTTCGTGGATGCGGATAAGGTGCTGACCCATGTGCCTATTGAGGAGTTCCCTGCGCAGACATTGACCTGCGAATTGTACTTGGAGGCAGGTATTCGTGCGTGTGAGATAGGTTATATCTTGGCGGATAGAGATCCTGTAACAAGAGAGAACCGCTTTGGCGGACTGGACTTGGTGCGATTGTGTATCCCTCGCCGCGTTTATACCGACAACCATATGAAGGTGATTGCTGCTGCTCTGAAGAATGTCTATGACCGCCGTGAGAGTATCACTCGCGGTTTGGCGATTACGAAAGAAGCACCGCTAATGCGCCATTTCACCGTTGAATTGAAGCGTTTGGGAAAGTAAGGTGTAAGTTTTTGGAAGACGACATAGACAACATTCCCGATTCGCCAACAATGATCTGCGGCAAGGAGATATAACCGCCCACGGATGACACGGATGGACACGGAGACAAGGAATCGGGTGGTTAAGAAGACAACATAGACAACTCTTCCGATTCGCCAACAATGATCTGCGGCAAGGAGATATAACATCCCACGGATGGCACGGATGGACACGGAGACAAGGAGTGCCGTTGGTTAAGAAGACAACATAGACAACATTCCGCGGCAATCAACTCCCTGCCGCGGCAAGGGATAAAGAAGCCACTTTGTTGAAAAGACAAGGTGGCTTTTTTTAGGGGCAGCTGGCATCCGGCGGCTGGGAACCAGCATTTGGCGGCTGGTGGCTGGCATCCAGTGGCTGGCGGCAGAGAACCAACTCTGGATAGAAGTAGAAATAACTCTGCTTTCTCGGTTCGGTAGTCTGGATGTATCAGCATGGACATAGGCACTGTGTCTATGTTTTGACGCACATCAATCATCATAGGCACTTGGTTGGAGACGATGTACATATAAACTGAAAACTGAAAGGTGAAAGGGGATGTAGGTGGCTTGAGGGTATTTGCAGGGTAGGCTGCTCCCATAGGGATCTAAAGATAGGGGTATTCATGGGATATTCGCAGAGTATTCGGGGAGTATTCACGGGGTATTCATATGTATCGGTTATGTGTCGGTAATGTATCGGTTATGTATCGGTTATCTATCGGAACAGACACGATGCAAAAAAGTAACAAAAATTGTATTTTTTCGGCAAAAAATTTGGTGATGTCCGTGAATTTTAGTACCTTTGCAGGCGAAAGTGATTTGCGCTACCAAAATTATAGAAGATTAACCAAAATTATTTATTTGGAACGGCGAATGAAGCGAATTATTAGGCATGGTGACACTGAATATCTCCTTGCCCTGCGGGCAGAAATCTAAATAAATCTTTTTGCCACACTTAAGCCGCGCTTTTACGAGGTACTCCGTAATATATTACCACCGTCTCCTTCGTCGAAATGGGCTTGCAAGATGAAACTCGCGTGCGAGTTTGGCTTGCCGCCATTTCTCCTCTCCCCAAAAATTAAAAATTTTCGGGGACCCCGATAGACCTTGAGCGATGATCGTACGACTAAATCTTCAGTAAATGTGGCGGGAATAACACAAAGGGTCAACAAGTATATAAATCCCAAAACTAAAAGCAAACTATAAACAACAATATAAACAATTATGGCAAAAATTCTTCTTGATGCTCCTATAGCAGCGGTGGCTGGTTCGATATCCAAACACCAACAAGTGGTTTATCGTATGCGCAATGGTCGTACCCATGCCTATATAGTCATGCACCCCAATGAGCAACCCCCATCGGAAACACAAAAACGCAACTCATCACTGTTCGGCGAGATTTCTAAACAAGTACACGCCGAAATGGCAGACCCAGCAAAACGCACAAAATGGGAAAAAGAGTTTGCTGCATACACGAAGAAACATAATCCATCGTACAAACGCTCCGCTTCATCAAACGACTATTTGCCCTATTCATCGCGCCGAAAGTCCGTCATTAGGACACTATACGGGTATATATTCCACACCCTACACACCCAAGCGAAAGAGCAGGAATAAAACAAAAAGAATTATTTTAATCAACAACTTAAACAACTTAATCCAACAACATTTGCGCGCAAAACAACACATTGCGCGCTCATGGGAAATATTAGTAATAATCATCTTATGTCAAAAATTACACCATCTTCCCCATTTGCCTCAATAACGGGCAAGTTCATCCGTAATGAGCGCATTTATATCCGTGCAAACAAACACACAGGACAATTATACGGCATAGGCATGGAGTACCCCAATCGCGTGGACACCCCCACCGAGGCACAACAACAAGCGCAAGCACGCTTTCGTGACACATGGAAAGAGGTGGACTCGCAGTTGGCTGACCCTACACAACGCGCTGAATACGAACAGCTTTTCCGCAAACACATAACCGAATCACGCAAACGAAAGAAACAACCATGCGCTTCGTTGCGCACCTTCGTGTTCCGATTGCTGTATCCGAAGAAATAAAGGGGATATTTAAGACAACAACATAAGTCAACAATACATTGCGCGCAAAACAACACATTGCGCGCTCATGGGAGAAAAATAAGACTATTAACAATCAACAACAATATTAGAACCAACAATAACAATATAGCCAATACATAAATGGGATTGATATGAAAGAGACCATTATTTTAGCGATAGAATCGAGTTGCGACGACACCTCGGCAGCAGTCATTCGTGATGGGCTGCTATTGAGCAATGTGACCGCTTCGCAAGGCGTACACGAGGAGTTCGGCGGCGTAGTACCCGAACTCGCCAGCCGTGCGCACCAACTGAACATCGTACCCGTAGTAGATGCCGCCCTCAAACGCGCAGGCGTGACGGCAGACCAACTGAGCGCGATTGCCTTCACACGAGGACCTGGGTTGTTGGGTAGCCTGCTGGTAGGCACCAGTTTCGCCAAAGGATTGGCACTCGCACAAGACATACCACTGGTGGAAGTGAACCACCTGCAAGCGCATATTTTAGCCCATTTCATCGAGGCGAAAGGCACGGATACCGGGAACCGGGAGCCAGGCTTCCCTTTTCTGTGTTTGTTGGTGAGTGGGGGAAATAGTCAGATTGTGCTGGTAAAAGACCACTACACCATGGAGATCATCGGACAGACGATTGATGACGCCGCAGGCGAAGCGTTCGACAAGTGCGCGAAGATCATGGGACTGCCCTACCCCGGCGGACCATGGATAGACCGACTTGCCAAAGAAGGCAATGCCGAGGCGTTCCAATTCAGCAAACCCCATATACCCGAATACAACTACTCGTTCTCGGGACTGAAGACCTCGTTCCTCTATTTCCTGCGCGACCAACTGAAAGAAAATCCCGATTTCATCGAGGAACACAAAGCGGATTTGTGCGCTTCGTTGCAGAAGACCATCATTGATATTCTTATCAATAAGCTGAAGCAAGCAGCCAAGGATATGGGGATAAAAGAGATTGCCGTGGCAGGCGGCGTGAGCGCCAACAGCGGACTGCGCGATGCACTCCTTGACTTGGGCAAACGCCATCACTGGAAAGTGCATATCCCACCGTTTGCCTACACGACGGACAATGCCGCGATGGTGGCGCAAGCAGGGTACTATAAGTACCTGAAGAGAGAGTTCTGTCCCGTGGATGCGGCACCGTATGCGAAGACAAGGATTTAAGGGACGGAAGGACGACAATGGCGACAATGTCCGCTCGCAAACAATAATCCTGCGAGCGACAAGGGAATTGGATTGACGACAACAGAGACAACTAATCCGTGGCACCAACATTGTGCCACGGAAAGAAATAATAAACAAAAACAACGAAATATATAAATTGGCGAATGAAAAATTGGAAAAAACATATTACTCCGTATGTGAACATACTATTGTTCGTAGTGGCGTTGTTAGTGGCGAACTTCTTCTGGAAGTTTACCGTAATGGGTGATGAAGGTGGCGAACAAGTGACATGGTTCGGAATAGACATCACCGCACCGTTTGACTTTTTGGCTGCGCATATCGCTAATGCTGTTTATTGGGCGGTACACCTCGTGCGCGACACCCTTCACCAGTTGCCCAACAATATCCTGCGTTTCGACAGCGGTTCCAGCGTGCGCATTGTATGGAGTTGCACCGCCTTGAAACAAGCGTTCATCTGGCTGATAATCATGCTCGTAGCACGCGGAAAATGGCTACGCAAATTGTGGTTTATACCATTGGGATTTGTGGCTATATACCTATTCAATGTCCTGCGTATCGCACTGATTACATTGATTATAGAGTACCACCCCGAATTGTTTGAGTTGATGCACAGCTATATATTCAAGTACCTATTTTACTTGATGCTCTTCGGCATGTGGGTATGGTGGACAAACAGCCTATCAGGTATGCCCAAACAACGCAACTTCAATCCTCCCGCAGTGGACGGAGATGAAGATGCCGCATACCCTATTCTATAAAAAACACCGATGAATTGGGGAAAAATCGCTATTCTTTGGCGAAATATTGCGGATAATTATCAATAAACAATTGCACCGCTTCGATAAGAGGACCATAATACTCGCCACCCGAAGCATTGGCGTGACCACCACCGCCGAAAATATCCTTTGCAAAGACATTCACAGGACGGTCACCCTGACTGCGGAGCGAGATCTTAATCTTGGTCTTGCTGCCTCCCGCTAACGCCACTTCGGTAGGATTGACCTTGTCCTCGCGCATGAAACAAGAATAGTGAATATCCTTAATCTGCAAAGGCAAGTTCACAATACCCTCTGCATCACCCGACTGGAAATTGAAACGATACAACTCTTTGCGGCTCAAATAAATGAGCGCCGTATGACACTCTGGGAAAATACGCATCTTCTGATACAAACAATAACCCATAAGGCGCATACGATCCGCCGAATAAGCATTGAAGACACGGTTGTAAATCTCGTCCTTATTCACGCCAAAAGACACTAATTCACCGACAATTTGATACATTTCAGGGTAATTGGAATTGAAAGAGAAATTGCCCGTATCGGTCATCATGCCCGTATAGATGCAAGTGGCTATATTCTGGTTAATGGACGGCGTTCCGCCTATTGGATATGGGACGCCCTGCGGGCTATTGGTTATTGGCGATAGGGATGTTATTAATCGATATACGAGTTCGCAGGTGGAGGGGGAAGAGGGATAAGACAGGGTCAAATCGGGGAAATCGGCTGGGTGGAGATGGTGGTCAATCATCATCTTCTTACAGGTGAGCGAGAGGAGCTTATCGCCCAACGAGCCAATGCGCTTTGGCTCGTTGAAATCGGTGCAAATGACCAAATCTGCCTGCTCCAGCAACGCGTCTGCCTCTGCACGATGCGTCTCGTAAATAATATCCTCATTGGCCTTGGGCAACCAAGCCAAAAAATCAGGAAAAGCATTCGGCACAATCACTGACACATGCTTGCCCTGCGCCTCTAAGAAATGGCGCATTGCCAACGATGACCCCATCGCATCGCCGTCAGGCGACATATGCGTGAGAATAACTATGTTATTCGACTGATTGATAAACTCTTGCGCGGTACAAATCTCCGCCTGCGAAAAAATAGGAGTGAGCGTTGCCATTGTTATTTTATGTGAAATTCTCCGCAAAAGTACAACTTTTTTTGCATATATCAAATTTTTTTTGTAATTTTGCACGCTTTATGTGAATTTTGAATTACGAATTTTGAATTAAAAAGAATAAAAAACAATGAAAAAAGTACTTTTATCCATCGTGTTATTGGCAGGCTCATTGATGGGCTTTGCACAAGAAGACAAAGTGTTATTAACCATCAACGGTGAGCCCGTGATGCTGTCGGAGTTCTTGTATATCTACGAGAAAAACAACCAAGAGAACAGTTTGGAAAAGAAGTCTATGGAAGAATACCTGGACCTCTTTATCAACTTCAAGTTGAAAGTGACTGAAGCCATTGCTCAAGGTGTGGATACAACCGAGGCATTCAAAAAGGAATTAGCAGGTTATCGTGCGCAAGCTACACCAAAATACTTGCAAGACCAAGAAGCAATTGACAGTTTGGTAGTCATGAGTTACAACCGCAAAGCAAATGTGCGCCGCGCAGCACACATTGCTATGCAATGTCCAGCCGACGCCGACTCTGCTACCGTAGCAGCTGCCACAGCCAAGATAGAATTGGCACGCGAGCGCGTTACTACTGGCGTGGAGAAGAAAGTGAAGAAAGGTCGCAAGTGGATCACTGTACGCGAGCCAGAGGCGTTCGCCGATGTAGCACGCGAGATGACTGAGGACCCAGCAGGCAAAGAGAACGGCGGTGAACTCGGTTGGATTGAGGTGTTCCGCTTTGTCTATCCATTTGAGGATGCAGTATATACCACCCCAGTGGGCGAAGTGACCCCTATCTTCCGCAGCCCTTACGGTTTTCATATTGCATTGGTGGAAGAAGAGCGTGCTTACGAAGAGGTGCATGCGGCACACATCATGAAGATGATGCCACGCGGAAACGAAGCTACCGCTATGGACGCCAAAAAGAAAATTGACAGTCTATACCAAGCAGTATTGGCAGGCGCAGACTTCGCACAAGTGGCTATAGAGAACTCAGACGACAAGGGTTCGGCAGTGAGAGGCGGCGATCTCGGTTGGTTTGGCAGAGGCATGATGGTACAGCCATTTGAGAACATCACCTTCGGCTTGGAAGAGGGCGCAATGAGCGAGCCATTCCCTACCCGATTCGGTTGGCACTTTGTGAAACTGTATGAGAAACGCGGCATTCAACCACTGGATAGCATTCGTCAACAAATGCTCAATCAAGTGAAACGCGATGTGCGCTTTGCGGAAGCAGAAAAGAGTTTTATCCAAAAGACACGCGCAGAATACAATTTGCCAGCAGAAATGACGGACGCCGAGGTGAAAGCATACGCAGATGCACACTTGGAGGAGAAATACGAAGACTTGCGTAACCTTGTGCGCGAATACCACGATGGTATCCTGCTCTTTGATGTATCGCTACGCGAGGTGTGGGACAAAGCCAACAAAGACACGAAAGGCTTGGCAGCATACTTCAAAGCAAACAAGAAAAACTACACATGGGATGAGCCACGCTTCAAAGGCTATATGATTTACGCCAAGGACGAAGTGTCAGCCAAAGCAGCAAAACAAATAGCCAAGAGCGCAAACCCAGACTCCGTAGTAAGCTATATCAATCAACGCATAAATGTGGACAGCGTGACCTATGTTCGCGTAGAACATGGTCTTTGGACAAAAGGCAAAAATGCTGCTGTGGACAGATATGCATTCAAAGACAAAGCCGCTGAATACACCCCAACGGAAGAGTTCCCATTCGTTATCCCTGTTGGCAAAGTAATCAAAGCACCACAAGAATACACCGATGTACGCGGACAGGTGACCACCGACTACCAAGACTATTTGGAGAAGCTGTGGGTGGAAGCACTGAGAGAGAAATATCCTGTGGTGGTGAATAAAGAGGCGTTGTAATTGGCAGCCGGGAGCCAGCAGCCGGAAACCAACATTAGGCGACCGGCAGCTGGGAGCCATAAAACGAGAAATGAAAATCTGGAAAGGTATAGCGATCGTGGTAGCACTGGTAGTGACCAACCTGCTGGTGCACCATTTTGTGGTGCGTTGGGACATGACCAACGACCGCCGTTATAGCATTGCCCCCACGACCAAAGCCCTGCTGCAAGAGCTCAACGCTCCACTACAAGTGACCATTCTTCTTGACGGCGAACTCAACGCAGGATTTCAACGATTGCAACGCGCTACCGTGGAAATAGTGGAGGAGTTAGAGACGGCGAGAGGCGAGATGCGAGAAGCTAAAGGCGCAGAGATTGACTATCGGGTGTCGGCGGAGGCTATTCCGCAAGGGCTGTCTCCCACCGTCATCCACGAACGCACACACAAAGGACAAACAGCACAAACCACCATTTACCCCTATGCACTCCTGACATATAAGGATAAAACTGCTGTCGTGGAATTACTGCGCAACAATCGTGGACGCAGTGGCGAGGAAAACCTCAACCATAGCATTGAGAACTTGGAGTTCGCCTTTGTGGAAGCCCTGCATACGCTCACACGCGAAAAAGTGGAGAAGATAGCCTTTTTAGAAGGACACGGCGAACTGACCGAGAGGGAGGTGTTTGACCTAAGTCAAGCTCTATCACACTACTACCAAATAGACCGTGGCACCTTGGGCAAAGAGACTGGCGTGCTGGATGAATACCGCGCAGTAATCATAGCCGACCCACAAGAGCCATTCTCGGAAGAGGACAAGTATATTTTGGACCAATACCTCATGCAAGGCGGGCGTATCTTATGGGTACTGAATGGTGTACGCTTCTCCAACACCACGCTTTCGCAGAGCGGTATGACACCCATCATCCCCTTGGAGCTGAACCTATCGGACATGCTGTTTCGCTACGGCGTTCGTGTGAACCCCGTATTGGTGCAAGACCTGCAATGCTTGCCCGTACCCGTGGATGTATCGAACGACCCGCAGCAACCCAATTGGCAACCCATGCCTTGGACATACGCACCGCTATTGCTCACCTCGCAAGCATCACCTATCACACGCAACATCATGCAAGTGAGTGCTACCATGGCTTCTATGCTGGATTTCGTAGGAGGAGAAGATGGGCTACACAAGACCACCCTGCTTGCCACCTCATCCAACAGCAAACTAACAGGCACACCCGCCGAAGTGGATTTGAGCTTGTTTGAGGGCACAGAAAGCGAATTTCAATACGCCTTCATTCCTGTAGCGGCAAACATAGAGGGCGTTTTCCCATCGCTATTTGCCCACTTGCTTCCACCCGAGGGGATAGAACTGCATGCACCGCTACGCAAACAGAGTAGTCCTACCAAACAAATCGTAGTGGCAGCAGGAAGCACCATTCGCAATGAATGGCAACAAGGGCAACCATTGCCATTGGGATATGACCGATATACCCAAACACAGTTTGGCAACCGCGATTTTATGGTAAACGCAGTCCTATACCTGACGGATGATTCAGGCTGGATGTCACTCCGACAAAAGCAATTCACACTCCGCCTTATCAATGACCAGCGCGCGAGAGAAGGGCGCATAAGCGCACAAGTAATCAGCATCATAGTGCCGCTATTATTGTTGGCTATAGTGGGTGCAACAGTAATCATAGTACGCAGAAAGCGTTATACAAAAGCAATATGAAACAGATAGGTACATATATCGCCATTTGCCTTGCACTACTGGCATGGGCTATGCCTGCACAAGGCGAAGGACTGAATTATCCATTGGACACCATCAACGGACAAGTGTATTATCGCTACACCGTTGAACGAAGCATCGGGCTATACCGCATTAGCGTGAACTTCGGTGTGACACAAGAAGAGATACTGAAGGCCAACCCCCAACTACAACACAGAGGGCTGCGCATGGACGAAGTGATATTGGTGCCTGCAAAACTGAAAGCAACAGAAGACAAACAAGTAACAAAACCAAAGGAGGTCAAAGAGAAGAAGCGCCAGCGGTTGGTACTCTTCGAAGAAAACAAAGAAACAAAGCGCAAGAAACCCATCATAAGCAACACGCCAGTGGACACGCTTGCATTGGATACGCTTGCGTTGGACACCCTATCTGTTGATACACTCGCAGCATTGGACAGCACAGCCATTCGTTTGGCACTGCTCTTGCCACTGCATGCCAATGCAATCAAGCGAGAGAAGAACATGGAGCGTTTCTACGATTTCTATGCAGGTGCATTGATTGCTATCTACGAAGCACAACATCGTGGACAACACATGGAAATCTTCACCTACGACATAGGCAAGACTACCAGCCGCACCAAAGAAGTACTCTCACAGCACCCTGAAATACACACCATGCATGCTATCATAGGTCCTGCTTATGCACAACAAACAACTACTGTGCTGGACTCCATTCAAGAAGATAGTATTTGGTGCTTGATACCCTTCTTATCGCACTTGGATAAAAAGAATCCATACACACACACACTGAAATTCAACCCTTCGGAGCAAATAGAGGCAGACACCCTTGCACGCTACTTGGCACAGCGCAAAGATAGCGTGAACTGCATACTCATAGAGCAGAAAGAAGGCGAAGTGATACCTTCTGGCATTATGGCACTGCACAAAGCACTGCAGCAACACGAGGTGCCAACTACCACCATCGCCCTCAAAGCGATACTCAATGACTCCATAGATAGTGCCTTTCGCAGCGACATAGAGAACATTGTTATCTTCAATACCGAACGTTACGCCAACTTGCAAACCGTTATGCCACACCTGCTGAAAGCATGTGGCAACTACCGCATAACCCTATTCTCACACTACTCGTGGCAAAACGAGAAGATTATTCTTCCGCAGCTCTACACCTCAGTATTTTCTCCTGCGCTTATGGTACCCGACTCCTACGAGCAACTGTTTGAGCAATACTTCAACCACGAACTCAGTTCTACGCAACCCAGATATGACCTCTTGGGTTATGACCTGACAGCACATTTGCTGGCAATGCTCCAACAGACAAACGACACAACACTACTGACCAACGAGAGTTGGAATGGCATACAAGCCAATATACACTACATACAAACCACCCCACAAAGTGGCTACGAAAACCACAATATACATATCATTCATCAATGATTCGTCAACGACATATTACTCTAATCCTATTGCTACTCCTGAGTGTCATGAGTATGGCGCAGCCTCGCCTTAGGCGACCTGAACTATATGTCGGAGTACATGGCGGCGTGATGGCTTCTACGATTATGTTGAAACCGAGTGTGGCAAATATCAACATCATGCAATCGCCACTCTCTCCAAATGGAGGAATAGTGTTCCGCTACGCAGGACACAAAGTATGTGCCATACAAGCCGAAATCAACTATATGCAACGCGGATGGCACGAGACGATTACCAACACAGCACAACCCATAGAATACTATCGCACACTGGATTACATAGAAGTGCCACTGCTGATGCACCTTTACTTCGGCAAAGAGCGATTTCGTGCGTTCCTCAACTTGGGACCACAAATAGGATACTGCTTCCGCGACATAGCCACGGAACTGCCATCATTCATTACTCAACCACAATACCAACCCATTGACAAACATTTTGACTGGGGACTGGCAGGCGGATTGGGGTGTTACTACCGAACACGAAAGATTGGATTATTCCAACTGGAAGCACGATTCAACTTCAGCATGGGCACAATATACAACAACCGAAAAGTGGACTATTTTAGTCAATCCAATTTAATGAGTCTGAGTCTAAACTTTGCTTATTTATGGGAAATTAAGCTATAGGTACAACATTATAACACCTTGTAAATTGTAAATCGAACATATGGGAAAAATCATTTCATTAGCCAATCAAAAAGGAGGTGTAGGAAAAACAACAACCTCCATTAATCTTGCAGCCTCGTTGGCAGCAGAGGGCAAAAAAGTACTACTTATTGATGCCGATCCACAAGCTAACACTTCATCTGGATTGGGCGTAGATATTCAACAACTCAACAACACCATTTATGAGTGTTTGGTTGTAGGCATTGACTCCAATGATGCCATTGTACACACTTCGCGCCCTAACCTCGACCTTATTCCATCGCACATTGACCTCGTAGGTGCAGAAATAGAAATGCTGAACATGGAGGACAGAGAGAACTTGCTCAAACGAGTACTCACTCCGTTGCGCCCACTCTACGACTATATTCTCATTGACTGCTCACCATCATTGGGCTTGATAACCATCAACGCACTCACAGCAAGCGACAGCGTGATTATTCCTGTGCAATGCGAGTTCTTTGCGCTCGAAGGTATTGCCAAACTGCTGAACACCATTAAGATTATCAAATCTAACCTCAACCCCACTTTGCGTATTGAAGGATTCCTGCTTACCATGTACGATGGTCGTCTTCGCCTATCTATGCAAGTGCATGATGAGGTACGCCGCCACTTTGGCGACTTGGTGTTTGACACGGTCATTGCGCGCAATGTACGCCTTAGCGAAGCACCAAGTCATGGCATGTCGGTATTGGAGTACGATCGAAGCAGTAAAGGTGCGAAAAACTATATCAATTTAGCAAAAGAACTTATCAGAAGGAGCAACGCATGAAAAAATCATTAGGATTAGGACGCGGATTAGACGCGCTCATTGACACGACACATATCTCTACAGCGGGATCATCCTCTATCAACGAGATTGCACTGGATAGGATTTACCCTAACCCAGACCAACCACGCCGCACATTTGACGAAGAAGCACTTCAAGAATTGGCACAATCCATCAGCGAACATGGTGTCATCTCTCCCATTACCTTGCGAAAGGACGCCGACAAACGCTATATGATCATTGCGGGTGAACGCCGTTTTCGTGCTGCCAAAATAGCAGGACTTAACTCCATACCTGCGTATATTCGTACTGCCAAAGATGAGCAGGTGATGGAATGGGCGCTCATTGAGAATATTCAACGCGAAGACCTTGATGCCATAGAGATTGCACTTGCCTACCAACGACTGATGGATGAGTACAACCTGACCCAAGAGCGCATGTCGGAGCGTGTAGGCAAGAAACGCGCTACGGTGGCTAACTATCTGCGACTGCTGAAACTCCCAGCTGAGATTCAACTCGGTATCAAAGAGAAAAAAATTGATATGGGACATGCACGCGCCATACTCGGCTCTACTTCACCTGAGCAACAACTCAGCATTTACAAGCGTATCCTGCAAAATGGGTTGTCCGTGCGCAAAGTAGAAGAGTTGGTGAGTGCCATCAAACCAGAAAAGAAAGAGCGCAAAAACAAAGTTATATACAATGCACAACAACGCACCTTGACTGAAAAACTGGGTGATACAGCAAAAATCATAGGGCAAAAAATAGTCATCACATTCCACAGCGAGGAGGAACTCAATACGATTATTAGCCGAATACATTGATGCGCATTCGCATTTACATATTATGCTTCTTCGTCCTATTCCCTTTATGGACATCTGCTTCTGACAGACAGCGATTGTCTGATAACGATTCTATTCCACCAAAGGGATGGCATACAACGGAAGCGTTGTCCGACTCCTTGCCTCTTACCCAAAAAGAGTATGATCGTCTGTTCTGGAAACCCAATCCGATGCGTGCCGTATGGTTGGGTGCTGTGGTACCAGGATTAGGACAAATATACAACCGAAGTTACTGGAAACTGCCTATTGTCTATGGTGGTTTCATGGGCTGTATCTATGCTATCACATGGACCAACGGACAGTATGAAGGATACAAATCCGCTTACCGTGACATCTACTACGACATTCAAAATGGCACAGTGAGCAACGACCCCAACAAATCCTACAACGCTATCCTACCTGAGGGGTATAGCATACAAACTATGGGCGGAACACAAGCCTACCAAAATCGCCTCAAAGACTGGCAAAATGCTTCGCTACGACAGCGTGACTTGTCTATCCTTGTAACGGTCTTGGTATATACACTATCGTTGGTGGACGCATATGTTGATGCACAATTATTTGATTTTGACATTTCCAACGACCTTTCGTTGAATGTATCCCCTCAACTCTACTACGATTTGCAAAACCAACGAACAGCCGAAGTAAAACTTGCAATAACATTCTAATGAAAACAACAATTATTCTATTCATATCCTTTTTAAGTATCTTGTCGCTACAAGCCCAAGACACCATATCGGTAGATACCACAACGGATACTATTTCCTTGCTTACAGGGCAAATGGGAGATACAATAGCAGACATGCCCGTTTTCTTTGACGAAGCATTGGCATGGCTTGACACTACCGAATGTACTTCCGATACCCTTATCACCGAGTTACCCGACTCCATTTATAAAGCACGCCTACAAGCATTGCCTTTCATCATTGAAGTACCCTATAATGATGTTGTGCGACGCTATATCTTGCGCTATGTGAAGCATAGTCCACGCCAATTGGCAAGTCTTCAACGCAAGGCTGAATACTATTTTCCTATCTTCGAGGACATATTGGGCAAATATGAGCTCCCCTTTGAATTGTGCTACCTACCTGTGATTGAGTCGGCACTCAACCCACAAGCGCGCTCGCATATGGGAGCTGTAGGTTTATGGCAATTTATGCCTGCGACAGGCAAAAAATATGGTTTAGAAATCAATTCGCTCATCGATGAGCGCATGGACCCTATTCGTTCGACTGAAGCCGCATGCCGTTTCCTAAAAGCATTGTATAATATCTTTGAGGATTGGAATCTGGTGATTGCCGCCTACAATTGTGGTCCAGGCAATGTCAATAAAGCGATTCATCGTGCAGGTGGGAAACGCGATTTTTGGAGCATTTATCCTTTTCTTCCAAAGGAGACACGCGGTTATCTGCCTATTTTCATTGCGGCTTCTTATGCTATGAACTATGCCGATGTACATGGCATTTGCCCAACGACCGAGATTCGTTACCCTATTACAGACACGGTTGTTACCTCTGAACGCCAACACCTCAAGCAGATAGCAGCGAATTTAGATATCACCATCGAAGAATTGCGCAAACTCAATCCTCAATACGCTCGCGACATTATTCCTGGTGGAAAAGAGTATGCACTTTGTCTGCCAATTCAAATTTCAGGAACCTACATTGATCAGCAAGATAGTATTCTTGCCTATCAAGCCAAAGAACTCATTCATAACCGCCGCGCGGAGATTGACCTGATGCAAAAAACGGGATTGAATGGTGGGTATTCCGTAAATGGCATTACATACTATAAGATTAAAGAGGGCGATACCTTGGGCGGTATTGCGGCTAAATTCCATGTGAGTGTCAAACGATTGAAATCGTTCAACGGACTAACATCCGACTTTATTCGTGCAGGCAAAACGCTCAAGATTCCCAATGTGTAAATTCCCTCAGCACACGACCCCGCGTACTATCTACTACGGATACACAAGGTAGGGAGCAATGCGAGAGAAAAAATAGAGTTTATGGAAAGTGAGAAGATATATTATTCTATGACTGAAGCCCAAGAGATGACAGGGCTTCCAGCCAGCACATTGCGTTATTGGGAAAGGCATTTCGAACAGTTATCGCCTCGCAAAGACGGACATGGCAACCGCTATTATACCTCTTCGGACATTGATTTGATTAAGCAAATTAGGTATCTTCGCGACGAAATGCATATCACGCGTATTCAAGCCATCCGCCAAGAGTTGAAGAATGGCAAACGCGAAACCGACTTCCGCCAACGAGCAGCAGAGATTCTGCAACGCGTGCGTACCGAATTGGTGGAAATACGAAGATATATATAAAAGAGAGACGATTGGCCTCTCTTTTATCTTTTTTGTGTGTGCAGTAGGTAAATTATTCTGCCACTTCTTCCACTACCTCAGTAGCTTCAAATTCTGGCACTGCTTGCGCAGCTTGCTCAGCTTCATAAGCCTCTTGCACTTGCTCTGTGATTGCACTGTCAGCTTCGGTATCAACATTGGCATTTTTATTAAAGCCCACAGCGATGATGCTGAGTGCAATAATGATACCAGCCAAAGTCCAACTTGCTTTCTCCAAGAAGTCAGCAGTCTTAGGAGCGCCCATCACTTGGTTACCGCTTGAGAAACCAGCTGCTAAACCACCACCCTTGCTGTTTTGAACCAACACCAAAAGAACGAGCAATACAGCTGCGATAACAATCAAAATAGTTAATAAAATGTACATAATATTATTGTTTTAAAGTTTTAAAAGTTTCAAAGGTATAATGTGGCAAAAACATTCAGCAGGCAAAGGTACTGCTTTTTTTTGAATTACGCAAATTTTTTTACCATTTTGCTACTGTATCGTTATAAATTTGGTCAGCAATCTCCGCAATCATGGTGTTGCAAAGTTCCTCTTGCACATCCGTAAGCATTTGTGAAGCATCGAAAGTCTGGTAAGCTGAGTATGTTTTCTCAAAACTATCCTCTGGTGCAACATTATTGGTAAATCGCACTTTCACCGTGATTGTGAGCTTGGTTTCTGCGGCATAACTATCGGCTGATACCGCCATCGGTGTGAGGTTGTAGCCCGTAATCTCTCCTTCGAGTTCAAGGTTACCTCCGCGTCTTACTTGCTCAAGGCGCGTTTGGCGTTGGTAGAGGTCTTTGATACCATCGGTTAGATTAACTGCCAATGGAGCATAAACCAATGCTGCGTTATTCGTAAAATCGGCTACAGAAATAGTCTTTACTTTGGAGTAATCAATACTCGCTCCATTGAACTTATACGAGATGGAGCAACTATTCAAAAGGAATAGTGAGAGAAGAAATAGGATGTAGCGTTGTTGTATCATAGTGAGAGTTGTGTAGTATTGTTTAGAGTTGGTACTCTTTGATTTTGCGATAAAGGGTGCGTTCAGAAATATGCAATTCGTTGGCTGCCATTTTTCGGCTACCATTATTGCGTTCCAACGCTCGGCGAATACTCTCGCGTTCTATCTCTTCCATTGTAGTCAAAGCGAGTTCGTCAGCCAACACCGCATCTTCCACTACCTCAGCACGAATAGGAGCATGAGCAATCGCATCTTCCACTTCCTCTACGGGCTCATAAGCGGTGGGGTTGCTGACAACCATTTCGGTATTTCGGTGAGCAGGCGCAGTCGTTGTAGCGAGTAATCCGTTGAGTTGCTGACGCATTTCGGTCATGTCGCGTTTCATGTCAAACAACACTTTGTAAAGTAATTCGCGTTCGTTCATGAAAGTATCGCGGGTGTTTTGCGTATTCGCACCCAAGAGTGCTAATCCGCTGTGCATTTCGTTTGCAGGTAGGTACTTGCGCAATGTATCAGCAGTAATCTCGCGTGTATTCTCAATGATACTAATCTGCTCTGCCACATTTTTGAGTTGGCGTACATTGCCATTCCAATAATAGTTTTTCAGCAATTCAGTAGCTTCTTCTGTTAATCGAATAGCAGGCATGCGGTAGCGTTCGCTGAAATCAACAACGAACTTGCGGAACAACAAGGGTATATCCCCCTTGCGATCGCGTAAGGCAGGCACTTTAATTTCTACGGTATTGAGTCGATAGTATAAATCCTCGCGGAAACGACCTTCAGAAATAGCGCGTTTCATATCTAAGTTGGTAGCTGCTACCACGCGAACATTGGTTTTCTGCACTTGACTGGCACCCATACGAATAAACTCGCCTGTTTCCAACACGCGCAGTAGTCGCACCTGTGTTTGCAATGGGAGTTCGCCCACTTCATCCAAGAAAAGTGTGCCTCCGTTGGCTATTTCAAAATAGCCTTTGCGTTCGGCTTTGGCATCCGTAAAGGCACCTTTCTCATGTCCAAAGAGTTCGCTATCAATGGTTCCTTCTGGTATAGCACCGCAGTTCACTGCGAAGTATGGACCATGTTTGCGGGTAGAATAGTGGTGAATGATTTGCGGAAAATGTTCTTTTCCCACACCGCTTTCGCCAGTAATAAGCACGCTCAAATCGGTGCGTGCCACTTGCACTGCCACCTCAATATCACGATTTATCAGTGGACTATTACCAATGATACTGAATCGTTGTTTTATGGCTTGTAGTTCTTGTTGTTCCATAGTTATTTTCAGTCAATCTGCCAAATTGGCAGACAAAGGTACTACATTTTTTTGACATGACCAAATATATTGACAAAAAACAAGCCACACAATGTATTTATATATGTTCTTGATCTGATGTTGTTCTACATTTTATCACAAAAAAAATCACCCTACAAATCAATTGACTTGCAGGGTGAGGTTGGCATGGGATTATTCAACAAAATCCTCTGTTGCGGGCAACCAGAACCATAGCGCTGGAGCGGTCACGCAACCACCGTCGTTCTTTATGTGAAGATAGATTATATCATCTGGAATATACACACGGAAATCAAGAAGCTTGTAGAAATCATATACAATTGTGCGCTCTTCGCCTGATTTTACTTCCGATTTCGCTTCAGTCAAAGGTATTTCATTATCAACAATATCTTCATAGCAAACCAGATAAGATGCGTTGGTGATTGTAGCAGTTTCTGCAGAATTGTTACGAAAGGTTGTAGTAATATCTTCACCTCTTTCCCAAATCCCCGAAATATCTATAGCATACCATGTGTCGGTGCTACCGCAGATACTTATCTCATCGTTCCAATTGACCTGTATCGCGTTCTCGCAGTTATCACCTTCGGGTTTCGTAGGTGTTTTTATAATGGTCAAATTTAATACTTCTACACTACTACAATGATTGTAGTAGTGATATTGACCACTTTCGGTATAAACCTTGCCATGCCACTCATAGGAATCGTACGCCTCTACCCAAATTGTATCAAATATTCCCTCCTCCAATACCTCTAATTCTAATATATAAGTAGCCACACCGCATTCCAAAGATTCTATATATTGATAAGAACCTGCTGCATCGCATTCTACCCAATATTGCCCGTATTCTCCATCTACAACCCAAAAGTATGGCAACTCACTCGCACAAATTGTTACCGTTTCGGGTGCTACGCTTATGGATACATCATCTAGAACTGTCAATTCTAAAGTAAATATATAATGGTAGATGTAGTTCTCTACTTCTACTATTTCTTCATGCGTATAAGTACCTGCTGTTTCGCATAATATCATTGTATGGTCTCCGACATGCCAATTAAATGGCAAATTATACTCACATATCACAGTATCAATATAAATAGTAATCCATTCTGTCTCTGGCTCAATAGGAGGTTCAGGAGTGGTGTTGCTAATATCCTTAACTAAACGCACGGATCGACCGTTGCAGCGATGGCTGCTGCTCATGTCCGCTCCGCCAGAGTAGAAGCGGAGGCCGCGCGCGTAGTAGCTATCGTACTCAGTGGCAGACCAATAGTAGCCGTAGCTCTGCACATTGCTGACATCTGAGCCGTAGCGGAAGCCCGCAGCGGGGAGGAAGATGGCACCTGCGGCTTCGAGTTTTGACCATTGCTCAGCAGTAAAAGTTTGGTAAGCTGCGTAATACTCGGTACCATAACTACTATGGAAACCTGACTTGAAGGTAATGCCCTCTGGGCAAACCCAAGTATCGGGCAAGAAGATTAATCCATTCACACCATTGACCTGAGCAACACCTTTAAGAGAATTTGCGTTAGTACGAGTATTGAGAAGATAATACCACTCATCATAAGTCAAAGTACGCCATGTATTAGGTTCATCATTGCCGATTGTATTCGTACCCCAATCAACAAAAGAACCACTATAATCATCATAATCAGTAGATGTACTTACACCAAAATTAGTAGCACTTGTACTCCAACCGAACAAATCCAACCAGCCATTATAGGTGCTAGATATATTTGCATTTGCGTCACCAATATAATCGGTTTGGTTTGCAGCAAACTGCCATACATTATTAGCAGGATGATACTGCAAGTTACCAGATGAGAAAGTGACTTGTTTGGTTGCACTAACAGAGAAGGTTCCGATGCCACCAATCGGTGCATCATCATCACCAAAGGTCACACTATCAACCAGCGCAATTGGATAAGTGGTCTTTATACCGTCCATCCATACAAACATATTGGTCTGAGCCAATGCCATTGATACCATTGCGATGAGAAAGATCGCTAAAAATGTAAACTTTTTCATATTATTCTAGCCTTTCAACTTTAATCTATAAACTTTCAACTATTTTTTAATAAAGCGAACAACTTGCGTACCTATTTGTAGAAGATAGGTGCCGTCCGCCAAATGTGCAACATCTACCTGTGTGCCATTGGTTGTGCTGAGTAAATGACCCTGCAGGTCATATACACGCAATGTTTGGGCTTCAATGCCCTGAATCATCAATACATCTTGCGTGGGATTGGGATAAACAAGAATGGCATTGCTCTGTACGCTCTCCGTGTCCGTAGTTGGATTGGAAGCAACGAAAGTGATGTTCTTAATCTCTGCAAGTAATTCTGTTGCAAGTACAGCGCCAGACTTGTCAAACAATTGCAGCTTGCCTTCAATAAATGCCCATTTTCCAATAATAGCAACATCTTGCCACAAATCTGCCCCCGAACGATGTTCTATTACAAGGCTTACTGCCATCGTTTGCAAAGAACAAAGCAACGCACAAATGAGAATAAATGTATTCTTCATACTGGTTTGTTTTTGTGGGACATCGGCTCCAAACGACCCGTGAATATATAAAGAAAGCGTGGAACCTTACCATTGCTTATTCTTTGATTAGAGGTTCTGGTATACCCTTTCGCAAGAACAAGCACATAACGCCCACGCCGAATATGAAATGCCACCAAACAGAGCAATCCCAAAGGATGCTCTGCGGCGGGATATACATATCCCAAAGGGCGTTTACTGCCTTCTTGTTTTGGGCGAGAGTGAAATTTACCAGATTTCTAATCACCAAAACAAGCGCTAATAAACGCTTTTATAATATGTCTGCAAAGTCAATTGCTCAACTTTGCGCTGCAAAGGTACAAATTATTTCTGAATTGAGCAAGTACTCCACATAAAAACTATCAATTTCAACGAGAAGAAAATTATTTTCGCCGCGTGGCGGGAGCATCAGAGTGGTAACCGAGTGGTATGCGAACAGATGAGAGAGCAAAAAATCACTTCTCTCGCTGTTCGAAACTCAAATATGGGCGCAGGCGTTGAATGTCTTGTTCTGTCAAGCAATCAAGCGTGCGCAGTTGGTCCAGATGCTTCAACTGAATCTTCCTTCGGCGCAACTCATAAATGGCTCTTGCCTGTTCAAACGACAAATAAGGGTGGCGTTGAAGTCGCTCTACATGCATACTATTCACCCGCAAAGGCACAATATGCACACTATCAAGAAAAAAGTGCGAGAGTAAAGAATCTGTCGAAAGCGAATCTTTTAGTAGCGGTTGCAATGCTTTTACTTCACGCAATTGCTCCACCGAAGCAAAACCACCTAACTGCTCGCGATAGCGAATAATCTGTTTGGCACGGTAACTGCCGATTCCCTTTATCATCTTCAATTCGGTAGTATCTGCTGTACGCAGATTAAGAATAGTATCGCGTTTGTGACTCACATAACGAGGAACGCTATCGGCTGCCATCCGAACACTATCGCGCCATCGGTCGATAGCCAGCGTATCAATCACTACATACGGTAGCAACGCGAGGTACATGCTGTCGGTCATACCATCGAGGCGTTTGAAGTCTTCGGTTTTGCGGTAGCGTCCGCCTTTAGCGCGGTATTTGAGCATATTGCTGGCTTGCCATGGTTTGAGTCCCAAATGCACAAGCGTACTGCTATCTGCCGTATTCGGATCAAACTGCTGCATGCAAATAGCAATTGTGTCGCGCGCATATTGCTTTTTCCATTTTGCTTTGCGAACACTGTCTTGTTGCGCCTGATACACGGCAAAGGTTGTACGCATGGAATCTGTCGTTACGACAACAGGTTCTACCGCCTTCGGTTGGAAACGATGAAGCAGCAGGAAGACACTGCCTGCAATAAGAATGAGCAGCAATACGCCCAACCATTGCTCCGCACTCAACAGAAATACAATTGTCTCTTTCTTTTTCTTCATAGCGCTGCTTGCATGCTGCAAAACTTATTACTCCACAACCTCACTAAGTATCACGCCATCGGCTGTGTGGGTTTGTAATTGTTGCCCCGCTTTCACATCGTGAATACTCCGAACTACCTTGCCATCCATTGTGGTTAAGGTATAACCCATACGATAAATGCGTTCGGGCGAATGAAGGGCTATTGTTTTCTCCCATAGTTCAAGCTTCGAACGCTGTTTATAGAGGCGTTGTTGCGTAGCAAATCGAATGGATTGATGCAGGTTATAAAGTTTATTCTGGTGGCATTGTACGGAATGTTTGACAGCTTCTTGCAAGCGCAGGGATAACTGAGCTAATCGCTCTGCTTGTGCATCCATGCGTTGTATCAGCCATTCCGCCACTGCTGTAGGAGTCTTCACGCTGGTATGTACCACCATATCTACAACACTTATATCGCGTGTGTGTCCTATACCCGCAATAATAGGCAATGGAAACTGCGCACAATGGCAAGCAAGATCGTAGTCGTCGAAATTGCGCAAGTCGGTAGTAGCACCGCCACCACGCACAATCGCCACAATATCGTAAGCCTCACTCTCCTCGGCTATCGTGTGCAACGCTTGCATAATGGAGCGAGGAGACTGTTCACCTTGCATCAGAGCAGGAAACAGTTGGGTATGGAAACGATATGCTCCCCTATTATGCATGAGTTGGTGTTGAAAATCGCCATAGCCCGCAGCATCAGCAGAAGATATGACAGCAATCCGCCGTGGCAAAGTGGGTGTACGAAGCGATTGTTGCATATCCCACACGCCCTCCTCCTTTAAGCGTTGAATAGTCTCTTGGCGTTGGCGTGCTAAATCACCGAGCGTATAGGAAGGGTCTATGCCTACCACATTCAAGCTCATGCCATATACCGCATGAAAACTAACCTCCACTTCCAGTAGCACTTGCAAACCAACGGACAGCGTTTGTCCCGTTTCGGCTGCAAAATAAGGCGCAAGTATATGATAGGCATGTTGCCAACAAGTAGCACGCACTTTGGCAGCGATGCTATGGTTAGCTGATTTTTCAACCAATTCCATATAGCAATGCCCACGCAAACTGATCGAAGCAATCTCAGCACGCACCCAATAAGTAGGCGCTAAATGTTCTTCCAATGCCTCACCGATAAGTAGGCAAAGGTCAGATAGACTATGAGGAGAAGAGGTTTTCATAGCAATAAATATTGATTTGCATTGTTTCTGTCACAACAATCATAACGGCACAAACAACTACCCCCACAAGCCACCACCAATGCACTTTGTCACCGCGCAATAGCATTAGTCCACAGGCGATTGCGATATAACACAACACCACCGACGGAACAGAGAGAGTGATATGCGTCGTGGCAAAAGGCAACTGTTCTACCCATTCAACAAACAGGCGCAACCAGCGGGTACCCATCTGCGCAGCCGCAGCCAACCAGTGCCCCAACATACACCATGAGAAAGCCAACGAACTCATACCTAAAAGCAGCAACACAAAAGCTGCGGGAATAACCACGATATTGGTAAGGGCAAAGTAGTTGCTCGTTTGTCCAAAATAATGTAAAGTAAGGGGAATTGTCCCTATTTGTGCGGCAACAGACATTATCAACAGCCCCACGATGTAATGCCACACATTCCCGCGTAGCACGATTCGTTGTTGCATGCGTTCTGCAACCAACATAATAGCTGCCATAGCAGCAAAACTCAGTTGAAAACTCACACTCCATAACGCCAACGGATTGATGAGCAATATGATTACAGCCGCCGCTGCCAAGTAGTTGATTCCTCGTGCATCACGGTCTAAAAGCCACGCTATTTCCAGCAAACTGACCATTAATGCACTGCGCATAACCGAAGGACTCAGTCCCGTGAGAAACGCATACCCCCATAGTGCAATGAGCGTAAGACTAACCAATAGCGTGCGTTTCCAACGCTGATGATACAACGGACGGGCATAGCCGCCCAATGTAAGGAGCCACACGATAATTCCCCATACGATGCCCGTATGCAATCCACTCACTGCCAATATATGCATTGCACCAGCGGCGGAAAAGGATTGTTGCACCTGTTTGTCCAGTTCCTCACGATAGCCCAAAGTAAGGGCTGATAGAATACCCAATTCGGGTTCACGAATACCCATCTGCTTGTAGCGTTGGTATAGCCAGCGTTGCCAACGCTCTGCCGTAGCGCGTATCCCTTTCACAGGAGAATGACCTACCACCATCCAATTGCCACGATGTGCCCAAGCACTACCCACAATACCATGCAGACGAAGATAACGACCGTAGTCAAATGCGCCAAGCGAGTCGCCTCGTTCTACGCGCGTTTGCACCAACAGTACATCACCTATACAGGGGTAAGGCAGACTATCTTTTTGCAAATAAAGTAGCAACCTACTGCGGTCAGGTGCTTCAGCTGTATAGCGAATGGTTTTTGCTCGCTCTTGTCCCTCGCTCACGAGATGAAGCGCAAGCACGGTATCGCAATCCAAGTAATCGACTGCGGTCTTACAAAAAAGGTCTTTGGGAAAGTTCGTGTAGTAGCACAACAATATGCCCGAAACCAACGGCACCAGTAGCAGCAACCATGTATGTGCTGCTATCCATTTCATTGTTTGAGTTGCTCGATAGTGGCTATCGGGTCTTTAGCTTGGAAGACGGCACTGCCTGCAACCAGAATGTCAGCACCCGCTTCCCACAGCAAGGAAGCATTTTTCGTATTGATGCCCCCATCCACTTCAATCAATGTGCTGAGTCCGCGTTCATCTATTGCCCGACGGAGGTAGCGCAAGCGATCTACAGATTCGGGAATGAAAGACTGACCACCATAGCCTGCTTCCACCGACATGAGTAGTACCATATCCACTTCACCCAAATAGGGGTCAAGCGCGTGAATATCTGTTTTAGGATTTATTGTCAAGCAGGTACGCACACCTTCTTCACGAATAATACGAATAGCCTCCATGGGCTGATTTGTCGCCTCTATATGAAAACCCACACTCCATGCTCCTGCCTTGCAGAAACGCGCCACATACTTCTCGGGGTCTGTAATCATCAGGTGTACATCCAAGGGTTTTGTGCAATGTTTAGCCACTGCTTTCATCACAGGAAAACCAAACGATATATTGGGTACAAATACACCGTCCATCACATCAATATGCAGATACTCTGCACTGCTACGATTAATCATTTCGCATTCGCGTTGTAGGTTGCCAAAGTCGGCTGCAAGAAGAGATGGAGAAATGTGTCGCATAATGGATTATTTTTTTGTATATCGTTTTGTGAATGTCTTTTTAGGTTTTGTGGTTGTATTAGCGGATGCAATAATTTCCATACACTGCTCTTGGGTAAGCGTTTGTACATCGGTCGAACGAGGAAT
Source organism: Paludibacteraceae bacterium (assembly GCA_045590995.1). Lineage (GTDB taxonomy): Bacteria > Bacteroidota > Bacteroidia > Bacteroidales > Paludibacteraceae > Colicola. Next base: position 42,570 of record JAZNRY010000101.1, on the reverse strand, counting down.
CTTATAATTACCTTCAGCAGTCTTGATATATGCTCCATACTTACCATTAAGCACTTGTATATCGCCAAAGACATGTATCGGCAACTGTTGTTGCTGTTGTTTTTCTAATAGTTCAATCGCTTCTTCTGGTGTAATGGCACGAGGATCCATATTCTTTGGAATACTCACAAACGATTTCTCATAGCGCACATATGGACCGTATTTACCTTCGCCTACCACCACATCTTTGCCATTCCATTGGGTAAGCGTATAAGGGAAAGCCGTTTCAAACAATGCTAAAGCCTCGGCCAATGTGATTGTAAAAATGCTTTGCCCTTTCTGCAAAGAAGCAAAACGCGGTTTCTGATCATCGCTATCACCAATCTGTACACATGGACCATTCTTTGTAATACGGGCTACAACCACCTCGCCTGTGTCTGGGTGATTACCTATCACTCGTGCTGCCATTTTTCCAGAAGGCACTTGTTGAATGAGAGGGTGAAAAGCTTGGTAGAATGAATCTACAGTCTGTACCCAATTGGTTTCTCCCGCAGCAATCGTATCAAAGCTCTCTTCCGATTGGGCGGTGAAGTCATAACTGAGAATAGTCGGGAAATGCTCTACCAAGAAATTGTTGGTTATACGCCCCAAGTCGGTAGGCAAGAATTTACCCGTATCTGCGCCTACTATCTCTGATTTCGTTTTATCGCTAATCTTATTCCCTTGCAAAGTCAATATGTTGTATGAGCGTTTGTATCCCTCCACATTGCCTTTCGCCACATATTGTCTGCTTTGTATTGTCTCTATCACCGTCGCATAGGTAGAAGGGCGACCAATGCCCAACTCTTCCATGCGTTTCACCAGTGTAGCATCGTTGTAGCGAAGAGGTGCTTTGGTAAACGACTCTTGTGCCTGCGCTGTATGCAGCGTACATTCCATCGGAGCTTGCAGTTGCGCCAAGGATTGCATACCCAGCGTCTCTGCTCCCGACTCTTCATCCGTACTTTGGGTATATACGCGCATGAATCCGTCAAAAGTCACCACCTCATGTGTTGCTACCCATAAGTAAGGAGCATTGCTCATTGACACCTCTACGCGTGTCGTATCTGTTTCGGCATCTGCCATTTGCGTAGCCAACGCGCGCTTGCGAATCAAATCATAGAGCCTACGCTCATCGTGGTTATTGCCAGCACTCGCCACGCTCATGTAAGTCGGACGAATGGCTTCGTGAGCCTCTTGCGCGCCTTTAGAGGTAGTCTGGTATTTGCGTGTCCGATGGTATGTAGCACCATACTCTTTCAATATCTCCTCTTTGGCTGTATTCAGGGCTAAACTACTCAGGTTCACAGAGTCAGTACGCATATATGTAATGTGTCCTGCTTCGTATAATGCTTGCGCCAAACGCATTGTCTTTGATACCGTAAAGTGCAGTTTGCGCGCAGCCTCTTGTTGGAGTGAAGAGGTTGTGAAAGGTGGCGCTGGACTACGATGACCTTGCTTGTGAGAAACCGATGTTAATGTGAAGACTTGATGTTGACAATTCTCTAAAAACGCCAATGCCTCCTCTTTCGTAGAAAAACGGTGATTGAGTTCCGTAGAGAATTGCACAGGTTGTCCTGTTACGGTTTGTCCTGCAAATACCGCATTCAATCTATATTGTGCGGTACTCTTGAAGTTCTCTATTTCCTGCTCGCGTTCTACAATCAATCGCACTGCCACCGATTGCACGCGTCCCGCACTCAGTCCCGTTGTCACTTTCTTCCATAGCACGGGCGAGAGTTCAAAACCCACAATTCGATCCAGCACGCGACGAGCTTGCTGAGCATTCACCAAATTGTAATCAATGCTACGAGGATGCCGCAATGCTTCGTTAATAGCACTTTTAGTAATCTCGTGAAAAACAATACGATGCGTACGGTCTGCTGGTAAGTCAAGTACCTCTTGCAGATGCCATGCTATAGCTTCTCCCTCGCGGTCCTCATCACTTGCAAGCCATATCGTTTCTGCTTTCCTGGCGGCTTTTTTGAGCGATTCCACCAATTGTTCCTTTTGGCTATCAACCACATAATTGGGCAGATACCCTTTCTCAAAATCAATACCAATGCTATTTTTTCCGATGCCTTCTATGTCGCGAATATGACCTTGCGAAGACATGATTTGATAATCTGAACCCAAAAACTTACCGATGGTCTTAGCCTTGGTAGGAGACTCTACGATTACTAAATTTTTGCTCATTACTATATATAAGGTGTAGTTTGATAATTCTTTTTTTATGTTTTTTTCTGCGGTCTGTGCCGAACGCGCCGACAAAGGTACAACATTTTTTTGAATGTGCCAAATTTATTTTTCACCTTTTCCTCATTACTTATATAAAGTAAAGTTTTTCGTTTTTTTGTTTTTTTGTTTGCATATATGTATTTTTTTTTATACCTTTGCAGCGTGTTTAATAATTGGGGCTATAACCTTTAACCTAAAAGAAATATGACTTACTTAATTCTAACCATTATTCTCGTTCTCTTTGGAGTCGGATTGCTATTGGCGGAGATGTTTCTCTTGCCAGGTTTTGGTATTGCAGGTGTGTTTGGACTTGCCAGTTTGATTGCAGCCGTAGTGATTGCTTATGTAAAGCTCGCTGTTTTTTGGGCATGGGCGGGTCATGTCACTTTGGCGGCATGCGTTCTGCTTTGTGGCATTGCTATTTGGGTGTTTATCAAGAGCAAAGCCATGGACAAGATGGCACTTGACACCAAAATTGAAGGCGGCGTGGATATGCCATCTGCGGGCAAACGCATGGAAGAGTTGCAAAAATAGCCCTCGCCTTTACACTTTAAACATTAACTCGTTAAATCGTTAAACACTAAACATTAAACAAATAATATTATGGGATTAGGACCTTTTGAAATCGTAATTGTGGCGATTATCGCCATCCTCGTGATTATTTTCTTCTATTATGTACCTTTCATGCTGTGGATCAACGCAGTAGTGAGCGGTGTACATGTGTCATTAATTCAGCTCTTTTTGATGCGTATCCGTAAGGTACCACCTACACGCATTGTCAATTGCCTCATCGAGGCGCACAAGGCAGGTCTTACCGATGTGAAGCGCGACGGATTGGAGGCGCACTTCCTCGCGGGTGGACATATCGAGCGCGTAGTACATGCACTCGTGAGTGCCAGCAAAGCGAATATGGCACTCACTTTCCAGATGGCTACTGCTATCGACCTCGCAGGTCGTGATGTGTTTGAGGCAGTACAGATGTCGGTTAACCCTCGCGTGATTGACACTCCTCCTGTAACTGCTGTGGCAAAAGATGGTATTCAGCTGATTGCGAAAGCTCGTGTGACCGTGCGCGCCAATATCAAGCAATTGGTCGGTGGTGCTGGCGAAGACACTGTGCTTGCTCGTGTAGGCGAAGGTATCGTATCTTCTATTGGTTCGGCAGAGAGCCACAAACTCGTGCTGGAGAACCCAGATAGCATTTCCAAACTCGTACTTTCCAAAGGGCTCGACGCAGGTACAGCGTTTGAGATTCTCAGTATTGATATTGCCGACATTGATGTTGGTAAGAACATCGGTGCGCAATTGCAGATGGACCAAGCGCAAGCGGATAAAAACATCGCTCAAGCCAAAGCAGAGGAACGCCGTGCGATGGCTATTGCTAATGAGCAAGAGATGAAGGCCAAAGCGCAAGAGGCTCGTGCTAAAGTAATTGAGGCAGAGGCATTGGTGCCACAAGCGATGGCAGAGGCTTTCCGCAATGGCAATCTCGGCATCATGGAATACTACCGCATGCAGAATATCCAAGCGGACACCACCATGCGCGAAGCCATCGGCAAACCTGCTTCAGCGCCAGAAAAGAAAAAGTAAGAAACAATAATCCAGCTTTCATTTCTTCAAAAAGACAACACAAACAACTATTCCGCTTCGCCAACACTATCACCCCACTCGCTCACGAAGCTCGTAGGGAACCCGATACTGCTCAGCGGCTAAGGAATAATTATTCTTCTCAGCAAGGCGCAATGTTGGCGCCGCGCAGAGGTTGTCTAAGTTGTCTTTAAAAAAATATGCGAATAGCATTACTACAATACCCCATCGCATGGGCGGATAAGGAGACCAACCTTCGCCTTGCAGAACAGCGTATCGCTGCATTGGCAGGGAAAGCCGATGTGGCGGTACTGCCAGAGATGTTTGCGACAGGATTCTGCACAAATCATCCTGAGTTGGCAGAAACAATGGACGGGGAAATTATGACCACCCTCCAACGCATAGCGGACCAATACGAGATAGCCATCACGAGCTCATTCATCTGCTTCCCAATTTCCAATAGCGCAGCGTCCAATAGCCCTTTAAGGCGTCCAATAGGCGGAACGCCGTCCAATAGCCAAGCGAAGCTCGTCAACCGCGGTTTTATGGTAGTGCCGCATGGCGAGGTGCAGATACAAGACAAACGCCACCAGTATGCCCACGGAGGCGAGGATAAGTTCTTCCGACCTGCTGAGGAACGCTGTATCTTCGAGTATCAGGGTGTGAAGATTCTCTTGCTTGTCTGCTACGACTTGCGTTTTCCTGTCTGGGCGCGCAATCAGTCGGGAAGTGACTATGATATTATTTTGGTGGTAGCTAACTGGCCCGATATTCGTATTCAGTATTGGGATGCGCTCATTGCAGCGCGTGCTACGGAGAACCAGTGCTATATTGCTGCGGTGAACTGCGTGGGCGATGACGGCATGGGCTTGCATTATAATGGTCATTCGGTGGCGTATGATACGCGTTTGCAACCGATTGTGTCTTTTGCAGACGATGAAGAGGGCACTAAGATTGCCGATTTTGATATTGCCAAACTCCACCACTTCCGCGAGGTGCTCCCGCTGTGGAAAGATGTGGACCACTTCGAAATCAAGAAGATTTGATAATGGACATAAAGGACATATTAAAGTCATTTGCATAGATTTTAGCAATAAAAAGAGGATGTGTCGGGTTAGACACATCCTCTTTTTTATCGGTTTGATTACAAATCCTGCTTAGCGTAGCAGTGGTCTTATAGGGTGGTGTTAAGCTGCTTCATGTGTTGTGAGATAAAGTACCCGCGAATAGAAGGTTTACCTCCTGGCTTATCCTTCTGCTCGCGCCATGCCTTCTCCAGCGCAAGCCACTCGGGCGAACCTTTTACCAATTGGTTGTATGCCTTCGAGGCGGCAGCCAAACGCAAAGTACATTCTTTCTCCGCTTTGGATTGCGGATTCTTCTTGTAATCACGCGGGTGATTGCTGTGAGCGGTATATTTGGTACCATATCGCTCCATGAGCCACATGTCGCATTTGCGACCAAAAACTTTTCCTGTTACTTTTACAAGCATTGCTATTAATTCTAATCGTGCCATCGTTTATGTTGTTTAAGTTGTTAATAAAATAATTGGGACTTATATATCAGTTGACACTTCGTGTTATTCATGCCACATTTACTTAAGATTTAGTCGCACGAGCATCGCTCAAGGCGATGTGAGGAGACGGTGGTAATATATTACGGAGTACCTCGTAAAAGCGTGGCTATAGCGTGGCAAAAAGATTTATTTAGATTTCTGCCCGCAGGGCAAGGAGATATAAAGTGTCAACATGTATATAGTTCCCAAATAATTTTGGTTAATATACTATAATTGTTTATAATTTTGGTAGAACCACCACCAATCAGCGATCAATTACGGGTTCATGACGGGTTCTTGACGGGTTCATAAGAAGACATCACTATCCCTTCCGTAGCACATCTATATCCTATCATATCTATCGCATCTATTCTATTAAAATATAGAATGAGGGAAGTGAGGGAGTGAGGGAAGTGAGGGGTGTATTTCCCTCACTCCCTCATTCCCCTCACTACGCAATACATGAGGGTTTCTTTCTGTACAAACCTGTTGCAAGTCTTTCTATGTGAGCAGTTTGTACGGATTTTGTTATCCATCTTTCCATTGTGCTCAATGCCACTCCAAGGACTTCGGCTTGCTTCACCGCCTCCTGTTTCGTAAAGTCCGTGGGAAGCATTTGGAAGAACTGCTTTTGCAACATATTGCCCCCTATCTCACCTACAGGCGTAGCTTTCAACTCAGGCATCATTTGGAAGACCATCGCGGCGTGCATCAGCAGTTTGTGACCAATCAAGAGCATGGTCTGAAAATCTTCCTCCGAGCAAACCACGCGCTCAGGCAATGGCTTGGTCATATCCAAACGCAAGCCCGTCAGAATCATACCAATGCGCTTCATAATCACAGGCATACGCTTGAGCGAGGCATCGAACAAGTCGCCAAACTCTGCGCTATAGGTGTCGTATTCACTGCGGAACATACGCTTGATGGTCTTGAGCTGTGCATCCGTGAGGTAGAAGTAACACGCATGCCCTGCCGTCTCCATCCACAGGTAACGGTCGCCGAGTTCCGTCGCAAGGCGGTCATAGAGTACGGCTTCGCTCGGCATATTGCCCTCTTCCTCTATGTCCCACACATGGTCATCAAAGTCCATGCGGCTATTGACCACATAGCAGCCAAAGCGGGACATCAGTCCATTCTCACGGTTGCGGAGCAATGGTGCTACTTGGTTGGGCGTACCCGACAGGAGCATAGCAATACGCGGATTGCGAATCTCGATGAACTCGTTGTTTTGGCGGCGGAGTTGGCTAACGGTCTCGTGTTCAAAGATACAGCGAACAAGGTCACCAAACTTACCGTAGGCGGCACGGAGTGTCTGGGTGAGGGTGTCCATCTCTGTGGCAAAGACAATACCGCGTCCGTCGTACTCGTCCATGACCTTAATGAGGGCTGAGGCGGACGAGTTGGCAGGGATATACACTTGTTTGCCGTTGCAACCCTCGATTGCTTGCAGGAGCAGGCGTCCATAGTTCATGATACCTTTGCCCGATGCGGCAGGGGCGACAATCATGGTCAGTAGCTCGGGGCTGTAGGTGTGGTGAGGGCGACCGTGGAGCATACGCATGGCAGGCACGGCGTAGCCACAGTTGGTCAATAAGGAGAGCAACAGCATGTCGCGTGTCTCACCAACGGGTGCGACGGAGAGGGCCTGCTCAAGTAGGGTTGGTAACTGCCCCTCAGTCAAGTGAGGGGTGATGAGAAGGTCTTGCTTCTCTGCAATCAAATTAGATTGGTTCATCATGAAAACTGTTTTAGTTTAGATTATTTATTATATTAAGGTGTACCTCTCAATAGGTACGCACATTACTATTTTTTTATGGATTTATATACCAGTTGAAACTTCGTGTTGTTCCTTGAGCGCGGCAGGGAGTTGATTGCCGCGCAATGTTGTTGATTTATGTTGTTTAAGTTGTTGATTTAAATAATTCTTGTTGTTTGTGTTGTTGTTAATCATATCCCCGTTTTAGTTTAGATAGTTTAGATTTCTGCGCTCTGCGCAAGGAGGCTATTGTTTTATGTATCCTTGTCCCTGCACCATGTATATACAGCGTACCCCCCATTTTCAATCACGCTGCAAAGGTACTACCTTTTCAATTACCGTTGTGGGTTTTATCCACTTTCTGTGGGTTTCAGCCCGAATAAAGTGCTTTCTGTGGGTTTTCGAGTGCGAAGTTACGAAATTATGTACACTGTTTATCAAAAAGATTTTGATTTTTCGTTTATTTTATGTACCTTTGCAGGCAAAAAACTAACTATCATGGACAAACAGCCACTGGCACAGAGCCAACCAATACCGCCTCTATGGCTATGCATACTGATAGACACAATAGGTATGCTATCCTATATCATACCCAGCATGGGCGAATGGATGGACGCCGTATGGGCACCCATATCCGCCTGCCTATTCGGCTTACTCTTTGGCGGTACAAAAGGTACCATCATCGCCTTCTTAGAAGAAGCACTGCCCTTCACCGACATCATTCCTACCTTCACTATCACCTACTTCCTGCGCAAACGCAAAGCAGACAAAATGATACTCCAAAAGAACGACAACTTGCGTAAATAGAAAATAATCCTAACACTTTTTTATTCGTTTTCTTGCTTTTCTACATTTTTTTTCGTACCTTTGCAGCCGAATCATGACCTACCAATGGAACATACGGCATTTGACTGCGGTGGAACAGGAGGTGCAACAGCAGTTGGAGCGCGAACTGAACATCAGTTCCGCTGCCGCGCGTATGTTGGTCGTGCGTGGCATACAGACCGCTGATGAGGCACGCGCTTTTGTGCGCCCATCGCTGGACAATCTGCATGATCCGTTCCTCATGAAGGACATGGACAAAGCCGTAGAGCGTCTGCACCAAGCCATCACACGAGGCGAGAAAATCCTCATCTACGGCGACTATGATGTGGACGGCACCACTGCTGTGGCACTGATGTATCGGTTTTTGGAGGGGATAATGGATAATGGTCAAATAGCCAATAGCCCGCAGGGCGTCCAATACCCAATAGGCGGAACGCCGTCCAACATCGACTACTATATTCCCGATAGATATACCGAGGGTTATGGCGTATCCACGCAAGGTATAGACTACGCAGTAGCGCAAGGATGTAGTCTGATTATCACGCTTGACTGCGGTATCAAAGCCGTTGAGAAAATCGCCTACGCCAATAGTAAAGGCATTGATGTCATTGTCTGCGACCACCATACCCCTGGCGACGAATTACCCAATGCTGTAGCAGTGCTGAATATGAAGCGCAGCGATTGCCCATACCCATACAAAGACCTTTCAGGCTGCGGAGTCGGTTTCAAACTGGCGCAAGCATATACCCAAAGATACTTAATTGAAGCGAAAGGCAATGAGGCTATTAGGCTATCAGGCGAGAGGCTTCTGCCACTATTGCAGTTGCTCGCTATGTCCATTGCCTCGGATATCGTGCCTATCACAGGCGAAAACCGAATCTTGGCGCACTTCGGTATTCAGCAACTCAACACCCAACCTTTCACGGGTTTATCGGCAATCATGCAAGTGGCAGGTATTGAGGCAAAGAAGATAACAATCAATGAATTAGTATATAAGATTGGGCCGCGCATCAACGCTTGTGGACGCATGAAATCTGGTCGCGCAGCCGTAGAACTGCTCCTGACCGACGACCCTGTTTTTGCACGCCAACAAGCAGAAGAAGTCAATCAGCACAACGATGACCGCCGCGACTGCGACACAGAAACCACCAAAGAGGCATTGCTGCAATTGCAAGACGACCCCGCCTTCGCTAACCGCCATTCGACCGTAGTCTATGCCCCTCATTGGCACAAAGGCGTTGTGGGTATTGTCGCATCACGCCTCACAGAAACCTACTACCGTCCTACTATCGTTCTCACCGCAGGCGAGGATGGTATCATCTCAGGCTCGGCTCGTTCGGTAGGAGGATTTGATATCTATGCTGCTATTGATTCGTGCCATGACTTGCTCACTAACTTTGGCGGACATAAATATGCGGCTGGACTGAGCATGCATATTGATGATTTACAAGAGTTTAAGCAACGCTTTGAAGCGTATGTGGCAGCGCATATACAACCGAATCAGTTGCAACCCACATTGGATATTGAGGCAGAGTTGCAGTTGGGCGATATTACCAAGTCCTTCTACAATGTGCTGCGTCACTTAGAACCTTTTGGTCCAGGTAATCCGCGCCCGCTGTTTGTATCGCGCCGACTGATCAATCACCGCGACACGCGCGCTGTGGGCAAAGAGCGTGAGCATTTGCGATTGGATGTCACCGACCGCATGAGCGCTATCACAGGCATCGCCTTCGGGCGTGCCGATATGGCAGAGTATATTCAAAACGGCAATGCCGTGGACATCTGCTACGAACTCAACGAAAACACCTTCAACCATTATACCACCATCCAAATGATGGTACAAGACATTGTTGCTTCGGATTAAGAAAACAACATAAACAAATTGCGCGCAAATCAACTTCCTTGCGCGCTCAAGAATAAGATGAAATTAGATATACTCAAAGATTTACTCTACTTGATTGTAGGGGCTATTTATAAGGTACATGAAGAACTTGGACCTGGATTGAATGAATATGTATATCAAGAGGCATTGGGTTTGGAGTTAGCAGAAGAGGGGCTTTCTTTTGAGAGAGAAAAAACTTTTCATCCAATCTATCGAGGTAAACAATTAAATGCGACATACCGATTGGATTTTATATACCATGATTTAGACATTATAGAGTGTAAAGCAGTAGAGAAACTACATACCGAGCATCGTGCTCAATTATTTAATTATATGCGATTAACCAAAGTGAAATCTGGCGTATTGGTTAACTTTGCACCAAAAAATATTGAAATCGAAAGGTATTTCTACGACCCAACTATCAATGAGATACTAACTTACAATGGAAATATATTCGAGTAACTAACATACCTAAAAATAATTCCTTAGCGCGGCAGGAAGTTGATTGCCGCGCAAGTTGTTTGAGTTGTTTTTTTTAATTAAGTTGTTGTTAATACAAAAAATCCAAAGTTGTTTTTCAATACCAGTAGCTATGTATAATGAATTAGAAACACGAGGTCCGAAGTTCCGCAAAGGAAGTATTGAAGTAGTTTGCGGAAGTATGTTCTCAGGCAAGACCGAAGAACTTATCCGCCGTATGAAACGCGCACAGTTTGCCAAACTGAAAGTAGAAATCTTCAAACCCGCTATCGATGTGCGCTATAGCGAAGCCGAAGTAGTCAGTCACGACCGCAATGCCATCCAATCCACTCCCGTGGATAGCAGTCAAAACATTCTCCTCATGGCAAATGATGTAGATGTTGTCGGCATCGACGAAGCACAATTCTTTGATATGGGCATCGTGGAAGTAGCCAACGAGTTGGCGCGCCGCGGTATCCGTGTCATTTGTGCGGGCTTGGATATGGACTTCAAGGGTGTGCCTTTCGGACCCATGCCAGCGTTGATGGCCATTGCTGATGATGTGTATAAGACCCACGCCATCTGCGTGCATTGTGGCGACTTGGCATATGTCAGCCACCGTACCGTTAGCAGCGATAAGCGCGTCTTGCTCGGCGAGACCGAGAGCTATGAGCCACTCTGCCGTGCTTGCTACGAGAAAGCACTCGCCCAAGAACAAGCATAGTCCCCAGACAATCAAAGTACATAAGCATAAAAAAATCACACTACAGTTTACACAGCAGTGTGATTTTTTGTGCTTGTAATTTTGTTTACCAGTCCCAGTCTCCCACCATACTATTTTCAGGAATCAGAACGGTATCCATCTGTTCGCCTGTCCATGTGAAGCGGTAGATATTATAAATATTCTTTGGCAAAGGAAATACCAGCGGAGCGTCCAACGCTGCCATAGCTGTATAATATGTCTTACCTACCTCAAAGTGAGTCGCAGAAGTACCATCGCCTACACCATTGTTCTCATGCGCGTATATACCATATAATATACGCTCGTAGTCTTCATAATACACCGTCTTAAAGCGGTTGAAGAAGTATTCACCCGGCACACGCCAACCGTCCTCACGAATAGTCAGACTATCTATCGTCTCGCCTATCCAAGGTATGGTTGATACGATCTCGCCCGTTGAATCTATGGGGTAGATATAATCCCAGTAGCCATCAATACGATACTCAAATTGCACAGGTATTCGGCTGATGCTGTCGGTGGTGATAGTCTCCAAGAACAGTTTACCCGCAGGCTTATTGGTATTAGGGTCAACCACAAAAGCATACACCCAATACTCCGTGCTTGGTTGCAACAGCGTGAAAAAATGGGTTATATCGCCATACTGCAACGAGTGAGAAGAGAAATCCGCCACGAAAGGGATATGTTGCTGCAACTGCTTATTACGCCAATATAGATAATCGACATATGCGCTATCCAACGATAATAGCATAAAGGTTTTAGCAATCTTTTGTGGATCAACCCCCTCTTGTGTAGGTTGAATACTGATGAGATAAAACGCTTCTTTATTGGTCGAAAAACTAACCTGTGCAAAACCTGCCGACACCTGCTCAATATCAATCGTTATCTCTACACCTTCGGTATGTGCTGCCACTTCAGGATTACATGCAGCAAAACTCATGAGCCACATGCCCACAAACAATGCACACACGCAATGACCACCATGATTGTGCAACCATCTCATGGGACGACACCATATATTAGAAATCAAAGTTTCCATTTTCTTCTTTCTCATCGTTTTTCAATAAAGTTTGTACTGTATAAATAAATCGAACACAACCAATTTGGTGATTGCCATAGTGACCAAAACTATATTGGATATTCGCATTTTTCCATTTACTTTTAGCACGCATAGCATTCTCAAATGGCACCACATCATCATCCATCGAGTGGAACATATACACAGGTGCTTTTGGGGTCCAAGAATAAGTCAGAATGGAGTTCTCGGTCATGGCTTTGTATAATTCCGAAACCTCTTTACTCTGGCGATCCATACCTACAGATGTCAGCAGTTCGCTTGTTACTTTTGTACCAATCAGCGCATTGATTTGATTGGTGGTATAGCGTTTGCTATTCACCCATTCGTCCAAGTTCTCATATATATAGTCTGCCATCATTGTACGCATATCCAGATTGAGTTTGTTGCCCACTACCATACCTTGCATCATGATAGGCACTGCACATGGATAGGATGCCCAATTGGTTTCCACAAACTGGTCATAAGTATATTTTATATCATACGGACCACCACCCGCGAACACACGGCGAATCTTGATGGGGTGATCGTGGTGCTCTATCTCGTGTTGTACCGCCATAGTGGTAGCACCTCCCTGTGAATAGCCCATCAAGTAAATATCATCATGTTCGGGCGCACAACCTGCTTTTTCCAAAAATGGCACCACCGCATAGTACATATCCAGTACATTGCGTACCGTGAGTTCCATGACCAGATAGGGGTGTACTTTATCCCATGTGACACCATACCCTATGTAATCGGGAATAATCAACGCATAACCCAACTTCACCAACAAGCCTTCCAACGAAAATATATTGCTTGGTGCTTCTCTATTGCTGGCAATGGTGTAGTGCGACACTAAGATATATCGTTTGATAGGTCCTTTGGCTGGCAGAATTACTTTTCCAGACAACCAAATTGGATTATCATCCACATCCACAGACTTATACAAACCACTCAACTCAATCGCCACAGGCACTTTGCTAAAATCCAACAACTCTTGCATAATACCCGCTACCGAGGTAGAAGTTGCTCGTTGTTGATTCGTTATGCCTGCCACATTCGTTCTTGCTGTCGTAGTGGTATCTGTCATTCCCCACAGCTCCAACATTTCAGGGTCATTGCTCAAGTCTTGCAAGTTGGTCGTCTTTTGTGCAGTCACACGAAAAGTACTATTTTCTGCCATACTCAAATCCGTAAAATCTACATATTGCACTTCGCCCTTATAACAGCCCGACAATAGCAGACACGACAATTGTAAAATAATAATATTACGCTTCATATTCTCTTATCTCTTCTCTAAAATCTACAACCTACAGATACAGTGAACATACGCGAACCTGCCATATATACTTCGTGAATATTCATCAGCGAGTATAGTCCACCAAACTCTACCGCACCAAACCACCGTTCGTTACCTACATTCATGCCAAGAACGGTCAAACTCAACGCTGGAGCCAATGCTGTCTTGCGACCGCGGTAATCTATTTCGGAGCCAGTATTTATATTCAAGCCAGCACCTAATCCCGAATACAGCGACACATATTTGGAGTGCATGTATGTGAAACGCGTTGTGACCATGATGGCAATGTTGTGGAAGTCGCAATTCTTCTCACGGTTCACCTCATCGCCTTTGCCATTGCGCATCACCTTATCCCACAGCACACCACTATAATCCACCATAGCACCAACATTAAACCAATAACGAACACGATACTGATATTCCACAAACCAATGTTGCAAATAGCGGTATTCTTCGCTATATTCCTCTACAAACGACTCGGGATAAATCGTCGAGTGCAGTTGGTTATACCACATCAACGACTCGAACAATTGATCACCCCATCCAACACGCAATTGATGCGGGTTTTTGCCAGCCAAAACATGCAAGTTTTGGCGAACAGAATCGCGCATAGTACGCACATTCTTATGCATGACTCCTCGTGCCAAACGCATTGTTTGCTTCAGCGAATCGCGTATATGGCGCACATCCGACTTATATTGGACAGAAAAAGCAGGCGACATGTGTGCAGACTCCACATCAACAGAAGGCAAAGTATCCATAGTCATTGTGTCCGAAACAAGCGTATCAATAACAAGCGTGTCCGAAGCACTCTGTTCCACATATTCCTCTTCATCGAATAGCACAACCACATTCTGCGATACAACCGTCATGGCACAGCACATCCATAGCAGAAGAACTATTCCTATTTTATTCATTGTTCTTTTGGTTTGTGTCATGTTATAATGCCTTGAGTGTTGCTAACAAAAATTCGTAGAACTTCTCCACCGACGCAATATTCACGCGCTCATCGGGTGAATGAGGATATTTAATAGTAGGACCAAACGAAATCATATCCATACCGGGGTAATTTCTACCAATGATACCGCACTCCAATCCTGCGTGGATAATTATCACGCGGGGCTCTACGCCATAGTTGGTTTGGTATGTATTTTTCATCACTTCCAGAATATGACTCTTCAAATTAGGCTTCCACCCCGGATACGATCCCGAGAACTCCACTTCTGCACCTGCCATAGCAAATACCGAGTGGATAATCTCTTGCAATTCCTCTTTGCGTGATTCTACTGACGAGCGGGTCAAGCACATCACTGTCACACAATCCTCTGTAGTGGTCAGCATAGCAAGGTTGTTGCTGGTTTCTACCACATCTGGCATCTCTGGTATCACACGATATACGCCATGAGGACATGCTATAATGGCGTGAATCAAGAAGTCTTGCACATCTTCTGGCAACTCGGTTGCAGGACATGCCACCTCCTCTGCGGTCAAACGGATATTGTCTTCTACACCATCATATTCTGTCACGAACAAATCTTCACATTCTGCCACCAAATCCATAATATCGTCCACACCTTCAGCAGGAACGGTGATAACGGCTGATGCCTCGCGTGGGATAGCATTACGCAAACTACCACCCTCTACACTTGCCAAGCGTGCTTCGTAGTTAGCCACAGCCTCTTTCAAGAAGCGGAACAACAGTTTGTTGGCATTCGCGCGTTGCAGATGAATATCGCAACCCGAGTGACCACCCTTGCAACCTGTGATGCTCACTTTTACGGCTACATCGCCTTCCTCTACCTCTACTGGCGTGTATGCAAACTTAGCAGTGGTGTCCACACCGCCTGCACAGCCAACATATAATTCGCCCTCCGCTTCAGAATCCAAATTAAGCAATGTCTTACCTTGCAACATACCACCTTCCAATGCAAAGGCACCATACATACCAGTCTCCTCATCTACTGTCACCAACATCTCCAACGGTGGGTGTACCGCGTTCTTATCCGCCAAAATAGCCATTGCAGCAGCCACACCAATACCATTATCGGCACCAAGTGTAGTACCTTTGGCTGTCACCCATTCGCCGTCCACATATGCTTCAATAGGGTCTTTCTCAAAATCAAAAACGGTGTCGTTGTTCTTTTGTGGCACCATATCGCTATGTCCTTGCAGAATCACACCCGGATGATTTTCATAGCCAGGACTCGCAGGTTTGCGAATAATCACATTACCTATGCTATCAACAACGGTTTCCAAACCCAATGAACGACCATAATCTGCCAAAAATGCAGTTACTTCTTCTTTCTTTCCCGATGGACGGGGAATTTGTGTCAAGCGATGGAAATTGCTCCATACTGCCTTTGGTTCTAAATTTTTCATATCATTATGTATTTTATTATTATCCAAATTATTCACTATCCAATAATCAACAATCGATACTCAATATCCGCCCCTACCCTATTGTTAATTCTCCACGAAGCGACGAAGAGAGCATTTGTTTCACAGTTTCTATATCATTCGGATTTTCGCCGAGCAGGTGCATCATTTTGGTCAGCAAAGCCTCCGTCGTAATGTCATAGCCCGAAATCACGCCCGCTTTTAGCAGATTAAGACTCACAGCATAGTGTCCCATACTCACTGACCCCGTATTACATTGTGTTTTGTTCACAACTACCACCCCTCTATCCACTGCATTACGCAGCGCACGGTAAAGCCACTCGTGAGTAGGTGCATTACCCGCGCCAAAAGTTTCCAACACAACACCTCGCAGATTAGGAATATTCAACACAGCCTCCACAACAACTTCTGAAATACCGGGAAAGAGTTTCAGTATCGCCACGCGCGTATCAAACTGGTCATACACATGCAATGGTTGTAGCGACTCTCCGTAATGTATCAACTGGCGATTATAAGTGATATGCACTCCTGCACGAGCCAATGCTGGGTAGTTGTAGGAGGTGAATGCCGAAAAATGTTCCGCATTGCGTTTAGTAGTACGATTGCCACGATACAACTCGCCATCCATATATACAGTCACCTCTGGCACAATTGCATTGCCATCATTGTCATACGCACCTGCAATCTCTATAGCGGTCAGCAAGTTCTCTTTAGCATCCGAACGCAGCACACCCACAGGCAACTGACTACCCGTAAACACCACTGGTTTGCGCAAGTGTTCGAGCATAAAACTAAGCGCTGAAGCAGAATAAGACATGGTGTCTGTACCGTGCAAAATAACAAAACCGTCGTATTCATCATAATGCTCTTGTACCATTTGCGCCATTTGCCGCCAACTATCGGGATTGAGGTCAGAGGAGTCCAACAATGGGTCAAAAGGCATCATATCCACATGATTATCACCCGCAAACATTTCAGGCACATACGCCTTGAAAGTATGCAAATCAGCTGGGCACAACGAACCTGAATGCGCATCACGAACCATTGATATAGTTCCGCCTGTTAATATCACCAATACTTTCATCACACAGAATTTTGAGACAAAGGTACAACTTTTTTTGCATTAGTGCAAATATCACACCATTATTTCGTTTTTTTATACCTTATTTTTATTTTTGGCATGGTATTTGTTAAAATATTATCGCAAATATAATACAAAATGTCTATGACAACACATATTTTGATAATTGAAGATGACATCAATCTCTCCACAGTTCTTGCAGACTATCTTCAAGACAAAGGGTATGTAATAGATACAGCCACCGATGGTCAAGAAGGCTGGGAATTGGTGAATAAAAAGCATTACGATCTTTTGCTTTTAGACATTATGATGCCTCGAATGAATGGTTGGCAGGTTCTCAAATCGTTGCGTGACAGCAGTAATCCTTTGCCTGTGATTATCACCTCAGGAAAAACCGATCGCGAAGACATCATCCGAGGGTACAATCTTGGGTGCGACGACTATGTAACCAAACCTTTTTCGATAGATATTCTTGTTTGTAAGATTGAGGCCGTTCTCCGTCGCTACAAAGCAGCAGTACATGAAGACGAAATGAAATTTGATCTCAATGGCATACCTTTCGATGCTGTGCGTCAGTTATTAGGTGAACAAAAACTCAGCTCTCGCGAAAATGAACTACTGCTTATCCTTTGCCAGAACATGGGAAAGATGGTTGAGCGCAGTCGTATTTTAATGACACTATGGGGCAGCGACACCTATTTCAATTCGCGTTCACTGAGCGTGTATATCAACCATTTGCGCAACTATATCGGCAAAGAAAATGCAATCAAGATACTCAGCGTGCATGGTAAGGGATACAAATTAGTAAACATGAATGAATAATTGCAAAAAAAGCATTAATTTTACATTTTATATTTCACTTTGGCACGGATTTTGTAGACAATTTATCAAGTACAGATACAACGCAAGTAATTGTGTTATTTAATAAATAGTGTTTTTCATAATGGGAGGAGAGTTCGATGTGATATCGCGCTCTCTTTTTTTCTATCTTCGGCTTATCTTCGGCTTATCCTCGGCTATTTTGACAAGGCAGAAATACAACACCAATCAACCATTCTACTTCCACACTTCCACACTATCACACAAAAAAATGTGTTGAATACTTGTCTATATCAAAAAAAAGCAGTAATTTTGCAGGCAAATGATCGTCAAAAGTATTCATGTCCAACACCATATTGATTGATATAATTTTACCCTTGGCAATTGCCGATGCCTACACCTATCGTGTCCCATCTAATATGCCAACACCATTGGCAGGCATGCGCGTATTAGTACCATTGGGCAAGAAGACTATTACGGGTGTTGTTTATCGCCTTCACGAAGGCGAGTTGCCTGCTTCGGTCAAGGTGCGAGATATTGTGGATATTATTGACACTCAACCCGTTGTTACGCCCCATCAATTGCGTCTTTGGCAATGGATGGCGGAGTATTACATGTGCACATTAGGCGAAGTAATGGCAGCGGCATTACCCGCTGGAATCATCGACGACAACTATACTGCTCGCACCACTCAGTACATTCACTTACATCCTTCGCTTGCAGATCCTCGCCAGCAAGAATTAGCATTGAATAGTCTGCGCCGTGCCAAGTCGCAGGAGCAACTTTTGCGTTGTTTCCTGCGCATGAATAACAATGGTGTGGAACGCCGCGTACTATTAGAAGAGAGCAAAGTGAGTAGCACAATATTGCGCACGCTCATTGACAAGGGAATATTTTTAGAAGAAGAACGACCAGTCTCGCGTTTGCGTCAATATACAGGGCAAATACAAGCGTTGCACACCCTTGATATTCAACAAACAAGAGCGATTGAAGAGATACGCACAAGTTGGAAAACAAAGAATGTAACCCTCTTGCATGGCGTAACCTCCAGTGGCAAGACGGAGGTGTATATTCATCTCATAGACGAGGTGCTAAAGCAAGGCAAACAAGTTCTTTATCTCGTACCCGAGATTGCCCTGACTACCCAACTCACCGAACGCTTACAAGCCGTTTTTGGCAATCAAGTATTGGTCTATCATTCGCGCTTCAGTAGCGACGAACGCACCGAGATATATTCCAGCCTATTACCAATATCCAATAGCGAAGCGTCCAATATCCAATATCCAAATCTCATCCTTGGCGCCCGCTCGGCGATATTCTTGCCTTTCTCCAATTTAGGTTTGGTCATTGTGGACGAAGAACACGAACCCAGTTACAAGCAACAGGACCCTGCTCCGCGTTACCATGCGCGTTCAGCGGCAATAATGATGGCACAGTGGTATGGTGCTAAAGTACTATTAGGCACAGCCACTCCTTCTATCGAATCTTACCACAATGCATTGTCGGGTAAATACAGTCTTGTCGAAATGACAGAGCGTTTTCGCGGTTTGCAGTTGCCAAAGATTACATTGGTGGACTTGCAGCGCCAATATCATCGCAAAGAGATGTATGGTCATTTTGCCGACCCTGTGGTATTTCGTATTCGTGAGGAGATTGCTAAAGGCAAGCAAGTAATCTTATTCCAAAATCGCAGAGGGTATGCCCCCTTCTTGCAGTGTCCAAATTGTGGTGAGGTTCCCAAGTGTCCCAACTGCGATGTCAGCATGACTTTCCACAAGAGCCACAACACCCTCATCTGTCACTCTTGCGGCTACACCCCTTCGCCTCATCGCCTCGTTGCCTCATCGCCTAATCCCCTAACCTCCCATTGCCCCAAATGTAGTACGCCTTGGCGATTACAAGGATTTGGCACGGAGCGTTTGGAGGAGGAGATACAAGGACTTTTTCCGAATGCGCGCTTGGCGCGTATGGATTTGGATACTACGCGCCGCAAGGACGCTTATCAGCATATCATTGACCGTTTCGCGCGCCACGAAGTGGATATTCTTATCGGCACACAAATGGTTACGAAAGGACTACATTTCGATGATGTCTCCTTGGTGGTGGTTTTGCAAGCGGATATGCTGGTCAATCAACCTGATTTTCGCAGTACAGAGTACGCATTTCAAATGCTGGAACAAGTGTCTGGTCGTGCAGGGCGCAGTGGTAAGCAAGGAGAGGTGATGATTCAGACTTTCGACCCCAAGAATCCTTTATATACAATGTTATGCGCACACGATTTCAAAGGAATCTACCAACAGCAAGTTAGCGAACGCAAAATGTTCTATTTCCCCCCATTTCATCGGTTAATGATGATCACTTTGCGTCATCGTGATGAACGCCGTTTGGAGCATTGCAGTCGTGTATTAATGCAGGCATTACAAGATATTTTTGGGACTCGTATCTCCAGCGTGATTACTCCGCAAGTTTCTCGTCGCAACAACCAATATATCCGCCAACTGCGCCTGCGTGTTGAGCAAGGGGCGAATATCCGACATGCCAAGCAACTGTTGCACGAATGTATCCACCTCGTCTTGCAGCAGACGGATTGCAAGGGTACTGTCGTTTCCGTTGATGTAGATACTTAATGTTTCCTACAGACAAGCATCACAACGGCTCGTGGTAGTGATAGTCGCGGTAGTTGCTGTCTTTATCGCGATTGATACGCGGATGACGAGGCGGGAAGCGGTCCTCCCATTTATCGCGAATCCAACGCTTCACATTCTCCCACCAACGGCGGAGCGTGCCATCATTCCATGGCGTAGAATCAAAACCATCATACCCGCGATAACGCCACCAAAGAATAAGCAACCAGCCAAAAATCATACCGCCCAAGTGCGCGAAGTGCGCCACATTATCTCCCGCCGAAGGAGCCAAACCTGTAAATAACTCTATCAACGCATAGATAATAACCAAGGTACGCGCGCGTATAGGGATCGGAATAAACATAATATACATACGCACATCGGGGAACAACCAGCCAAACGCTAACAAGATTCCAAACACTGCACCGCTGGCACCAATAGTCACTACTCGGTTCGCTAATTGACTTGCCATCAACGAATCAAGGCTGTTCAACACTGGTTGCAACTGCAATGCCCATACAGTCTCTTGCACGATCGCAGCGCCCAAACCCGTAATGAAGTAATAAATCAAAAAGCGTTTCCCTCCCCAACGATCTTCCAACGCAGGAGCAAACATCAGCACCGCAAACATATTGAAGAAGATATGCGAAAAATTTGCATGCATAAACATATAGGTCAGCGGTTGCCACAAACGGAAGTCAGAAGCCGTCAAATAATGCAAGCCAAAAATATGGCTAAAATTAATGCCATAACGCTGAAAAACTACATCTGCCAAATAGCAGATAACATTGATGAACAATAGATTTTTTGTAATCGGTGGTAAATTTCTAAACATTGTCTATTGATTGATAATTTCTATGCAAAAGTAATAAAAAAACACGAAAATACAAACAAAAATCGTGCTATACAACAGAAAAATACAAAAAATGGCAGAAAAATGACATTTTTTCAGTCAAAATGTTTGCAGTATAAGAAAAATATTGTAACTTTGCAAGCAAATCGTTGGAAATTCCAATGTAATATACTTAATGTTTAATTATTTAATCTAATTTTCGTATGAATAAAGCAGATTTAGTAGCTGCTATTGCAGCTGAGGCTGGTTTGACAAAAGTACAAGCACAAGGTGCTCTTGAGGCAACTGTAAATGCAATCGCTGGCGCACTCCAAAAGGGCGAGAGCGTACAATTGGTAGGTTTCGGTACTTTCTCTGTAGTTGAGAAAGCTGCTCGCCAAGGCGTTAACCCTGCTACTGGTGCTAAGATTGAGATTGCTGCTAAGAAAGTGGCTAAGTTCAAAGCTGGTAAAGGTTTGGCTCTCTAATCCTATCTTGTAGATACAGCGAGTTGCTCTTTTGGGGCAACTCGTTTTGTGTCCAACTTTGACCCTAAAACTCTTAAAAATTTTAGAACATTTCAACTATGCTAAACATTATCCTCTGCGGAGCCCCTGGTAGCGGAAAGGGAACACAATCGGATATCATTGTAGAAAAATATGGTTTGCAACACCTTTCAACAGGCGATGCTCTCCGTCAAGAGATTAAATCTGGTAGCGAACTGGGAAAAGAGATTGACGAATTGATTGCTGGCGGAAACCTTGTTCCTGACCATAAAATGATTCACCTCATTGAGCGCTATATAGACAATTTGCCTGCTGATTGCAAGGGGGTTATTTTTGATGGTTTTCCACGAACAGTAGCACAAGCCGAAGCTTTCGAACTATTGATGGAGCGTCGCCATATGAAGGCCGTTCTCCTTGATTTGTTTGTGGAGGAAGATGAAGTCATCAAGCGTCTTCTCAATCGAGGAAAGACAAGCGGTCGTGCAGATGACAACTACGAAACAATCAAAAAACGCTTGCAAGTATATCAATCCGAAACAAAACCTGTATGTACATATTACCTCCATCGCCATAACTATTTTGCTATCAATGGCAACTACTCCATGGAGGATACTTTCAGTCAGATTGACACTATACTGAAATTAATTCAATAATATTTTTGAATATCAATTGCAAATTGTCCAATCACAAATAAACCATGGCATCATCTTCATTTATTGATTATGTAAAAATCTACTGTCGTTCTGGTAAAGGCGGCCCTGGTAGCATGCACTTCCACCGTGCGAAATATGTTCCCAAGGGTGGTCCCGATGGAGGTGATGGAGGACGAGGGGGACATATTATCCTCCGAGGCAATCGCAACCTGTGGACGCTACTCCATTTGAAATATCAAAAGCATATCCTTGCCACCGATGGTAGCAAAGGTGGTCCATCGCGTTCGTTTGGCAAGGACGGCGAGGATAAAATCATCGAGGTTCCTTGTGGTACAGTGGTTTACAATGGCGACACGGGCGAGTTTATGTGCGAAATAAAAGAGCATCAAGAAGAGATTATTCTCTTCCGTGGAGGCAAAGGCGGACTCGGCAACTGGCATTTCCGCACCGCTACCAACCAAGCTCCCCGCTACGCACAACCCGGCGAACCATGCATGGAAGCCAATGTGATTCTACAACTCAAAGTGCTCGCTGATGTCGGACTTGTAGGTTTCCCTAATGCTGGCAAATCAACCCTGCTATCTGTGGTCAGCGCAGCAAAACCCGAGATTGCGGACTATCCATTTACCACGCTGACACCCCAACTCGGCATCGTTTCCTACCGCGATAATCAGTCATTCTGTATGGCAGACATTCCAGGAATCATCGAGGGTGCCGCCGAAGGTCGTGGACTGGGACTGCGTTTCTTACGACACATTGAGCGTAACGCGGTACTGCTCTTTATGGTACCCGTCATCACCGAAGATATCAAAAAGGAATACGAGATATTGCTCTCAGAGTTGGAAAAATACAATCCACAACTGCTGACCAAAGCACGTATCTTGGCTATCTCCAAATGCGACATCGCAGACCCAGATATTAACCTTGATAAACTTACAAAACAACTTAGTAAGGAATTAGGTATATCTGTTATCTGCTTTTCTTCCGCCAGCGGAATGGGACTCACCGAGTTAAAGGACATGCTGTGGGAAGAACTCAACAAAGAGCAGAATCAAGTTATTGAAATTTCTCACTCACCCATTGAAGTCAAAATCATTGAGCGTGACGAGGAACCCGAAGAAGACGACGACGAGCCACACACCATCTACCTCAACGAAGTGGAAGAGGAGTGGGATCTGGACAAATACCGTGGCATAGGTTGGGACACGCAGGAATAACATACGATCGATTCATCGCTTGGCGTGAGCAGCATATCCCGCAAAAAAACCTCGTCTTGACCCTGAGTTTCTTTGTGGGAGCATTGGCTTCGTGCGCTGCTCAACTTCTCAAACTAATGATACACGGCATCCATCACTTGGTGGAGCACTACCTCATTGAGCAGGACCACTGGTGGTATCTCATCACCCCGATGATTGGTATCACACTGGCAGGACTATTCGTGAAATATGTCGTGAAAGACGACATATCACATGGTATTACTAAAATTCTTTACGCTATCTCTCAGCGCAAATCGATTATCAAGCTCCATAATACATGGACTTCGGTGGTAGGATCGGCTATTACCATTGGTTTTGGAGGTTCAGTCGGAGCTGAGGCACCTATCGTTATGACAGGTGCCGCTATCGGCAGCAATTTGGCAAAACTATTCCGCCTTGACCAAAAGACAATGATGCTCATGATTGGTTGCGGTGCGGCAGGTGCAATCGGAGGTATCTTCCAAGCCCCTATCGCTGGTCTTGTTTTTACCCTTGAAGTGCTGATGATGGACCTAACCATGACGCGTATGGCTCCACTGCTCATCTCCTCTGTGACAGCAACAGCTATATCGTTCTTTGTCAATGGGCAAGAGGCAATGTTCCCGCTCACAAATAGCGAACCTTTCTTTGTAGAGCGACTGCCTTGGTATGTTATATTGGGTATTGTATGTGGATTGGTATCACTCTATTTTACACGCGGAATGAATCGCTTGGAGCAGTTATTCAAACGATATGTACAGAATATTTGGTTAAAGTTCCTCGTTGGCGGTTCGGCATTGGGTTTGCTGTTATTCCTCTTTCCCCCACTCTATGGCGAGGGATATGATGTCATCAAGCAGCTCATCAACGGCGACTCCATCTCTGCTATTGCCAATAGTCCTTTCGAACGCTTTGGCACTGGTTCTTGGATTCTGGTTGGCTATTTCTCCGCAATTGTGTTACTCAAGATTTTTGCTTCAGTAGCTACCAATGGCGGTGGCGGTGTAGGAGGAATCTTCGCTCCTTCACTATTCATGGGTGCTATCACGGGCTTCATTTGCGCCAGACTAATGAATATGATTGGCATTGAAGTTCCAGAAGCCAACTTTGCTTTGGCTGGTATGTCTGGATTGATGGCTGGTGTCATGCACGCACCGCTTACAGGTATCTTCCTCATTGCAGAACTCACGGGTGGCTACCACTTATTCATGCCACTAATGGCCGTAGCTGTTATCTCATTTCTGACTATCAAGATATTCGAGCCACATAGCCTCTATGCTATGCGTTTGGCGCAAAAAGGCGAACTCCTCACGCACAACAAAGATCGCTCTGTGCTTACACTGCTTAAGATGGACAATGTACTCGAAACAGACCTCATGACACTCAATCCTGAGATGACACTCGGAGAGTTAGTCAAAGTCATTGCTCAAAGTCGCCGAAACATTTTCCCTGTAGTGGACACGAATGGCAAACTCTTGGGTATCCTGCTCTTGGATGAGGTACGCAACATCATGTTCCAACCACGCCTCTACAATCGCTTCACCGTGAAGCAACTGATGAACTCACCTCAAGCCATCATCACCAACACCATGCCTATGGGCAAAGTCATGGAAGTATTTGAGGATACAGGAGCGTGGAACCTACCTGTAGTGGACGAACAAAAAAAATACCTTGGATTCGTATCGAAGTCCAAGATATTCAATTCCTATCGTCATGTGCTCGTGCACTTCTCCGAAGAGTAATTTACCGTATTACCTCTTCCATTTTCTCCTCCCAATCCGTCAACTGTTTTTGGCAAAAGCATAGCAAATCTTTTGCCTCTTTGGCTTTGGCTTGATACGCCTCCATGCTCAACGCTTCCGATTGTTCTAACTCATTAACAATCTGCTCTATTCGCTTTATTGCTTCATCGTAACTCATAACACCCTCCTTTACACTTTACACTATTTCCCTTTGCCATCCAGAATTACACCAATCGTGTGGAAGAGAATCTTAAAGTCCAATTGCAGTGACATATTCTCCACATACACCACATCGTAATTAAGGCGGCGAATCATTTTTTCTATCGTATCAGTATATCCCACTTTTACAGGTCCCCAACTGGTTAAACCAGGGCGTATTTTGTACAATAAACAATAGTAAGGGGCTTGTTGTTCTATCTGTTCTATAAAGTACTTTCGCTCTGGGCGCGGACCGACAATAGACATATCTCCTTTCAGCACATTCCACATTTGTGGCAACTCATCCAAACGATACTTACGCAAGAATGCACCCACCTTGGTAATCCGCGAATCGTGATCTGCACTCAACATAGGAATATCAGACTCGGCATCATTATACATGGTGCGGAATTTTAATATCTGAAAAGGTATGCCATGTAATCCGATACGCTCTTGTTTGTATATAGCAGGACCTTTAGAAGTGCACCAAACCAGTATGTACAATAATATATATACTGGTGACAACACCAACAAAGACAGTGAAGAAAGCAACACATCAAATGCCCGCTTCATACACAACTGCGAATCGCTCATCTTGTGTTCTGTTATGCGTACCAATGGCATATCTTCCACATCCTTAATACTCGCAGCACCAGTAAGCATATCATACAAGCGAGGCTTAATCGCTATCTCAACGCCATAGGGATATAATTGATTAATAATCGTATAAATATCTTTCTCCGAGGCTGTTTGAGGAAGATCTATCACCACTTCATCAACATCATTCTCTTTCGAAAAATGTTGCTTAAAATCATCTATTTGCTTCAACGAACGAATAGTGTAATAGGTTGGCAAATGAGCACCACGATTGCGCGACAATATAGTCACACATAAGCGCGGCAAATAACTCAACACAAAATGCACCCCTATTAACACCAACAAGGATGTCAGATACCGATGATAACTACTAACGGGGTCATCTATAATTATCACAAAGAATGCCCCAAAAGCAATCAGCAATGCAGAAAGAAAGGTAACACGAAACTCTTGCGCATAATCTTTGTTAAAAGGTCGCAAATAATATCCCATTAAGTAATATACCATCAAACAACCCAATGGATATAACAATAATGGGCGATAAAAATCAAACATTGGAATCCAAAGCGTATCCACCCCCATCACTTTTCCCTCATACACCATCCAACGAAAGCCCAAGAATGCCAACCAAACCAATAGCGAAGATAGTATATCCACACAGATATACGCCAGCTGTTGTTTACGGTATTTGGAAAGAAGCTTCATTCTATTTTCTAATAATCGTTATTCGTTCGGCCTCATCAATCTTTATGATAGAAGAGGGCTGATGGTTTGTGTTATCGTCACGACGATACGCACATACATAATCCACTGCCTCCAACAAAGCAGGCATAATATCGCCAAAAGTCTTTGCCGTTGGCTCTCCACTGTAGTTGGCTGAGGTCGAAACTATCGGACGCCTCAATTGCTCACAAAGTGCCTTCGTAAAGGGCTCTTGCGTGATACGAATACCCACACTACCATCATCCGCCAACAAGTTTGCTGCCAAGTTCTTCGCACGAGGATAAATGATCGTCATAGGTTTCTGCCCTTCGCTTGCCTCCAGCAACATCCACGCGGTATCGGGCACTTTGTCCATATAACCTTGCAACTTACCTGCCCCATCCAATAATACCAACATAGCCTTGCTATCCACACGCCTTTTTATTTCGTACACGCGCGCGACCGCTGAAGCATTGGTAGCATCGCATCCTATACCCCACACCGTATCCGTTGGATAGAGTATTACTCCACCCGCTCGTAACACCCGAAGGGCATTCTGCAAATCCTGTTTATCGTATCGCATTTCCATACCGACTGCAAAGGTACAACAAAAAATGCACATGTGCAAAAAAAACGGCAGAAAGTTAAGCTTTCTATGCCGTTTTGTAGCACATGGGCTTCATAATGCGACCGTAGTTTCGAGGGTAAGGTGTCCTCGAAGGTACACCTGATCATTTTATGCGAGGCCAAAGTCCGAAAGGATGGATATACATAAAAAAAGAAGGATTGTCATCCCGACAACCCAATCTTTACTTAACCTTAAATCTAATACCATGAAAAACACGGTGCAAAAGTACTGCTTTTTTTCATACCTACCAAATATTTTGATAAAAAAATATGTTTTACAACATGTTTTTCGTGATTTTGTAATATGCAAGTTGCAAAATAGCACTAAAATGTGAAAAAATTTGCCTATTTCAAAAAATAGCAGTAATTTTGTACCCGATAAAATTTGCGTCAATAGGCAATGGCATAAAATTTGCTACAAAATTGAATAAAATAATAACTAAATAACCTTTAATATTAAAAAATGAAACAATTAGATTTGACCCAGTACGGCATCGTAGGTACAACCGAGATCGTACACAATCCTTCTTACGAAGTACTCTTCGCAGAGGAGACAAAAGCAGATTTAACTGGCTTTGACAAGGGCCAAGAGACTGAGCTTGGCGCAGTTAATGTGATGACTGGTGTTTATACTGGTCGTTCTCCAAAAGACAAATTCATCGTTGATGACGCTCAAAGTCATGACAATGTATGGTGGACAAGCGAGGACTACAAGAACGACAACAAACCTATGTCTGAGGCTACTTGGGCTGTGGTAAAAGACATCGCTATCAAGGAGCTTTCTAACAAGCGCCTCTTCGTGGTGGACGCTTTCTGCGGTACCAACCCTGATACTCGTATTGCTGTTCGCTTCATCGTTGAGGTGGCATGGCAAGCACACTTCGTAACGAATATGTTTATCCAACCATCTGCTGAGGAGTTGGAGAACTTCGAGCCTAACTTCGTGATTTACAACGCTTCTAAGGCTAAAGTAGAGAACTACAAAGAGCTCGGTTTGAACTCTGAGACTTGCGTAGCATTCAATACTACCAGCCGCGAGCAAGTGATCCTCAACACCTGGTACGGTGGTGAGATGAAGAAGGGTATGTTCTCTTTGATGAACTACTTCTTGCCTCTCCAAGGTATCGCTTCTATGCACTGCTCTGCTAACACCGACATGAACGGTGAGAACACCGCAGTATTCTTCGGCCTTTCTGGTACAGGTAAGACCACCCTTTCTACCGATCCTAAGCGTCTCCTCATTGGTGACGATGAGCACGGATGG
The DNA here is from genome assembly GCA_045590995.1 of Paludibacteraceae bacterium. Lineage (GTDB taxonomy): Bacteria > Bacteroidota > Bacteroidia > Bacteroidales > Paludibacteraceae > Colicola. The sequence goes on along the minus strand of JAZNRY010000101.1, from coordinate 13,877 downwards.
GATGACAATGGTGTGTTCAACTTCGAAGGCGGTTGCTACGCTAAGGTTATCAACCTCGACAAAGAGTCTGAGCCAGACATCTACGCTGCTATCAAGCGCAACGCTCTCCTCGAGAACGTTACAGTTGACGAGAACGGCAAGATTGACTTCACCGACAAGAGCGTTACTGAGAACACCCGCGTAAGCTACCCAATCAACCACATCGAGAAGATCGTTCGCCCAATCTCTGCTGGTCCTGCAGCTAAGAATGTTATCTTCCTCTCTGCTGACGCATTCGGCGTATTGCCTCCAGTTAGCATCTTGACTCCAGAGCAAACCAAATACTACTTCCTCAGCGGCTTTACTGCTAAACTCGCTGGTACTGAGCGTGGTATCACTGAGCCAACTCCTACTTTCTCTGCTTGCTTCGGTCAAGCGTTCTTGGAGTTGCACCCAACTAAATATGCTGAGGAGCTCGTAAAACGCATGGAGAAATCTGGTGCTAAGGCATACCTCGTTAACACTGGCTGGAACGGTACTGGCAAGCGTATCTCTATCAAGGATACACGCGGTATCATCGATGCTATCCTCGGTGGTGACATCTTGAATGCTCCTACCAAGAAGATCCCATTCTTCGATTTCGAGGTTCCAACTGCATTGCCAGGTGTTGATCCTGCCATCCTCGACCCACGCGACACTTATGCTGACGCTGCTCAATGGGAAGAGAAAGCTAAGGATTTGGCAAGCCGCTTCATCAAGAACTTCGCTAAGTACACCACCAACGAGGCAGGTAAAGCACTTGTTGCAGCTGGTCCACAACTCTAATCCTTTAGAGAATAAATATTCCAAGAGGGTGTGTCTACTAGACGCACCTTCTTTTTTCTTGTCAATTACGCACTATTCACGCACAATAGACGGACAATAGACGCACAATACACGGACAATTCCTAATATAGTTCTCGTACATTAAAATATAACATATTTATTATCAGTTCGTTACAAAGAAAAATAGGGGGGGTAAATTTATTTGCATATATCAAAAAAAAGTAGTAACTTTGCAGGCGAAATTAAATACCTACTCATATGAAAACAAAAATCAGTTTATTGCTACTTGCCATAGTAGCATTCATCGCAACAAGCTGCGAACCTATCAACGGTCCTAAAAATACACCTTATTTCTCTGTATCTCCTAAACAGAAGGTAGCCTTCTCTCCTGGCAATCTCCAATACAAACCTTCTAAATACGCATGGCGTTTTGCGCCTAATCAATATGACTATATAGGCAAAAAGAACATAAACATCAGCGAAAAATATGCTGATTGGGTCGATCTATTTGGATGGGGAACAGGAGACAATCCAACATTTATTAATAATAATTACAACGACTTCGACACCTTTGTAGATTGGGGTGTAAACTGCATTGGCGATGACAATCCCAATACTTGGCGCACTCTTTCCATTGACGAATGGAACTACCTGATTCTCAATCGTCCTAAAGCTAGAACTCTTATCGGTGTTGCGCAAGTGAATAATGTAAATGGTCTTATTCTATTACCCGACAATTGGGTAGCTCCTGATAGTATTTCCTTTATCTCTGGCATGCATGAAGGATACATGGGTAGTGGATATAGTCATCAGACTTTCTCAGCAGAGCAATGGAGGCGGTTAGAGCAAAACGGAGCTGTCTTTCTACCTGCAGCAGGCATGAGAATAGCGAAAACGGCAGTTGCAGAAACTCAAAAAGCAGGCTATTATTGGACAGCAACCATAGATGGACCAGACCCTTGTTTCCTATATTTTTGCGATGGGCAGATTTATACATACAGCGTGCTCATTAATCGATCAACAGGAAAGAGCGTACGCTTAGTTAAAAACCTCTAATATCTTACATATGAAAACCAATATTACATATCTGATTCTTGTAGTTATTGCGACAATTTGTATTAGTTGCGAGTCACAGAACCAACCAGAACTACAATACGGATTCTCAATCTCGGAAACACGACAAGTAGTATTCTCTCCTGGGAACTTACAATATTGTCCTAAAAAGGACATTTGGCGTTTTGCCGAAAAACAATACGACTATATTGGCGAAGAGAATATTTATATTAGTCAAGACTATGAAGGTTGGATTGACCTTTTTGGTTGGGGAACGGGCAACAATCCTACATTAAACACGATTGATACACGAGATTACACTACTTTTACAGACTGGGGTATAAACAGTATTAGTGGCTATCCACAAAATACCTGGCGCACTTTGACCAACGACGAGTGGGATTACCTCATCAACAAACGCCCAAACGCCTGTGCTTATTATACAGTAGCACAAGTCAATGGTACCAATGGACTTATTCTTCTTCCCGACAATTGGGCTGTACCCAAAGACATCGTTATCGCCTCTGGCATGAACACCTATGTTCCTGGTGAAAACTACAATTACGATTACGCCGCATACCAAACCTTTACTGCTGCAGAGTGGAAAAAACTGGAGAAAAACGGAGCCGTCTTCTTACCAGCAAGTGGATGGAGGTGGCAAGATGGAGTTTACGGAACAGAAACAAAAGTATCACAGCTCCAGGAGTTTGGCCGATATTGGTCTTCTACCCCTGCTACAGCGTATTATGAGCTCGGTAAAGCATATCATTTAGCGTTCGATAGTGGATATTTATATATTGATATCAGCTATATGTTTGAAGGTTATAATGTCCGCTTAGTCAAAGATCTATAATTCCATCAGCGGGGCGGCAAACGCACACACACATCAAGATATTTGTCAATTACGCACTATTCACGCACAATACACGGACAATAGACGCACAATAAGCGCACAATAAGCGCACTATTCCTTATACTTCCTCGGAGGATGAAGATACAATCTCCGCCTTTACACCTTACACGCTACGCCCTACACTATCACTTTTGTTAAGATTGCCGTCTCTTTTCCTTCTCTTATACTTTGCCTTATTCCACCGACCGACAACCGAGAGAACTCCGAGAGAACTCCGAAAGAAGACCATATGACTAAAAAAGCACTTTTCTTAAGATTGAGTCCTAAAAAGGTTGACTTTATTCCCGAAAAAGTTGTCTCCCTTCCTAAAAAGGTTGACTCATTTCCTGAAACCGTTGATTTATCTGTTTAAAGAAAAATCACCCAAAAACTTGCTATTTCCTTGCATATCTGCACAAAAAAGTGTATCTTTGCAGCGTTTTTCATCTATGCCACATAGGCACACAACAAAACAGAAATCCTTATGGAAACGCAAACGGTAGAATACAAACAGATTTGGAGAGACGATTTCCTAAAAGAAATCTGCGGCTTTGCTAATGCAAAAGGCGGCACACTCTATGTAGGTATTGCTGATAATGGCGAAGTGGTGGGTGTAGATAATCCGCACAAACTGCAAGAAGATATTCCTAACAAGATTGTACAGAAATTGGGTATTGTTTGCAGTGTCAACCAGCATACTAAAGATGATAAAACCTATCTTGAGATTGTTGTGGAGCCAAATATGGCAGCTATTGCTTATAATGGTGCATACTATATTCGTTCGGGTTCTACCAAACAGGAACTTACAGGCAACGCTTTGGAGGAGTTTCTATTGCGCAAGCGTGGGCGAACTTGGGATAGCGTACCCCAACCATATCTGAATATTGAAGACTTAGATGAGGCTTCTATCCAGATGTTCAAAACGGATGTGGTGCGTAGCCAGCGAATGACGGAAAATGAATTGCAATTAAGCAACGCTGAACTGATGGATAAATTGCATTTAATAGAAGGCAATTATCTCAAACGAGCTGCTGCCTTACTATTCCATGCAGACCCCGAAAAGTTTATTACAGGTGCTTGGGTCAAAATCGGTTTCTTCAACGATAAAAACCAAATTCTTTATCAGGACGAAGTGCACGGAAGTCTTTTCCAACAAGTCGAAAAAACGATGGACTTCCTTACCACCAAATATACTAAGGCATACATCCGATACGAAGGGCTACAACGCATTGACGAACTACCTATACCACGAGATGCGTTGCGCGAGGCAATTCTAAATGCGCTAATCCACAAGGACTATAGCAGCTTCACGCCTATTCAAATTAGTGTATATGATGATAAGGTAATGATTTGGAACACAGCGATATTACCTGCTGAGTGGACGGTGGAAACCCTTACACAGAAGCATGGTAGTCGTCCACACAATCCCGATATAGCAGCCACATTCTTCCGAGCAGGTGAGGTGGAAGCATGGGGACAAGGTATAGAACGCATTCAGACTTATTGTGCCAACTACGGATGTCCTGTGCCTGAATGGAGATTTGATGGTGCGGGCATATGGACTATCTTCTACAACAAACCTAATACGAACACTGTGGAAAAGAGTTCGGAAAAGACTGTGGAAAAAACTAGGGGAAAGACTAGGGAAAAGACTAGGGAAAACATTCTCAATGCAATCAAAGAAAATCCGACAATAACTATTAACGAACTCGCCATCTTGACTGGAATAACAACCAAAGGTATCGAATGGCAGTTAAAAAAACTCCAAACGCAAGGCATCCTCTCACGCATCGGAGGTCGCAAAGAAGGTCACTGGGAAATTGTACAAAATGACTAACATGCATACCGTTGCCCGACATATTTAATATAGCGTTATCATTCCAAACTTGATTCATTGAAAACAGGAAACTTAAATCAAACAACAATGCGAAAATTATTCCCTCTTTTCTTGTTACTATTCGCCAATACTACCCTTTGGGCGTATGATTTCCGAGTGGGTGATTTGTGTTACAATATCACAAGCCAAACGGCTCCTTATACCGTTGAAGTAGCCAATGAGATTGGCAAAGTCGCATCTAACAACTATCCCAATCTTACCACCGCCAACATCCCCTCTTCTGTAGTACATAATGACACTACTTATGTTGTCACAGGTATTGGGGACTATGCTTTTTGGGAGTGCGAAACCCTTGCCTCACTCACGATTCCCGAAAGCGTAACATATATAGGAAAGTATGCTTTGGCAAGTTGTAACTGTGAATCTCTCATTTCTGTTGTCATTCCTAATAGTGTTACAAGTATTGGTGAAGGTGCTTTTCATAGTTGTATCTACCTTACCTCAATCAACATTCCCAATGGTATAACGCGAATAGAACCACATACTTTTGCCCTTTGTATTGCAATCCCTTCCATTACGATTCCTGAGAATGTAACAAGCATTGGCGAGCAAGCTTTCCTTGCGTGTGCTTCTATGACCTCGCTCACGATTCCTAATAGCGTAACGACTATTGAAAAAGCAGCATTCCATATGTGCCTTGCTCTTGAATCGGTGACTATTCCCAATAGCGTTACCCATATTTCAGGTGCAGTTTTTGCTGATTGCCAGTCACTTACAAAGGTAACATTAGGCACAGGAGTCAAAGAAATTGGAGAACAAGCGTTTGGTGGTGAATATACCACAAAACTCTACGATATATATTGTTACGCAACCAATCCACCCAAAGCATTTGAATCCACATTCACAAACTACAATGCCATTGTACATGTGTCCTGTGAAAATTATCGGGCATATTATTCGGATATAGTTTGGGGTAATTTCAAGCAGATTGAGTGTATTGGTGCAGAAAATGGGAATGTAGTCACGGATAGTGTCATTATTGTGCCTTCCACCAATTCGGTTTCTATCACATGGCCTACGCACACGGAAGCTGACACATATATTATTGTCATTAGGAAAGGCGACGAGGTATTCTGTACCTTGACTTTCAATGCAGAAGGTCAGTTGCTCAATATTGCTTTTGCTCCAGGTCGTAATGGCAATCACCCAGCGCAATACGCAGAACAAGCAGGCAATGGCTATCGCTTCACCGTTACTGGTTTGACCGAAGCCACACAATACACTTACAGCATCACAACCAAAGATGCAGAAAACCAACCTATTACTACCTATTCGGGCGAATTTACAACATTAGGCACTCCAACAAGTGTATCCGACATCCAATTGCCAATGACCAATTGCCAAAAGATTATCCGCGACAATCAACTCCTCATCCTCCGCGATGGCAAGATCTATAACGCAATGGGGCAGGAGTTATAGTCGCTAAATGCATATCATCTCCGTGTACAATCCTCTTTCTAATCCGCTGATTTTCATGCACACTCACCTCTAACGCGTGTGCAAATGCACATAAAGCTTGCATATTCGCAAAAAAAGCACTACCTTTGCAGCATCTTTCTAACACAAAATTATACTACTATGCAAACCACCGCCTTCCTTCCATTGAGTCCAGCCATCAAGTCTGTGACCATTATTGCCAGTATCATTATCCTCGCCACGATGGGCTATATGGCTTATCAATGGTACACAACCAAGCAAGTGATGCTATTGGTCACCTTCGTAATTGTTGCCATTGCCCTACTCAGTTGTATGGTGCTCATCCCCCGCAAACTAACTGTAACACAGGAAGCAATCAACATCCACCTTCTTGCATGGAAAATCAATATCCCTGCCGATGAAATCGAGAAAATTGAGCATTATCCACATGGTATCCAACAGACTATTCGTATTGCAGGAGCAGGTGGTTTCTTTGGCAATCTGGGACTATTTACTTGCAAAGAATGTGGCAAGCACTTGTCTTTGATTACCGACCCAATGGATGTCTGCATCATCACCCGCAAGAGCAAAATGCCCATCGCGGTAAGTATAAAAGACAACAGCGTTTTCAACGCCATTGCCAAAATACAAGAGAAGAATTAAACAATTCTCGCTGCTTATTTACATAATTCAAATCACTTAATACCAATAGTAGATTAAAAGCCGAGCGGGATTCCGCTCGGTTTTTTGATTGTATGCTTGTTTATGTCATAAAAAAATAGTACCTTTGCAGCCAAATAGTTAGTTTGAATGAAACAGATGAAGCAAATATACTTACTACTCATTCCATTAATATGGTTTTGTACCTCTTGTACTCAATGGCAAAGAGCAGAAGCAGTTATTGCCATGGCTGATAGTTTAGATGTCACACAACATGTGATTTATGATGATACAGTGGCATTGCGCCAAACTATTCATGCACTGAATAATCCATTAGGTAGAACGCTCAAACGAAACACTTTGGCTAAAGCTTACTACTATATGGGAAGAAACTTGGAGGATGACTACAACCAAGTGGAACGCGCTGCGGAATGTTATATTGAAGCCGACTGGTTAAAAATAGAGAATCCAATTTATCAGGGACGAGTAAACTCGTGTATGGCTGGAATATGTGCGGACTACAATCAAGATAGTTTGTCACTATTGTTTTATGAACGCGCATTGGATAATTTTGAGAGAAGTGAAAATGAGTGGTACTATGCAAATGGATTATTGACTATTTGCATGATTAAGTGTGCGTCAAAACAATTTGCAGAAGCGGATAGTTTATGGAAGATGGCTGCAAGTTATTCATTTGATGATAGTTATCGTTGGTTTCTCAATGATGTTCGTGTTATTTATTTCTACTACCAAGAGACTGAGTATACACCTGATTCGATTATTTATTACATACAACAAACTCCTATAACGACATCCTATCGCGCTATCAAAATTGCAAATGCTTTTTATGATTTAGGTCAAATGGATTCCGCTGCATATTATGCAGAGAAAGTTGTGAATGATTTTGATGTGCCAGCTAATAAAGTGAGTGCTTACTATATTTTACACAAATATGCTATTTTAAATAATGATATATTGGCTGCAGATAGTCTTGCAAGTCTGCGAATGGATGTAAAACGCAAAGCGGAAACTGAAAAAATAGATTCTCTAAATGCAATACAAGTATTTCAAGATTATTTATACTATTGCAAAACCTTTATATGGCGAGTGATTGGATATAGCGTACTCATTATTACCCTTGTGTTGGTAGTATTAGGCATACTTTGGTATTGGCGCAAGAAGAAAAAGCATGTAGATAAACAAATAGAAGCCTTGCAATCGGCTGAAGAAGAATACCAACAAACAATAGAAGAACAACGCCAACAGCGTCACGATGCATTAATGTCGCATATCGAATTAGTTCGAACACGCCATCCTAAACCCGATAAGAAATGGAATGATTATAGTGTATTCCGTAATGAATTGAATCAATCTCTACTTTGCCTATTGGACAAATTAGCGGAGAAAAAGTTATCAGAAAAAGAGATACATTTGTGCGTATATTGTCTGCTATACTACGATATTAGCACAAAAGTATTAGCAGAATATATGATTTACTCCGCAGTAGGCATTCGTACCTTCAAACAAAGAACGGCACAAAAATTAGGTACAACTGCTGCAAATCTGTATGATTTTTTAGTTGAAATGGCTATCTCTGATTGAGTAAAATAGTCCATTTTTAGCACTTGTGCGCAGAATAAACTTGCAACCGCTTTATTATTAAGCAGTTGCAAGTTTTTATTTGTGCGCCATATTTTTTGTGCACATTCCAAAATGGCAGTACCTTTGCACCGCAATTTGAAAACAACAACTAACTAACATTATTAACCACTAAAAAATTACAAGTATGAAAAAATTAATTATTTTCGCATTGTGTATTTTAGGAATGTGCAATGCCCGCGCTGAAATGATGACGGAACAAGAGATCATCTTAACCGAAATGGCTACTATGCATCCATGGGATAGTAATAAGGAAGAAGAGAAACCATTTCCTCCCACTGGTCAAATAGAATTCCACGCGTCCATTGATGGCAACCAATTATTCGTAGGAGCAGACACAAGTGTACATGCGTATGCTGAGGTAATCAATCAGAGAACAGGCGAAGTGGTGGAGGAAGAAGAGTTCGTAGGTGAAACAAATATGTATATTCCTCAATCAGGAAATTATGAACTATATATCTATTCAGAATCAGGAACAATAATGGTTGGCGAGTTTAGCGTAGAATAAACTTCATACAGACTAATACACCCAATATTTTATGCTAAATTCGCTATCCATTATATTTAGTAAACTTATTTTATTAATCAATTAAATTTTACAAGTATGAAAAAAAGTATTTTTATTGCAATTTCTGCAATTAGTGTTTTGGCTGTAGGACTATTCTTGACAGCATGCTCTCCCAAATCGAGCAGTCTTAATCCAAATGAAGATGCTATGCTCGTAGAACCTACACAGCAAGAACAAGAAACCAGTGCGGAAGAATGGGAGAGATTCTATGCTGCTGTAGAAGAACTGAATGCCACATTCTTCCCTAACCAACAGTGTATATCTTATACCCTCGCTAATGATAGCGTAGATGACACAAGAGAATTAAAAAAGGATATTGTTGATGCAGACATCGAGGGTGCCCTTGCTGGTGCAAATCTCGGCGGAGATATAGGTAGTAGCATAGGCGGAAGAACAGGTGCGACAATTGGCGCAATTGCAGGTGCAGTAATTGTTGGTGCATATGAATCTTATAGTGCATATGAAGCATCAAAAAACGAAGCTATGATTAGAACAACATCATTACAAACAATCACTCAAATTAATGACACTTCTATTGGATCCAGAATTGGCATAATGCACAACATACTCATTGACAAATTAATAAAAAGAAATGTCACATTCGAGAACTTCTCGTATCAACAAGCAATTGGTCTGTTGATTGATGGCTATGAGAGTTATTTTTCACCTATTGATTCTGAAATTAAAAGCGCACTATTAGATGAAATGATGATTAAAACGCCCATTCTCAATGACAATGTGGTTCAAGCTAATCAAACTTTTAAGCGAACAGCAATAAACTTGAGCATTGCAAATTTACACAATTATACCACCCGATATTTGAGAATTGTAGATCGCACCATTTCAAACAATACAGATAAGACATATATGTCCACTTATGCAGGTCAATTATATTATAGCACCGCATTGTGGGTCGTACGATAAAAACAGGATAATATGAAGACATTTTTTAAACATCAACACAGTCTATTTGGTTATATCTCATTGATATGCTTACTATTAGCTTCGGAAGTAAGAGAGCGTATAATATGGATTGATTTATTGCATGTCGTGATTGTATTATGTGCTTTAGGTGTCTTTGTATATCAAGTACACAAGCAACAAGAGATTGGACTGTATGGTGTTCTGGGCATACTTCTCCCGACATTGTATTGTATCGGTATTCTATGTACACCACTTTTTGAGATGTCACTCTATGTGTGTTGGGCACTACTATTCATCAGTATGCTGATATGTATGTACCAATGTAAGGAGGAAGATGCCAAAGCAATTGCCTTATTGCATTTGATGTATATAACCTGTTGCGCATTAGCAATCCCTGTTTGGCTAAGGTTCTAATAATTCCTCATTCAAACAATAAACATTTATTTAGGTTGTCGAAAGGCAACCTTTTTACTATTCAACTTATTATGATGGCAGAGCATCAATGCGCCATCTTCACGGCGGAGGTGCATTCCCCCACCCTCGCAATAGCGGAAGAGTTTGCAATTATTGCATGGCTCTAACTTCTTCATCCACTTACGGTTGCGGTATAGTTCAAAGCCGTTCTCCCAAACCTCCCAAAAGTCATCCTTGTAGATATTGCCTTGGTAATACTTACCACGCACACTGGTGCATGCCGAGATGCTGCCATCAATCAGGATAGATGCCACACTCACACCTGCGGCACAATGGAAAAGGTGGTCGCGCACTTCTAATTCATAATCAGGCATAAAGCCCTCGCAAGAATAGGACACATGCAATCCCTCTTTGCGCTTCGCACGGATATACTCTAACACTTGGCGATGTTGCTCAGGCGAGAGCAATAGTTCTGGGTTATCCGCTGCACGACCCATAGGGTCGATAGTGATAAGTCGCCAGTTTCGCACACCGATAGACCATAGATATTTCTGCATCTCATCTAATTGGTGGATAGTGCGTTGATTAACGCAAGTCACCACATCCCAAGTGAGTGATGGCGTTGCCGCAGCCAGTTTGATGGCGCGGGTGGCACCCTCAAAAGCAAGGGGGTGTTGGCGGAGCCAGTTGTGGTCGAGTTCTAAGCCATCAAAACTAATTGCAATAGAGCGCAAACCCGCAGCCATAAGCTCCTTAAAGCGTTTTTCGGTCAATGCCAGTCCGTTGGTGACCATGCCCCAAGGATAGCCGCGTTGCTTGAGCGCTGCACCCACCTCGGCGAGGTCCTTGCGCATCAGCGGTTCGCCACCCGATATGATAATCAGCACTTTATGCGGATCGACATGAGGAGTGACGGATTGATCAATCACACGGAGGAAGTCCTCGGCGGGCATGTCGGGAGTCACCTCAGAACTGGAGCAGTCGCTACCACAGTGAAGGCAATGCACATTGCAACGGAGCGTGGACTCCCAAAAGAGTTGTTGCAGCGGGTGCAACTGCTGGAGGTTCTTGCGGCGAAGCCGCTCAAGTTCGAATATGATGCGTTTGCGGAGGTTCATATGGATTTTTTATTAACGACAACTTAAACAACATAAACCAACAGTTATTCCGCTGGGGAACTAATAATCGTTCGAACGAATGTGAGATAAGAACACACCCCAGCGGCAAAGGAGTGTTATTTCTTTTTGAGTTGGATATCTAATTCTACAGAATATGAGCAACTCAGTTCTTCATGGGGAGTTAACTTCATATCAGATATAGCAATCTTGGTTGTGTCAGAAGCATACTCTTTCTTTGGGTCGTACACAACTAAATGCAAGGTATCCGCTCCTTTCCATGTCCACAACTCTGCATGATATTCACCAATACTATCGCTATGGAAATCGTCCGTACGGACAAATTGATCCAAATAGAAATGTACCCGCATAGAATCCAATGGTTGGTTTTGCTCATCAGTTATCTGTCCAGTCACTTTATATACAGCCATGTCATCTACAGGCATTGGACCATACATACACACCATACCACCTCCCCTATCACATGAAACGCCTAAGAATCCCAATAATGTAGTCAACAGACTACTTACCAATAAATGGTATTTGTTTTTAATCTTTTTCATAACTATTGTTTATCTCGCCTAACGCCTGCGAACGATTACTGCTTCCCTAATTGAATTTTAACATCTGTATGGTAATGTATATTCCAAGCATCATAGTCGATATACATATCTGCAAACGCAACCTTGGTAGTATCATAGTAATTATAATATGAGTCTAAAGCTATGACACTTAACGTATCAGACTCACTAATATCAAAAGTGAGATGCTCAGAGAAATATCCATTCTCACCTGTATAGATAGTTTTTAAGAGAGTACCAGCTTGATTTTCAAGAATAACCTTAACATCAGGTAATCCATGGTCATTCTGATTAACCACCTTTCCTTCTAGCAAAAGCATCGTCACTGGTTCTGCTGGCACATCGGTATAAATCATGATGAGTGTATCAAGTCCTTCGTATAAATGAATCGGTAAACTTAACCTTTCTAATTCAATCGTGTCATAATCTAAGTGAGACACCGTAGCAGAACTACTGATCGTAGCACCACACAAGCAAGGAGGGATAGGCTCGATTGTTACTGGCTTAATCATTTCTTCTCGCAAGACAATCTTGTTATTTTGCAAATCCACATGTCCTTTCACACTATATGCACAAGGAAACTCTGTATGGTGCATAAATTTCAGAGTATTTGCATCTGGAACAGTAACTCTCAGAAAATGAGAATATTGGTACGCATCATAATACTCCCTTACTGGATCTGGTGCTGGAGGAGTTAACTTTTTGGAGCCACCAGGTCCCACATCAGGCATAGGTAAAAACTTCTCGAGCCAAGAAAGAGATGGATGACACTTGATTGATTCAAATTTTTGCTCACCACCATTCTTATGTTCGCAACTCACGAACAAAAGCAGTCCAAGAATTGCTATAAATGATAATCGTTTCATATCTGTAACTTTTTTAGAAAGCACACACTAGTCCTATGCCGTTATTATTTGTTTGTAGACGCAACTCGGGTTGGAAACCTGCCTGAGGCAATGAGATATTATAGGCATCAAAACTATTCCTCATCTTGTTTTGACCCACACATACCAATGGAATACCCGTAATCGTAAAGGCTAGTCCACCCGCAGCGACAGGGATACCGACTAACATAACAGCCAACATAGGGCCCATAGTTGGTGCTTCTGGATCTGGCTCATATGGCACACAAAGACCCAGAGTGAATCCTATTGCAAAGGCGTCTAATGCCAAACCAGTACCCAGCAACCCCCAACCAGTACTATACATCTGGCGACCACTGCGGAATTGTTTGTAGATGTCTTGGTCGGCATTGAACTCTAGATAGGCTTGCATATCTCTTTGTGATATTTTCTCGCCATCACAATAAAACTTATTGCCTTCGCGCGATAATACATGCGAACCTACTGTAGGATATATCACATCCTGTGCCATAATATGGCTCGCTAGCAATACCAATAGAACTATTCCGAATAACTTTTTCATAATTATTGTTGATATTATTGTATCTATATTACTCTTATCTTTTGTGTCGCCTTATTTCTTATTAAGCTTGAAATCTGCACGCATAGAGTAACGCACATTCCAAGAGTCTTTGTCTTCCACCGTCATCTTACCCGATGATATATGTGTGGAGTCGGAGGCATATACCCCTGTGGTATCATGTACAATCACTTCCATACAATCTCCACCCGTAGAAGTAAGGCTATGAATAGCACGATAATGACCATCGGCGTTGGTATAGACTGTATCTGGATAATCCCATTCCTGATCAAAAGTGCGGACAACGACTTGCATATTCTCCAGCATGTTGCCATTTTCGTCATAGACATATCCTTCTACATCATATTCAGCGTATGGACAGCCATAGCAAGCAGTCAGAACAAATGCTACACTAGATAACGAGAATAGACGGATGAAACGCTGCAATAGACTATTATATTTTTGGCGAAAG